>CABTXD010000009.1:0-59777 GCA_902488665.1 uncultured Prevotella sp. | reverse complement strand
CTAAGCGAATTGGACCACCGGAGTTTGTGGATATCTTGACCGAATCAGTCGTGCCTTTTCTATCAATCTCATACCCCGCCCCCGCCTCATTTCCACTGTCATGATCTATTAAATGGATGTTCAACGTCCCCAATTCGGCACTCTGATAGATCACGGTTGCCTGGGATGCGGTGCCAGCTGATAGATTGACCGACATCTTAGCACGGCCTTGACCCGCCTTAGACGGGATGATGAATGTCTTGGAAGAACCTGCTGGGATGGGATTAGGGTCAAACAAGTTGCGCCCGCCAGCATACCATGCATGTGCGTCAACTTCGTAAAGGGTGTGATAATCGTCAGGCGATGGATAGAAAGATGCCAGAAATGCCGTAGAATCGACAGACGTGGGGGCGTCATTTGTCTGCGTCAAAAAGTAATAGCCATAGTCTGAATAGGGGTTGCGGGTGCGGCGAGTGGCTGTGTTGGAATCCCATGACACTGGCCCGTATGCATAAAACAATCGACGCCCATCAACCCAACAGGTGGGAACTTCCTTCAAATCATCGGTTGCCACCAACTCTTCAGCAACCAGTTTCTCATTTTGCAACCTACCACCATAGCCATAAACCTTCACCTTATTAATATCTGTAAAGCCGGCTTTACGAATCAAGTCATCCGTCAATCGGTACACGCCCGATGCGGGTACACGTATCTTTGCCCACTTGCCTGATGCCAATACCGAGTGAGCCGCATAACGACTTGTACCGCCTGCTCTTGTCTGAACTGCGGCATGTCGCAGCGATTGTTTGCGTGGCTGGGCTTCTAATCGCAGCATGAAGCTGACCAAGATTTGATATTTGCCGTCACGAAACACCAAAGGGCAGAAGTCTACCTCCAAAGAACCTTTCTTTCTATCCAAAGCCAACCGCTGTCGGATAGGTGGCATAGCTAGCAAGGGCGCATCAGAAAGCTGTCTGTATCGTGCAATATCGGCCGACGTCATGTCTATGAATTCGGGGTAGAGAATAGAAACGGCATAGGAAGAGTCAACGTATTGATCGCCCAGCGCAAAGGAATAGGAGAAATGAGGCAACCGTGAATCTATCTTCACGTCAGCTGCCGTCAAGTTAAAGAAACGCTCTTGAGCAGAAACACTCAAGCACAAAAGCGACAAAAAACCAATAACAAGAAATTTGATTCCTCTCAACACGCGTTCTAATTCTGTGTTTATTTACAATTCATTTCAAGCACTTTCCGGTCTGCCAGATACCCTTCCAAATGGTCGTTTACCTCCACAGGACCCGTTCCCGCAGGCGTACCGGTGTACAAGATATCACCAGTTTTCAAGGTGAAATATCGACTGATATAAGCTATCAGCTCATCAATCTTATACAACATGTCTCCCGTGAATCCTTCTTGCACCGTCTTACCATTGATATCAAGATGGAAGTTGAGCGCCTGTACGTTGCGAAACTTGCCCACATCTATCCAGTCACCCAACGCTGCCGCACCATCAAATCCTTTGGATAGCTCCCAAGGCTGCCCTGCTGCGCGTAACTTTTGTTGCAGCTCACGGGCGGTGAAGTCAATTCCCAGGGTAACAGCGTCGTAGTAACGATGGGAAAATCGTTCTGAGATAGTCTTACCTAATCGACAAATCCGCACGACCACTTCGGCCTCGTATTCTATCCTCCCCAAGTCATCGGGGATGAAGAACGGCTTATGATCTTTGAGTAAAGCCGAATCAGGCTTCATGAAAATCACAGGATTCTCTGGTTTTGATAACGTTCCCAACAGCTCTTTATTGTGCTGTGCGTAATTCATTCCAACGGCAAATATTTTCATCTCTTTGATTTTTTTCTGTTGATTCTCCAATGCCTCCAGCTGCACTTGGGTATGCTGCAAAGATACTACAAATTAGAAGAAGTAGCGAAGATAAACGGAAAAAGCCCGATTGAGAGGTTCTCAACCGGACTTTTCTATGCCATAAATCTTCCTTTCTTGGAAGTTCTTTATTAATCTGCGCGCAAGCTAAAGCGCTTGAAGTCGACGATTTCCAAATCTTTGTCAGCCTGTTTCAGATATTCAGAAACAGTGATTTTGCTGTCCTGGATATATTCTTGGTTCAACAAGCAGTTTTCCTTGAAGAACTTGTTCATACGGCCTTTAGCAATATTCTGAATCATGTTTTCTTGCAAATGCTCCTTCTTGTCAGCTGCTGTTTCAGCCTTGATCTTACGAATCTCGTCTGCTTGCTCAGCGGTAATCTCACCCTTGCGGAGGCCTTCCTCCATGTGTTCCTCGCTCTCAGCGATATACAAGTTGAAGCCAGCTTTCTTCAATGCTGCTGTGACAGCCTTCTCAATCTGCTCTTCTTTGGTCTTCTCTACGGCCACCTTGTACTCAGCATCTTTCACTTCTTGCGAAACACTCTCTTCATTCAAGGCTACAGGGTTCATCGCAGCAACCTGCATGGCGATGTTATGAGCCTGCTCTTCGGCAGGTTTGTTGGTCTGAACCATCGTGCACAAGATGTTCTTGTTCATGTGGTTGTATGCCTCGATGTTTTCTCCTTCGAGGAAACGATAGCCATCCAACTCCATCTTCTCGCCTGTGATACCAGAACGAAGTTTAACGGTTGTGGCAACATCTTTTCCATCTGCGAGCTTCAAAGTCAGAATTTCATCGATGGTCTTAGCCTTAGCAGCAACGGCAGCGTCGAGGATGTTTTGTGTACACTCGATGAAGTCCTTGCCGTTTGCCACGAAGTCGGTTTCGCACTTCAAGGCGATCATTGCAGCGAAGTCTTTGTCAACTTTCACGAGCACACAACCGTTTGAAGTCTCACGATCAGAACGTTTGGCAGCGATAGCCAGTCCGCGTTCACGAACCAACTCAACAGCCTTGTCCATGTCACCAGCTGCTTCGGTCAACGCTTTCTTGCAATCAGCCAGACCAGCGCCGGTCATTTTACGAAGCTTTTGTATATCAGCAATTGTTACAGCCATAATATAAAAATCTTATTTATTGGGTTAATATTATTCTTTTATAAAAAAGGACAGAGAAGAATGAAGAGATCACCAGATATGTTAAGAACATACCTTTCCCCCTTCGTTCTTCTCTATTCAATACGATTATTCAGCAGCAGGAGCTTCTTCTTTAGCTTCAGCTTCCTTGTTTTCCTCCTTTGCAGGCTCAGCCTTTTCAGCTACTTCCTCTGTTCCTTCAGCCTTCTCAGTCTCTTCGGTCTGCTTGCGAGCCTTGCGAGCACGCTTTGGCTTAGCCTCTGCAGCTTCCTCTTGTTGCTCGGCAGCTGCCTTTTCATCAGCCTTTTCAGCCTTGCGCTCCTCCAAACCCTCAGCGATGGCTTGACAGCAAGCAGTCAAGATTACTTCTACAGAATCTTTCGCATCATCATTTGCGGGAATCACGAAGTCGATGTTCTTAGGATCTGAGTTGGTGTCAACGATAGCGAACACGGGGATGCCCAAGCGATTGGCTTCCTTCACGGCGATGTGTTCCTTGCATACGTCTACAACGAACAGTGCAGAAGGCAAGCGTGTAAGGTCGGCAATAGAACCCAAGTTCTTCTCCAACTTGGCGCGTTGGCGTGTAATCTGAAGCAACTCACGCTTGGAGATGTTTTCGAATGTGCCATCAGCCATCAACTTGTCGATGTTTGTCATTTTCTTCACAGCCTTACGAATGGTTGGGAAGTTGGTGAGTGTACCACCAGCCCAACGCTCGTTCACGTATGGCATGTTTACAGATGCAGCCTTCTCGGCTACGATGTCCTTAGCTTGTTTTTTAGTAGCGACAAACAAAATCTTCCTACCAGACTTCGCAATCTGTTTCAAAGCTTCGGCTGCTTCGTCAATCTTAACAACCGTTTTGTTCAGGTCGATGATGTGAATGCCATTGCGCTCCATGAAGATATAAGGAGCCATGGCTGGATTCCATTTGCGACGGAGGTGTCCGAAGTGGCTACCTGCCTGCAATAATTGGTCAAAATTTGTTCTTGACATTTTTCTTTTCTTTAAATTGTTTACTTTCTTTTTAGTTGATTAGAACCAATCTTCGAGTAGTTCGCCACGCATGGGAAATCTCGAGGATTTAGATACTAAACGGATGATCAGTTTACGAGTTGATAGTTTACAAGTTTACAAGTATCACCTCGTCAACTTGTCTACTCGTGAACTTGTCAACTATTTCCCTCATTAACGCTTACTGAACTGGAAGCGACGACGGGCCTTGGGCTGTCCTGGCTTCTTACGCTCAACAGCACGGCTGTCACGTGTCAAGAATCCATTGTCCTTCAACACCTTCTTATCTTCAGCATTCAACTTGACGAGCGCACGGGCAATGGCGAGGCGAAGTGCCTGGCTCTGACCTGTGAATCCGCCACCATCAAGGTTGGCTTTGATGTCATATTTTCCTTCAACCTCAAGTGTTTCCAATGGCTGTTTAACCACATAACGCAAGATAGCTGATGGGAAATAGGTTTCAATATCTTTTTTGTTAATCGTTATTTTGCCGGTACCTTCAGTCAGGTATACGCGAGCGATGGCGCTCTTGCGGCGGCCTATTGCATTGATTACTTCCATCTTTCCTTATTATTTATACTGGTTAATATCGATAGCCTTAGGCTTCTGGGCAGCCTTGTCGTGCTCAGCGCCTTCGAATACATACAGGTTGCTCAGCAAAGAACGTCCCAACGGGCCCTTTGGCAGCATACCTTTCACGGCATGACGAACAATCTTGTCAACACCATTCTTGCGAGTACGAAGCTCGGCAGGAGTGTTGAAACGCTGTCCACCAGGATAACCGGTATAACGTGTATAAAGTTTGTCTGTCTCTTTCTTGCCAGAGAACTTAATTTTCTCGGCATTGATGATAATGACGTTGTCTCCACAATCAACATGAGGAGTGAAAGTTGGCTTGTACTTGCCACGCAGCAACTTAGCGACCTTTGAGCAAAGGCGACCAACAATCTGGTCGGTTGCGTCTACTACGACCCACTCTTTTTGAGCTGTTTCCCTGTTGACGGAAATAGTCTTGTAACTTAATGTGTCCATTAAAAATTTAAATTTTACTACTAAAAAACGTTTTTATTTCACTCATGTACGAACGATTCACTAACCGTGATGCTCGGCCAAAAGCACCACTATTAACACATCCGCACAGGGGACTCTAAGTTCATCCCCGAAATAATCGGTCTGCAAAAATACACATATCTATAAACATAGCCAACATAAGGCTCTCTTAATAGCTGTTATTTTATAATTTATTAATTATATTACGATTTATTAACGCTATCCACTTGGGTTAAAATCGTCTTATTGGAGAAATTGGTAGAATACCCAAAAATAAAGTGAAACGAAGGGGGTACAGACTGAAAACTTCAATTATTTTTACCAAAAAAAGGCCTAAAAACAGCCCTTCTGAATTTTCATTCTGGAGAAAAACAATAGGCTTAGCGGATGAAAACAAGGAGCTGTTTAGCCTGAAAATAGTGTTTTTAACCCCCGAAACGACGAAATTAGCCTCCAAAAGACGTCATTTATCACCCCTATACGTATGCTATTGCATGGCAAAGGCATGTCTATTAGCGTGTAAAAGCAATGCTTTTGAGAAAACAAGACTGATGAGAGAATTGCTATTTATAGCCGAAATGCTATAACGAGTTGTGTGATAATGAGATATAAATGTGTCTTATTCTTGGTGTATTTGAAGCCAAACAATCTGCTGTTGTCAAATAATGAAATTATGAAAGGTATGTTTGTAAAGAAAAATATCTCGGCTTAACCTATGGAAGCTTCTTCTTGATATCTTGCTCCGAGAGCATAGGGTGGGGGCGACGGAAGGTTGATGGGAGTTGTCGGGAGTAAACAGGGAGTAAACAGGAGTTAGCGGGGAGTTAAAGAAGAAGTTGGCGAGGAGTTAGAAAGGAGTTGGCGGACAATAGTTTTTTTGTTTGACTTCAAAAGCATTCGTTTATAATGCTCAGTCGAACTAATGTCCGCTAACTCCTTTTTAACTCCCTGTTACCTCCTGTTAACTCCCTTTCTACCTATAATTCAGTGACAAGCGTTTGGCGTGGAGACAACTTGATGTCTTTGCTCACGTCCACGTTCTCACCGGTAATGACGTCATGAGCAGCAGTTGATTTGCCGATGACTTCGGCATATCGCTTCACGTCCAACTGGGCTTCTTTCGATGTTCCGTTAAGTACAGTCAGCACTGTTTTACCTTGATATTGGCGTGCTAAGACGTACACCCCTTGGTGGGGAATGAACTGAATCTGCTTGCCTTGGGTAATTACTTCATTGCCTTGTCGCCAATGCAGCAGCTTGCTGAGCCAGTTGAACATTTCGTTTTGTGCCTTTGACCTTCCTTCTGCCGTGAATGCCGTGTGTGCATCGCCCGGGAAACCACCAGGGAAATCCTGACGTACATGCCCATCGGTCACCTCTTTGGTGCCATTCATCAGCACTTCGGTGCCGTAATATAGCTGCGGAGTGCGGTTCATGGTGAGCAAAAGAGCTAAGGCTTGTTTGAGTGCGGCGACATCTTGTCCATTACCTAAGAATCGGTCGGTGTCGTGATTCTCGATGAAAGCCATCACATCTTTTGGATTTTCGTATAGGTAATCGTACACCAGTGAGTTGTAAACCCTGTTCAGTCCATTCCACCAGCCATCGGTCTCTTCATTCTTCGCCTTGTTGATTTTCTCAAAGAAACTAAAATCCATGACGCTTTTCAAGTTGCTGTTGATGTCCGACAGCTTGCTGTCTTTTTGCCAAGCAGCGGTATAAGCGGGTTCTGTGTTCCACGTTTCGCCCACCACATTGAAGTTAGGATACTCCTCGTTGAGCGTCTTCATCCACAGTGCCATGGCTTTGCGGTCGGCATAAGGATAGGTGTCCATGCGGATGCCATCGATGCCTACGGTCTCAATCCACCATATACTGTTTTGGATGAGGTACTTGATGACGTGTGGATTGCGCTGGTTCAAGTCGGGCATGGAGGGTACAAACCATCCGTCAACGGTTTCTTTCAGGTCTATTTCCGAAGCGTATGGGTCGAGCACTGGCGTGAGTTTATAGCTGGTCTGCAAATACTTGGAGTTGGTTTTCGTACCATTTGGCATGCCTGTCTTCTCGTCTTTTCCTGTCTTCTTGCCTTCCTCGAGCCATTCGGGCACGTTCAACCAATCGTCAGAGGGCAATTCTTTGAGCCATGGGTGTTCAAATCCGCAATGGTTGAAAATCATGTCCATCACCACTTTAAGTCCTTTTTGGTGAGCTTCGTCAATGAGCTGTCGATATTCCTCGTTAGTGCCAAAGCGTGGGTCTACCTTATAATAATCTGTCGTGGCATAGCCATGATAGGTACTAAAGCCGTTGGTGTCGGGCGAATTGTTTTCCAGTACAGGCGTGAACCATAGAGCGGTCACCCCTAAATTCGTGAAATAATCGAGGTTTTTGCGAATGCCCTCCAAATCGCCCCCATGTCTCAGACTGGGTTTCGTGCGGTCGCAAACATATTTGTTCATGCCTTTTATCTGGTCGTTCTTGGTGTCCCCGTTGGCAAATCGGTCGGGCATGAGCATGTACAGCACGTCGGCATTGGTGAATCCCATGCGCTTGTCGCCACTCATCTCACGCTGCTTCAGCTCGTATTTCACTTTTTTTGTTTTCTTTCCCTTTGTGAACGACAGCGTGATGATGCCTGGCTTGGCGTCCTTCAGGTTGAGGTAAGCCAACAAATAATGTGCGTTGGGCATCTGTACCACACTGTCTATTTGCACGCCAGCGTCACGGGTGGTTACTTGAGTGCCGTGCAAGTCGTTGCCGTACACCATGAGTTGTAAACTCGCATCCTTCATCCCAACAAACCAATTGGTTGGGTCAATGCGGTTTATTTGTATTTGGGCATACGTCGCAAAAGTCTGTGTCAAAAGGGAAATGACAAATAATAACTTCTTCATCTTATTTTCTTTTTACTGCTGTTTTCTTAGAATCATGGCTGATTGGGCAGGGACAATGGCCTTGTCGGCATGTTCGTCGAGCATCAATTTCTCTGTTCCGTTGACATCAATGACCCCATCGTAGCACAGTACGTTGTACGCTCCAGCGGGTAAGGATACCTGCTTCTCGGTTTTGTTGGCATTGAGCAGCACGTAGATATCACTGTTGGTGGGGGCATCAAACAAGCGATAACCCACCAAGCAAGGTTCTGTTGGGAGGAAGGTGAGATACTGTCGAACGGCCTCGGCATTGCCCAAGCGGAATGCCTGGTATTGCTTTCGCAGTGCAATGAGTCCCTTGTAATAGCTGAACACTTGCGGGTAACGCTGCAAATTTTCCCAATCCAACCGATTGATACTGTCAGGTGACTTGTAGCTGTTGTGCACACCTTTCTTATCTCTGAACATCTCCTCGCCGCTGAGCATGAAAGGCACGCCCTGCGATGTGAAGACCGCAGTCTGCGCCAAGAGGTTCAGGCGTATCTGCTCCTCCACTGTGAGGTTGGGTATGCTGGCTTTCAGGCGGTCGTTCAGACACATGTCGTCGTGGCAGCTCACATAGCTGATCATCTGTGTCGGCTCTGTGGCCCACGCCTCTTGAGCATAGTTCACCTTGGTCATGTCTACCTGTGGGTGTGCTATTGCGCCGGCGATGCCAAACTTAATGCTTTCTTCCAGCCCTGCGATGCCGGCGAGAAACGCCCCCTTGCTGTCGTCCGAGAACGGGCCGCGGAGTGCATCGCGCAGTTCATCGCTGAAAGCACCGATGCGTGGCATCTGTTTAACGTTGGCCTTGAGTGCCAACTTTTCCGTAGGATAGGCACACGTTCCTGCACTCCATCCCTCACCATAGATATATATTGATGGATCTATCCTGTCCATTTCCTCGCGTATGAGGTTCATCGTTTCTATGTCGTGCACACCCATCAAATCCACGCGGAAGCCATCAATGTGATATTCCGTAGCCCAGTATTTCATGCTTTCAATCATGAATTCGCGCATCAACGGCTTTTCCGAGGCAGTCTCGTTGCCGCAGCCAGAACCGTCAGAATAGGTGCCGTCGGCATTCTTGCGATAGAAATAATCGGGAAAGGTGCGTTGGAAATTGCTGCCGTCGATGTCGAACGTATGGTTATACACCACGTCGAGAATGACGCGGATGCCCGCCTTGTGCAGTGCTTGCACCATCTGCTTGAATTCCCTGATGCGCACTTCGGGCTTGTAGGGATCCGTGGCATACGAGCCTTCGGGCACATTGTAGTTCAGTGGGTCGTAGCCCCAATTGTACTGAGGCTGGTCGAGTTTTGTCTCATCCACCGAGGCATAATCGTAGGAGGGGAGGATGTGTACGGCGTTGACACCCAGCGACACCAAGTGTTCGATGGCTTTAGGCTCGGTGAGTGCCAAGTATTTTCCCTTATGTTTTAGTCCGGACGACGCATCAATGGAAAAGTCCCTGTGGTGCATTTCATAGATGACGAGGTCTGCAGGCGACGCCAATGCTGGCCTGACATCGTGTTCCCAGCCCACGGGATTGGTGGTCTTCATGTCTATGATAGCTCCCCGTTTGCCGTTCACGCCTACGGCACGGGCAAACATCCCCGGCATTTCCACGGGTTGCTTCTTTGTTCCCACCACGTCGAAGGTATAGAACATGCCTTTCAAATCACCCTTCACATCTGCTATCCACCCGAAATTCTCTTCTCGCTTCATCTTGGTGGTCTTCACCGGCTTGCCGCCCAATCCCTCACGATAGAGTCTGATGAGAGGCCGATGCCGTGCATTGTCGGGGGCACACAGGAAAAAGGTAGTCTCTGATGACGTGTAGTCAACGTGGCTGGTGTAATCTATGGCCATTGTATCGAGTGACTGCGCGCGCATCCATGCGCACATGATTAAAAGGAAGAATGTTAGAAACAGTACTTTCAATTTCATTTTCTTCAGGCATTTAGGTTTTCAGATGTTTATTATTGCGCCATGAGCGAAACGGCAAATCCGCCACCGCTGGCTTGATTGATTTTCAACACGTCTCCACGCTTCACGGTTTTGTGCGTGATGACATAAGCTTGTGGATTGTGGTTGTAATGGGCATTTTTAGCATCGGCATAAATCGTGCATCTGTACTTCTTACCCTTGTCGAGAAAGTCGAGTTTGATGACACTCTTGTGTCCGTTCTCGTCGCATTTGCCCCCGATAAACCAGTTGTCCGTGCCTTTTGCCTTGCGAGCCACGGTGATATAGTCGCCGGGTTCAGCCTCCAAATACTTGCTGTCGTCCCAGTCAACAGCCACATCTCGTATGAATTGGAACGCATCATCGTACTTCTCGTAGTGTTCGGGCAAGTCGGCAGCCATTTGCAGTGGGCTGTACATGGTGACATAGAGTGCCAACTGTCCTGCCAAGGTAGAGTGTACAAAGCTGGTATTGTCGCTCCATTCTGATAGTTTCGTTACAAAAATACCTGGTGTGTAGTCCATCGGACCGCCCTGTAAGCGAGTAAAGGGCAAGATAGTGGTATGGTCTGGATTGTTTCCTCCAAAGGCTTCGTATTCTCCACCCCTTGCACTTTCGTTGCCAACCATGTTAGGCCATGTTCGGCATAAGCCCGTTGGGCGTGTCGCTTCGTGGGCATTCACCATGATATGGTGCTTGGCTGCTTGCTTCACCACATACATATAATGGTCGTTCATGGATTGAGAGTAATGATAGTCGCCACGAGGAATGATATCACCTACATATCCTGTTTTCACGGCATCATATCCATATTGGTTCATGAGATTGAAAGCATTTTTCAAATGTCGTTCATAATTCACCGCACTGGATGATGTCTCGTGGTGCATCAAGAGTTTTACACCCTTGGAATGAGCATACTCATTGAGTCCTTTCAGGTCGAAGTCGGGATAAGGTGTAACGAAGTCGAACACGTCTTGCTTCCAATGGTTCGCCCAATCTTCCCAACCAACGTTCCATCCCTCTACCAAAACTTGATCCAATCCGTTCTTGGCAGCGAAGTCGATGTATCGCTTCACCTTGTCTGTGTTAGCCGCATGGCGTCCGTTTGGCTTTGCTTTGCTCCAGTCTATTCGGTCAAGTTTGATAGATGGGAACTCATCGGTGTAGTTCCATGCGCTTTTGCCAACAATCATTTCCCACCACACGCCGCAGTATTTTGTGGGATGAATCCAACTCGTATCTTCTATCTTGCACGGCTCGTTGAGGTTCAGTATGAGGTTGCTCGACAACATATCGCGTGCGTCATCACTCACCATTACCGTTCTCCACGGACTCTTACAAGGGGTTTGCATGCACCCTTTGGCACCGTATGCGTCTGGAGTGAGCCAGCTTTCAAACGTCATGGTCTTATCGTCTAAGTTGAGGTGCATGGTAGAATAGTCCACACAAGCTGCCTCGTGGATATTGATGTACAGCCCATCTTGGCTTTTCATTTGCAGCGAGGTCTGCACGCCTGTTGGTGAGAACACCGCCACCGACGAGTTTCCCCAGTTCACTGCATCATGGAAACGCCCCCTTATTTCGGAGAGTTTGCTTTGTTGTGTCTTTTGCTCTTGCGTGTCATAGTCGCCCGGAAGCCACCATGCCGTATGGTCGCCAGCCATGGCAAACTGCGTATGTTCTTCTTTAATGAGGAAATAGGTCAAGCTGTCTTGCTGTGGAAATTCATAGCGCAATCCCATTCCCTCGTTGTAAACACGGAACCGAACAATGATATTGCGCTCAGAAGCGGCTTGATGCAACGTTACCGCCAATTCGTTATAATGGTTTCTGATGGTTGCGGTCTCCCCCCAAACGGGCTTCCATGTCTCGTCAAAGGTGGATGTCTGCGTGTCTTTAACCGTAAAGCCATTCATCAAGTCGGTTTCCCTAAGCCCTTTGGAGGCGTGCTTGTCCTTCATGAGTTCCAAGCCCAAGCGCGATGGTTTCACCACGGCTTTGCCTTTATAAGTCATGGAATAGGTGGGTACGCCATTGCCTTGCAGACTAAAGTTGACGCTTACATTGCCATTGGGCGATTTGACTACTTGTGCCAACAGTACCATTGGCAGCATAAAAAACAAAAGGATAAGATTGATTTTCTTCATGATGTTGTAGTTGAAAAGTATGCCACAAGGGCGCAAACCCTTGTGGCTATAGGTGTGAGGGGTAGGGTGTCAGACCCTTCCCGATTGTGAATTTAGTTCGTGTAGATTGCTCACCAAACTGTTGTCGGTCAGCATATCTTCTATGTTCAGGTGCATCCGATAACGCCAATAGTGCTTGGGATTGGCAGGAATGTTGATGCGTTCGGCGTTGGCATCGTCCAATCTCACTCGTTCGTCCATGGACAACCAGTCTTGTATGGACAGGATGCAAAGCATGGAGGGCGATGCCAAGTGTTGCCAAATGATGTCGCGAGCCAACCAACCCGGCAGTGGGTGAGGGGCAGGGCCTTCTTTTCCAAGCATGGTGTTGTAATAATGCTGTGTGCGTGGGTAGTCTTCGTCCCACCATTGGCGCAGCGTCGGCATGTCGTGTGAGGATATGGTAGCCACGCTTCTGTAGGGGTTGCCAGGCAAATAACCAAAGGTTACCTTTGGGTCTTTGGGCATCGACTGCACCTCAAGACTGAGGATGCGCAGCTCGTTCATCACCCATGCCACGCAATCGGGCACCATTCCCAAGTCTTCGGCACACACCAACATGCGAGTAGCCTGTACCAATTTAGGCAGTTTCTTCATCGCCTCGTGATACCAGAATTGGTTGTTGCGGCGATAGTAGTACTCGTTGTACAAACGGTTGAACGCCTGTTTGTCCACATCCCACAAACTTTCGTAGATGAAGTTGAATTGTGCCGTGATGCGTGGGTGGAACAGATGTGGATTTTTCTTGTCACGAACAAACAACACATCGTTGGCAAGCGCATACAGTCCGTCGCGTATCCAAGTATTCTTCTCGTCCATTTCTTGTCCCTCGAAGGCTGCTTCAATCTTGCGCTCGGTGTTGAAATGCTCGTTCAACTCAAACACGTCGTCGTGAATATGGTTGAGGTATTTGGCGATAACTTCTTCACGATGTTCGCCAAACACTCTGTCGATGACCCAGTTGCGGACGTAAGGCTTCGTCAACAAATCTTCTTGGAAGTTGAGTCCGTAGGATGCTATCTCCTCACGCGACAGGGCCAACGAGGGCGAAAACTGACCGCACAAACCGTTGACACAGCTAATAGGTATTTCCCAAATGCGGAAGAATCCCAATACATGGTCGATGCGGTAGGCGTCGAAGAACTCTGCCATGTTCTTGAAACGGCGTTCCCACCAGGCGCATCCGTCTTTCAACATCTCGTCCCAGTTGTAGGTGGGGAACCCCCAATTCTGTCCGTTTACAGAGAAATCATCGGGTGGCGCACCAGCCTGTCCGTCCATGTTGAAGTATTTGGGTTCTACCCAAACGTCACAACCATGGCGACTCACCCCAATCGGCACATCGCCTTTGAGTACGATGCGCTTGCTTTGCGCATAGGCGTGTGCCTCCTTCATTTGGGTGTATAGTACAAACTGCACGAAGTAGTAGAACGCTACTTGTTGATATGCCTTGTTGCTTGGGGTGCTTAACGCCTTGCGGTCTGCCTCGTTCCATGTGTGGTGGTCGCGCCATTGTGTAGCGTCTGCCGTGCCGTATTGGTCGCGCAGGTAGCAGAACTGTGCGTAAGGCACCAGCCAGCGAGCGCTCTTTTCGAAGAACGCCTTGTACGCCTTGGTGCCCATGGTGCGTTTGCCCTCTTGCTTGAAGAGTAGTTGTAAGAAATCTATCTTGCTTCTCATCACGCGCACATAGTCTATCTGTGGCAGGCAGTTCAGCTCTTCTTGCAGTGCGTCAAATTGCGCTTGTTGCGCCTTGTCATTGAGTTTGGGCAATTGGCGCAAGTCGCAATAGAGCGGATGCAACGCAAACACGCTGATGCAGCTGTAAGGGTAAGAGTCGGTGTAGGTATAGGTGGCTGTGGTGTCGTTGATGGGCAGTAACTGAAGGACGTGCTGTCCGGTGGCTTCCACAAAGTCAATCATTGCCTTGAGATCGCCAAAGTCGCCCACGCCAAAGCTGCCTTTGCTGCGTAGTGAGAATACGGGAACCAATGTTCCAGCTACCTTTGTGTTGGGCATGGGCATGAAAGCCTGATCCAGGTGGTACACCACTACGTCGCCACGGTTGAGCTTGGGTACGTCGATGGTGCGGTTGAAGCACGGTTCCCACATGGGTTCGTTCGTGGGAAGGCTGTACGACAGGGCAGCAAACTTCAGTTCTATGTGCTGTTCGCTCAGTGTTTCAGCGTCCACGTCCACCACCCATTCGTTGTGCTGGTGCTGGGTCATGGGCAGTGTTTTGCTGATGTTCCACTCGCCCAAAGCCTCGGTGTCGCCCGACAGCACTAAATATTGGTCGGGCTTGAGTTGTGGAGAACGTACGATGATACGCACCGTCTTGTCGTAAGCCGTAGGCTGCAGGGCTTGCAATGTGCTGCGGTGAAGGCAGTCGGTGAAAGCCGAAGAGTACAGGTACGAGTCTTCTGGTATCTGCATCCAGTGGTCGTACACATGGTATTGCTTCGCTTTGGCTGCCGTGAGATCGAGACGGTGGGTAAGAGTGGTCCATTCCTTGCGCGTTACCTTTCCGTCGCATTCTACCGAGTAGTAGTAGCAAAGGGAAGCGTGGTCTGCGGTGGCAGGCAGTTTGAGGTCGCACTGCCAGTGCAGTCCGTCGGTGGTGTACATTCTATAAGGGGTATAAAGCCCATCTGCAGGCTGACCTTCATGAGCTACATTCAAGATGAGGTCTTCCCCAAAAACCGTTTTGTATTCAATGTTAAATAATAGATTCATAAACAAAGGAGTAGTAGTTGGTTTACTTTAGGTTTGGTTCTTATTTATGCAAATGTATAAATAATAAATAAGGTGATGTTGCTTTGGAAGTCTAATTGTTTGAAAAATATTATGCAATCGTTTGCACGAGTGTCGTCTTTCCCTCCCGATTGTAGGTGTCGTGGGGATGAGTTTTGTCCGATTATTTGGTCATTTCAAAATCTTCATTCTAGCTTCTCAAAAGGGTGATTTTTACCTTTTAAAGGGCGGTTTTTACACCTTGACGAGCCAAAAGCATAGAGTTTGGTTGCACAGAACAATGTTTTTGGAGGGAAAAGTGATGGTGGTTGACCTGCAAACTCTATGCTTTTGGCAGTCAATAGCATGGAGTTTGCTGCCGACCGAAAATACTCGTCATATGCAATGGCTTGATAATGAGTGATATACAAAAATCGCGTATTTGCCGTCAATCTGTCGATTGCTTGCAAATACGCGAGTATTGAGGGCGCATGTCAATATTTTTGACACTTTTATACCTCCGTTTTGTGGCGTTTTACACCTGCGTTTAAGGAGAAAAATGACATTCCTCGGAGCGGATGAAAACTTGCTGCAACAATTTTTTCCCGAAGGCGGTCGTTACCACTATGGTCGAGTGTTAACTGCCAACAGCTAATTCTGCAACAAATACTTCCTAACCGATGTCACTCCTTAACATCCTTGATGAGCGATACAGCAGCGGCACCCAGTAACAGTGAGATGCCCGCAACGAACATCATGTGGCTCTGTACCGAGCCTACAAGACTGAGGAGAGTGCCTCCTATTAACGCAGCCACGATTTGCGGAATGCAGATGGTGCCATTGAACAGGCCGAGATAAGCACCCATGTGGCCATAACCTTGCAGGGCGTTGGTAACAAAAGTAAATGGCATGGCCAGGATGGCGGCCCACGCACAGCCTATGAGGAGGAACGGAATGAACAACAAATACTGGTCGTGTACAACGGTACAGGCTGCAAAACCTATGGCGCCCAATGCCAGACTGAGGGCATAGGCAGTCTTCCTACTACCGAGTTTGGGAAGCAGCGGTGCCCATAGCACAGAGCCAATGGCCTGCACGGCGAACAATACGCCCACCCAGTTGCCAGCCTCTTGTGCTCCCTCGCTGGCCATGTCGGTGGTACCCCAAACATTGGCGGCTACGGTGCCGTGCGTATAGGTCCACATGTACATGAAGGCTATCCAACTGAAGAACTGCACGATGCCTACCTTCCAGAAAGTGGAGGGTGCATGCTTGAGTAGGGTTATCCAGTTTTCTTTCTTCTCTGTATCAGACTTCAGACTGCCGTTGTACTGCTCGTACTCCTGCGGTGGCCACTCCCGTACCTTCGAGATGGTGTAGTTGACGCAGAGAATAAGGATGCCCGCACCCACGATAAAGCTGTAGATTACCGAGTCGGGAATCACGCCTTTGGGTGCCGTGTTGGCGATGCCCAACAGCGCGAAGAAAAAAGGAAACAGATAACCCACTAATGAACCAGCATTGCACAGCAAGCTCTGGATGGAATAGGCCTTGGCTTTCTGTTTTTCGTTCACCATATCACCCACGAGCATCTTAAACGGTTGCATGGCCATGTTGATAGAGGTGTCGAGGAACATGAGCATGACAAGTCCGAAAATCATGGCCTCCGATGCCGACATGCCAAACGAGCCGGAGTGGGGTAACAGGCACATGACCAGTACAGCCGCTGCCGCTCCGATGAATAAGTAGGGGATGCGGCGCCCATAGCGTGTCCAGGTTCGATCTGAAAGTGTACCGATAATGGGCTGCACCACAATGCCCATCAAGGGTGGCAGAATCCAGAAGTAACTCAAATTGTGCGGGTCAGCGCCCAACGTGGCGAAGATGCGTGAGATGTTTGCACTTTGTAGCGCGTACGCAATCTGTACACCGAAAAATCCGAAACTTAAATTCCAAAGTTTCCAAAAGCTCATGTCGGGCTTCTTTTTTAATTCATTCATATAGTTTACGAGTTAATAGTTTTATTAGTTTACGAGTTATTAGTTTACGAGTTAACGAGTTGATAGTTTTATTAGTTTACGAGTAATTAGTTTACGAGTTTACGAGTTGATGGTTTTATTAGTTTACGAGTAATTAGTTTACGAGTTTACAAGTTGATGGCTTTTTAGTCGGCAGTTGATAACTTGCCAAATAATGTGTGGTTGATATTCGCTTTTGTTAACCATTAACTTGTTAACTTGTCAACTTGTCAACTCGTCAACTAAAACTATATATTACCTCGTTGTTCCTCTAATAATGAGTTTTGTTCTCACGATTCTCTTTTCAATCTTGTCAGGTGGGATGAACCCCTCTACACGTGAAATGAGGATGTTAGCTGCTTCTTCGCCTACCCGCACGCCGCGTTGCTCTACGGTGGTGAGCATAGGGTCGCAGGCCTTGGCACGGTCACCATTGGTAAAGCCACAGATGGAGATATCCTCGGGTACCCGATACCCCATGCGCTTGGCCGCGTAGAGGATGCCCACTGCCGTATCATCGTTCACGGCGAAGAAAGCATCGGGGGCTTCTTCCTGGCTTAGCAGCTCAGGGGTGATTAGCTCTGCGTCGGCGCGATTGTCGCAGATACGAAAAAAACGGTCGTCAGCCTTCAGTCCGTACTTGGTAATGGCATCGCGGTAGCCGTTGTAACGGTTCTTGGAAATCTCCATGGTCATCAGTGTGCCGTAGTAAGCAATGCGCCGGCAGCCAGTCTGTATCAGGTGGGTGACAGCATTGAAGGCACCCATGTAGTCGTCTACCACCACTCGACTACATTCCACGCCCGTACAAATACGGTCGTAAAAAACAAGTGGCATGCCGTGGTTTATCAGTTTCTGGAAATGCTCATAGCGTATGGTATCCTTGGCCTGTGAGACGATGACGCCGCACACCTTGTTCTCAAAATAATCCTGGCAGATGCGCACTTCACGATCGTACTTCTCGTTGCTCTGAGCCACCATGATACGATAGCCGCGGGCACTGGCTTCCTCTTCGATGCCGGAGAGGATGCTGGAGAAATAGAAATGTGACAGCTGGGGAACGATGACGCCAATGACTCTCAGCGGTTTCACCTTGCTGTTACGCAGCGACTCGGCGATGACGTTGGGATAAAAATTATGTTCGCGCGCGTAGGCCTGTATCTTTTCCCGTTGTTCTTTGCTGATGCTCGGGTTGTCTTTCAACGCACGCGAGACCGTTGCAATAGAAACACCCAGTTCCTTTGCAATGTCTTTCATTGTGAGCGGTGACAAAATATCCATTTAGGTTGTTATTAGTGATACAAATGTATGCAAAACCTGAGAATGCAGGAAAGCAAGTCGTTGATTTCTAACTAAATCTTTCATGCAAACGTTTGCACTACTAAAACAACGAATTTACAGGTAAAATCGTATGTTAAAGGTTAAACAATACTAACTTTGCACGCAGAGAGGAGCTACTAACCAGACAGATAAGAGAAACATCAAGTCTCCTCATAGCATTTCCCTGGCCTTAATATGGAAGGCACAAACGCATGAGTCACGACAGGCCATGAACATCAGGGAACACGACCTAAGCGATACACTAAATTTATTATATTTACATTAACTAAAAACAAGAAAGATGAAGCAGGTAAATTTTACATTGCCGCTGAGAATGCTAACGCTGTTGTGTGTGTTGGTATTATCAGTCAGTGCCTTCGCGCAACAAATTGCCGTGAACGGCCATGTGAAGGATGAAACCGGCGAACCCATTATCGGCGCTACTATTAGAGTAGCGGGACAGACGGGAGGTACGGTGACAGACTTTGACGGAAACTTCACCATCAACGCTAATACAGGCGACATGGTCTCTGTCAGTTACATTGGTTATGATGTTTTTGAGGCACCAGCAACCGCCAAGATGACCATTACTCTGAAAGAAGCCAAAGGTGAGTCGATTAACGAAGTGGTGGTGATTGGCTACGGACGAGTGAAGAAAAACGACTTGACGGGTAGTGTTACTGCCTTGAATGCAGAGAAAATGGTAAAGGGAGCCGTTACCTCTGCCACCGATATGTTGGTAGGTAAGGCTGCTGGTGTGAGCGTTATCACGGACGGTGGCGCACCGGGTGCTGGTGCAACGATACGTATTCGTGGCGGTTCGTCCATGTCGGCATCCAATAACCCATTGGTGGTAATCGACGGTGTGCCCGTGGACGATGGCGGCATCAACGGTATGGCCAACCCCCTGAGTACCGTTCACCCTGACGATATCGCTACCATGACGGTGTTGAAAGATGCGTCAGCAACAGCTATCTATGGTTCGCGTGCATCGAATGGTGTGATTCTTATCACCACCAAGAAAGGAAAAGCTGGTGGTATTCAAGTTGGATACAGCGGTTCTGTGAAGGTGAGCACCAGTGTCAAGGACGTGGATGTGATGTCGGCAAACGACTTCAAGAACTTTGTAATCTCCAAGTTTGGCGAGCAAAGCATGCAAGCCAAGGCTCTTGGTACGAGCGACACCGACTGGCAGAAGGAAGTGTTGCGCACATCTGTTAGCACCGACCACAACATCAATGTGTCGGGTGCGGTGGCTAATTTGCCTTACCGTGTGTCGGTAGGTTATACGAATGAGAACGGTATCGTGAAGACATCCAACATGGAACGCTATACGGGTGCCATCAACTTGAGTCCGCAATTCTTTGACAAGCATCTGTCTGTTCAGCTGAATCTCAAGGGTATTTACAACACCAACCGTTTTGCAGACCTTGGTTCTTTGGGCATGGCAACACAGTACGACCCCACACAGCCCATCTATATGAAAGGGTCTGAATATGGCAACGGCTACTTCATGTACCTCAATGATAAGGGAAAACCCATCGACATTGCTTTGGCTAACCCTGTATCCATTCTCACCGACAAGAGCGACAAGACAAAGGTGTACCGCAGCATCGGCAACGCACAGTTCGACTATAAGTTCCATTTCTTACCCGACTTGCGTGCGAACCTCAACTTGGGATATGATGTTTCCAAGGGAACGGGCGATGTGATAACCGTAGACAACTCTCCTATGTCGTGGACCTGGGGCAACTTCAAGAAAGGATTTGGTGAGAACAGCAGCTTCTGGCAGCTCAAGCGAAATACGCTGTTGGAGTTCTATATGAACTACACCAAGACCTTTGGCGCACACTTCATTGATGCCATGGCAGGTTATTCATGGCAGCACTTCTATCGTTCGGAATGGACCAAGTACCCTTATTCAGCAGCCAAGGCTAAGGAATATGGCAAGGAATTCTACAAGGGCGAAGACGATTTCATTACCGAGAACTACCTCGTGTCGTTCTTCGGACGTGTGAACTACACCTTATTAGATCGTTATCTCTTGACATTCACTTTGCGTAATGACGGTTCTTCACGCTTCAACAAGGACAATCGCTGGGGTGTATTCCCATCGGCAGCATTGGCTTGGCGTATCAACGAAGAGGCTTTCTTGAAAGACGCACGCTGGCTTGATGACTTGAAACTGCGTTTAGGTTATGGTGTGACGGGTCAGCAGAACCTTGGCAGCGGTGATTACCCCTACATGGCACGCTACGCTTATTCACAACCAGGTGCCAATTACTATTTTGGTGACAGGCGCATACAGCTCATTGCACCATTGGCTTATGATGAAAACTTGAAGTGGGAGGAAACTACGACCTATAACGCTGGTCTCGACTTTGGCTTCTTCAAAGGCGTACTCTCGGGTGCATTGGATTTCTATTTCCGTCAGACCAACAACTTGTTGAACACTGTTACGGCACCAGCTGGTACCAATTTCAGCAATGAGTTGCTTACCAATGTCGGCACATTGGAAAACAAAGGTGTGGAACTATCGTTGACTGCGCATCCTATTACAATTAAGGATTTCCAGTGGACAGTAGGTTACAATGTGTCATACAACAAGAACACCATCACCAAACTGACGTTCAACGACGACCCCAAATATAAGGGCGTGATACATGGTGGTATCGATGGTGCCACAGGTTACAACATTCAAATTAATGCTGTTGACAAGCCATACAACTCATTCTATGTGTTTGAACAGATGTATGATGAGAACGGAACTCCTATTGAAGGAGCTTATGTAGACCAGAACAACGACAATAAGATTGATGAGGGTGACCTTATTCCTTATAAGAAATCGGCTCCTGATGTGTACATGGGTTTGACATCGCAGATGAATTACAAGAACTGGGATATGTCGTTCGCCCTTCGCTCGAGCATTGGCAACTATGTGTACAACAACACACAGTCCAACCGTGAGGCATGGGACGGTTCACAGATGTACGACCAGACAGGCTTCTTGAAGAACCGTTTGAACTCTGCCACCAACAAGAATTTCCATACAGGACAGTACCGCAGCAGTTACTATGTGCAGAAAGCTGACTTTGTTCGTATGGATAACATCACACTTGGCTACACATTCAACAAGCTGTTCAATGATAAGCAGTCAGCTCGTCTGTATCTCACTGTGCAAAACCCATTTGTCATTACCAACTACAGCGGCATTGACCCTGAAATCAGCGGGGAGGGTATAGACAATAAGATCTATCCGAGACCTATTTCGTTTATGTTTGGTTTCAATTTCAAATTCTAAATAGCAACTCAAAATGAAAAAATATCATATTAAAAAGTCATTATTCTTGCTCTTGTCAGGAGCATTGTTGGGAATGACCTCCTGTGTAGGAGACTTGGATACCGAACCGTTGGACAAGGATGAATTAGTGTCTAATGTAGTGTTTAAGGACGATATCAACGCTTATACCCAGAGCCTCGCCAAGATTTATGCGGGCATGGTGATAGGTGGAAACAAAGGTGGAGACGCCGAGCAAGACGTCAAGGGAATCGACGGAGGCTCGCAGGCTTCTTTCATACGTGTGTTGTGGAATATGCAGGAACTGGCATCCGACATGGCTCACTGTGCATGGAACGACCCAGGAATCCCTGGCTTCAACCATCTTTCTTGGGATTCTTCAAGCCCATGGATCAAGGGTTCGTATTACCGATTGGCTTACCAAATCAACTTGGCGAATGCTTTCCTTCGTGAGACCACTGACGACAAACTGAGTAGCCGCGGTTGTAACGAGCAAGTTAAGCAGACGGTAAAGACGTATAGAGCTGAGGCTCGATTCCTGCGTGCACTCACCTACATGTACGCTTTGGATCTGTATCGTAACTATCCTTTCTTTGATGAGAATAGTACAATAGGTAGCGAGCGTCCACAACAAATTATGAAGGACGACCTTTATAAATATGTGGAGAAAGAATTACTGGAATGCGAGAAGGATCTTGCTGCTCCTGTTGTAGGCTGGAACAAGAATTATGGCAACGCCAACAAGGCTGCTGCTTGGGCTGCTCTGTCGCGTTTGTACCTCAATGCCGAGACCTACGTGGGACAGAAGAAGTACACCGAGTGCATTACTTACTGTAAAAAGATTATCAATGCTGGCTACGAATTGGAACCCAACTATGGCGACATGTTCAAGGCTGACAATGATCACTCCAAGGAAATGATTTTCCCACTCCGCTACGAGGGTGCCGAGACCATGACATGGGGAGGCATGACTGCTCTGTTGTGCTGGGGAGCTGCACAATTCCAGGAAGAGACTAATGCCAAGGGTGCCTGGCAAGGCGTGCGTGCTAAGTCGTCACTGCTCAAATTGTTTACCAACGAGAAAAAGCATGAGGATGACACTCGCTTCGCCATGCTGCGCTTGGATGGAACCAAGAATGTGGAAATAGTCAAGGAGGGCGACTTCAAGGACAATGGCATTCCCGTTACCAAGTTCTACAACATAAATAAGGATGGTAGCAAGCCCGAATCAAACGAAGCTTACGTTGACTTCCCATTGTTCCGCTTGGGCGAGATTTATTTGAACTTGGCCGAGGCAGTTCTCCGTGGAGGAACAGGTGCAACCAAGAACGATGCCATGAACTACCTGAACGAATTGCGCAAGCGTGCCTATAAGGACAAGACCGTGGCACCTATCGATGACAACAACTTCACACTGAAGTTCTTGCTCGACGAGCGCGGACGTGAACTCTTCTTCGAGGCTCAGCGTCGCACAGATCTCGTGCGCTTTGGAAAGTACACTTCCGGTGATTATGTATGGCCTTGGAAGGGCGGCGTAGCCGAAGGTAAAGCCGTGAACGACAAGTATAAGGTGTTCCCATTGCCTTCAGATGACATTGGCTCTAACCTCAACTTGAAACAGAACGATGATTATTAATGGATAAACTGGTTAAAACTAAAGATCATGAAACTAAAAAATATATTATTTCTTGCAGCTGGTTTCTTGGCAATGACATCGTGTTCGGATGACATCACCACACCAGTACTCAGCTTGCAACAAGCTGCGAAGCTCAACGCTGTCAATCCAGCTACGATAACTTTCACAAAGGCAAACAGTGCTGAGGCTTTTCCACAAATCAGTTGGGAAAAAGCAAATTACGGCAAGGGTGCTGTGGTTGAATATACCGTTACCATTACCAATAATGAGAACAAAAAGAGCATTGAGGCAGGGAACACCGAGGATAACAAACTCACGTTTACCAATGAGGAGATGAACTCGCTGTTGGCAAAGATAGGTGCCTATCCCGGTCACACCTATGATTTCACCGTGTCTTTAAAGTCTTCTGCATTCAAGACGTTGACCAACGATGCGCAAAACACTGTCAACTTCAAGGCAACGCCTTACGACCCCAATACCGTGAACATTGATTGGAGCTATGTTTATGTGGCTGTGGGTTATCCAGAGTGGGATTATTCTAAGGCTTATCTCCTTGGCGACCCTGATGGTGACGGCACTTACAAAGGTTGGGTGCAGTTTGATGAAGAATGTTCTTTTGCTGTCGTGGATGGCAAAGACGTCACCAAGGTTCTCGCTAAAGACCAGAAGGTTGATGCTGCTCAGAAGGGATTTGTCGAGGTGACACTCACGCCTGAGGGCAATGTAACCATCGGACAACCCTGCGAGTGGGGTATGATTGGAGCAGCCACATCGGGCGGATGGACCAAAGACACCAAGATGGAATATGACAAAGACACCCGTATGTGGACCGCAGTAACACCGTTGACCGATAAGGAATTCAAGTTCCGTGCCAATGAAGGATGGGATATCAATTATGGTAGTGACAAAAACAATCCAAGCGTTTTGGCACAAGGTGGCGATAACCTCAAGGTGGCTAAGACACACGCATACATCGTGAAGCTCAACCTGACCACTGCCGGTAAGTACACTTACACCATGGAAGAGACCGACATCGAACTGTCAAGCTCAGAACTGACAGTGCCTGGCTCTTATCAAGGTTGGGACCCGACCGCTGAAACTGCTTACCGACTCAAGTCTGAGAGCCGCGACTTCCAATACACGGGCATCTATTACTATCCTGCCAACACCGAGTTCAAACTCTACTATGACGGTAAATGGCTGGGTAGCGCAGGCGAGGTGAAGTGGAACGAGGACAAGACCAAGGCAGAGTTTGCCCTTGGCGATGGTGACAACATCAAGTTCACCGAAGCTGGCTATTATCGCATTACCGCCAACACCAAGAAGATGGTTGCCTCCGTTGCCAAGACAGGATGGGGAGTTATTGGTAGTGCCACACCTGGAGGATGGGACAAGGATCAGATGATGACCTATAACCCCGAGACCAAGAAGTGGTCTATCACCATAACTATGGTGGAAGGTGAGTTCAAGTTCCGTTGGGACGGCGCATGGGAAAAGAATCTCGGTGGTGCTCTATCTAGTCTTACCGATGGTGGCGACAACATCAAGATTGGTGCAGGTACCTACCTAATCGAACTTGACCCCGAAGCCAAGACCGCTACTGTTACCGAACAATAAATTGTTGCGGGAGTAGACAATAATGATTATAAAAGGCGCACTCTCACATGTGGATAGTGCGCCTTTTTTTACCAAAACACATATTTATCACTACTAACAAATAATGACTATGAAACATTTATACACCTTATTATTATTGTTGCTGGCACTCGCTGGTAATGTTCATGCGCAGGGTTGGCCCAAGGATTACAAGGGCGTGATGCTGCAAAGCTTTTACTGGGACAGCTATCAAGACACGCAATGGAGCCATTTGGAGAGCCAGGCAGACGAGCTGTCCAAGTACTTCTCACTCATTTGGGTACCACAGTCGGGCAATTGTAACACGCTGCAAAATCAAATGGGCTATGCGCCTATATGGTGGTTCAAGCACGACAGCGCATTTGGCAGTGAACAGCAATTGCGCAAGATGATCAAGACCTTCAAAGAAAAAGGTACAGGCATCATCGAAGATGTGGTCATCAATCACCGCAACGGCAACACCAACTGGTGCGATTTCCCCGAGGAGACATGGAATGGGCAAACCTTCACATGGTCGCTTGCCGATATTTGCAAAGGGGACGATCAAGGAGAAACAGAGCGAAATGGCTATGCGTTGACAGGCAACAACGACACGGGCGACGACTTCAAGGGCGCACGCGACATCGACCATACCTCCGCGAATGCCCAAAAGAACATCATGGCATATCTTGATTTCTTGTTGAATGATATGGGTTACACAGGCTTCCGTTACGATATGGTCAAAGGATTCGCAGCCAAATACATAGGCATGTACAACACGTCAGCCAAACCCGTGTACTCGGTTGGCGAGTATTGGGACAACACAAACAAAATCAAGAACTGGATTAACGGCACCAAGGTAGATGATGTTCCTACCTCTGCCGCTTTCGATTTCGACTTGAAGTATCGTATTTTTGAGGCTCTTAGTTCCAATGGCGATTGGTCAAAACTCAATGGCGACTGTCTGGTTAAGGATTCATATTACAAGCAATATGCCGTAACGTTTGTTGACAATCATGACACGGGACGCACTGATGGACACGGCAGCAATCCGCTGTTTGCCAACATCGAGGCTGCCAATGCCTATATCCTCGCCATGCCAGGCACGCCTTGCGTGTTCCTGCCACATTGGCTTCAATACAAAACCGCCATCAAGCGGATGATTGCTACCCGCCGTGCCGTGGGCATAAGCAATACCAGCGACATTTTACAAGCCGATGCCAAGCACGATGGCTTCGTGCTGAAAGTAAAAGGTAGTCAAGGTGATTTGTTGTTGATATTGGGGGCAACGACAGACGCCAACACGCAAGGTATGAAGTTAGCGACATCGGGCGACAACTATAAAATGTTTGTCAGCAATGCCGTCAATATTGATGAGGTAACAAGCATCAAGGAAGAGCAAGCTACATTCCATGCGCCTTCGTTTTGCGTGGTGAACGATGGCGAGACCTGTGCTTTCTTTGAAAAACCAAAAGACTGGAGCTCCGACGTCAAGTGTTGGTCATGGAACGCTGCTGGCAACTTTACGGGTGGCACGTGGCCTGGTGTGGCATGCACCAAGGTGGGTGTGACTGACAATGGTAACGAGGTGTGGAAGTGGTCATGGAACGGCAACTTCACCAACGGCTCTGCCGAAGGACAAGTGCCAACAGGCATTATCTTCAATACTTCGGGTGGCAAACAAACCAACGACTTGAAGTTTCAAAATGGCGCATACTACAATCCCACAGGTGTAAACTTAGGTGTGGTAACGGGCATCAACAAGGTGCTCTCAACGCAGACAGACCAGCGCAAAGTGAACGTATACGCACTGGATGGACGCCTTGTTCGCTCGCAAGTGAGCGAGGACAAGAGTCTGCAAGGATTGCAAAAAGGTGTGTATGTGGTGAACCACCGCAAGCTGTTCGTTCGATAAAACACCACTCAAAGCAATGCCCCCTGGAATGTTTTCTCACATTCCAGGGGGCATTGTTCATTGTTAGCCATCCGAAGCAGGCCGACTATTGCGTTCCATTTTTAGGTGTTGACTTTACTGCGAAAATGGCATGTCACATCAGGACGAGGCCAGCCAGACGATTACAAAGAAATGCCTCCTATTTAATTTTGCGCTCATTCACCTGAAATATCAAATGCCTTTTTTAATGATATAATCTAAGATTAAGTGGCTTTTGCGGGGTATTTTTGTTTAAATAAATAGCTATTTTTATTTTTTTTCTTAACAAAAAAGTCGTTATAATTTTTACGGTTTTATAGATTTTCATTATTTTTGCTGGAGGATTATAATCTTAGTTGCATTTTGGACTCAAGGCAAGATAATAAAGAAATGAACTATGAATTATCAATTCCCACAGCCCTTACATGGACAACGTGGCCTGGTGCAATATGGGAGCGTTCTCTTTCTTGCTGATGAAAATCACCAACGTAGTAGAACTGGACCTGAAATTCGAGCCTTTCTCCCTTGACAATCTGAAACGTATTTTCTCTTGATGAGATGAAAACGGGTGAACATTTGCAGAACATTCTGCCCTCTCTTGGTCAGCTGGTCAACTCAAAGATTAAATCTTTGCAAGCATGAAAGTTGACGATAAGTAAAACAATGATAACAACTGCTAATCTATATAACAGAAAAGAAACAAGAAAACTGTTGTTGTTTTTTTAAGACTTTATTGTTTTTTTTATTAACAAATTATTTAAAATCAGTCTTTTATGAAAAATTTTAAGCTGCATGCGCCCAAGACCTGGCTTCCGATGGTAGCCGTCTTGGCTCTTTGTGCTTGTTCGAGTGAGGATCCGTTGGTCGATGATGGGACCAACCCTGTTCCTAATGAGTCGTTCTCATTTGCCAATTACTCGCTTGGCGTGGGTATGGCGCGTAGTGGTGCGCCAACCCCGAATGTTCCCCCCGCTCCAACTCCCGGCACCGAAACTTCTTCTTATGACTTCGTTAATGGTGTTCCAGGTGTGAAAATCACTCGCACCACCTATCACCAGTCAGGTACGGCTTACAACGAGTTTATGATCTTCAATCCAGCACAGACATCCATCTATCCTGGACATGTGTTTGTTGGTGGAAGTGTTACAAGTGGCGAGTACAAGCCAGTTAAAGGACAGAAGCTCAATCCTATCGTCATCTCCAACACGCTTGTGCCAAGAGATCCAGGCTCTTTGAGTTCCAGACCACTTAACGATCCAACTTGGAGCTCTTATCAGGATGTACTCAAAGATTGGCTCTCTTTTGGTGCACAGGATGCAGGTGCCATGACCGAATACGAGTATCATCAGGTGACACTCGATAGGTCTGGTTCTGTACAGCTCTCAGGCTCCATCGGTACCTCTGCAAAACTTACATGGGACTTGAGCAACTCATGGCAACGCAACAAGACACATGTGTTGTTGAAGTTCATCCAAAAAGTTTATAGCGTTTCAATGGATACACCAACAGGATGTATACTTGCCAATGCACCTGAGGTAGCAAAGAATTTTGATGGTACTATTCCAGTTTATGTCAGTGACGTGTATTATGGTCGTATCGCCTACATGTTAGTTTCAAGTAACTATACCTATGACGAGGTGACTGCCGCCATTGGCTTATTACTTCCCAACTGGGGCAACCTTAGTTTGAACTTGCAGACACAATATAAGAAAGTACTCGATGAGTCTGCGCTCCACCTGCTTTGCATCGGTGGCAAGGCTGAACAACACGGACGCCTCGCTGACGGTGGTTGGGAAGGGTTCCGCAAGAGTCTCGCAGAGCCCATGCCTATTTCTACAGCAGAACCAATCTCTTACACGCTCCGCTATGTAGACGACAACTCTGTGGCACAGGTGCTTACTACCGATCGATTCCCGATTATTTCTTCTGTGTTTGTACCCGAGTGCAACCGTATTTCCTTCAAACTCACACCTTCCGCATTGGAGGCTGCCGCTGCCAGCAAACCCGATCTTTACGTTTGGGGTAATGCAACGATGAAATTGCCAAATGGTCAAACGACATCCTTGTTCAATGCTCCTTATTCAGACGCTTACAAGATGAATGGTCCGAACATTTACACCCAAATCGATGCACCTACCGCAACAATTACGCTGAATAGAAACGGTATGGACATGGAAGCATTCCTCAATCAGAAGGTGGAAATCACAGTTACGCTGGGTAACACAGTCGCTGCAGGAACTACCAAGGGTGATGATCTTGGTACGGTGACAATAACCAAGACGTTGAAAGACTTGATTTTCGATGCAAAAGACTATCAGTTTGGCATGCAAACACGCCGCAAGATAGCAGTGGACTACCATGGCTCCATCGTGTTTGATGTAAGCTACGCTACAGAATAATCCTTTTTCTTGGCGGAGAAATCTACTTCTTCGCCAAGGACTATTACACACTATAGACGGAAAGTACGAATCAGATAAAAATTCGCACTCTCCTCTAATTCCTATTACCTTTATTATAATCATATTCAACACATCATTAAAACCTATACGCTGATGAAACGTTTCTTCAAATTATTGTATGGATTCTTCTTCGTTGGCTTGCTCACTCTTTTTGGATGCCAGGCAGACGAACTTCAATCCATCATGACAAGCAATAACGAAAGTAATTTCGTGGAAGAAAAAGAGGCTTTGGAAATCGCAGGCTCCTTCCTTGAGCAAAACAGTGATGTGGCTCAAGTGAAGACCAGGGCAGGTGGCATACCTGAACTAAAGGTGGTTTATACCGACGGAAAACCTCACACCCGTGCTTCAAACGCACAACGCTCCACTTATTACATTATCAACTATGGCGATAATGGCTATATCGTCGTTTCTGCCTCTAAGGGTACTTATCCCATTCTGGGTTATTCCACCAATGGCAAGTTCGATCCTGACAAGATACCTGTGAACATGCGTGAGCTGCTTGACGGCTATTCTAAAGAGATACGCTTTGCCTACGAGAACGTAAAGATAGACAATCGCATCAAACAAATGCGGCAGACAGCCATCGCAGGAACTAACCAAGAGATGAATGCGCAGACATCAGTAAGTCCGTTGTTAGCTAACATTCATTGGAACCAAGCTCCTTATTACAACGCTTACTGCCCGTATAATTGTCCTGTGGGTTGTGTCGCTACGGCAACATCCCAAATCATGCGTTACTACGAATATCCTGCTCGAGGCAAGGGCTATCACTCTTACAACTCCAGCTATGGAACGCTGTCTTTCAATTACAACTACGATTTGAATTGGAAGAATATGCCGTATTCTGTGCTCCGTAGACCCAATGACGATGTGGCAAGCCTTTGCTACGGTGTGGCTGTGGGCTTGGACATGGGCTTCTCACCCTCTGGTAGCGGCACTTACCAGCAGAATGTTCCGCAGATGCTGAAGACCTACTATTCTTATCCTGATGCCGTAACCAGCTTGGAACGCTCAGACTATTCTACTACTCAGTGGGAGAGCATCGTGCGCAACGAGCTTGACAACCGCAGACCCGTGCAGTATGCCGGGAGTGGTAACGGTGGTGGGCATTCCTTCGTTTGCGATGGTTACAGCTCTAACGGATACTTCCACATCAATTGGGGATGGGGCGGATTTTCTGATGGTTACTTCCTGCTCAACGCACTCGACCCGAGCGGACTGGGCATTGGTGGTGGCTCCGGCGGCTTCAACTACTGGCAAACCATCGTGGTGAACTTCGCACCTCCGGGCTATAACGACGGAAACGATCCGGACCCAACGCCAGATCCAACGCCGACAGATAACTACGCACCCTCCTATTCAGACTATTCCAACTCCACCTACATCTATTATGTAAGCATCGGCGATATGCAAAACTATAGTGGAGCCTCGTCCTACACGTTCTTCGAGAACAAGAAGGTTGAGCTTGAGGCTGGCAGCAGCAACTACGTTACGCTCATGCCGCGATTCCCTAACGGTATTTATCCCATGTACTGGTGTGTTTGGGTGGACTTCAATGGCAACAAGAAGTTTGAAGACAACGAGCGTGTGTTGGCTCAATACATGAATTCCGACAATTATTTCTACCGCATGTTCAAGGTTCCCGCCGATGCAGTGAATGGCGAGGCGCGTGTGCGTGTCAGTGCCAAGTGGGGAAGTTATCCTAAACCTGACGAGCACTTTACTTATGGCGAGGTTGAAGATTATACTGCTGTTATCACGCAGCCAGCTGCGCCAGATCCTGACCCCAAGCCAAATCCTACCCCTGATCCTGCCCCTGATCCAGACCCCACGCCTGATCCCACACCCGATCCAGACCCTGACCCAACGCCTACCCCTAAGACTTACTGCACTGTTCAAGCTGCCAATTCCTCATCAGCTTATATCAGCCAAGTCAGTCTTAGCACCATGACAAAGGTGTCTGGCGGAAGCGCATACTCAGACTTTACCTCGTATATTGCCTACGCAAGCCTTGGCCAGTCCTTTAAGTATGTGCTCACCCCGGGCTTCAAATCTTCTTCCAGAAGCAAGATGTACTGGCGTGTCTATGTCGATTTCGACAACGATGGAGTGTTCTCGCCAAACGAGAAGAAGGTTGAGCGTTACTCCTATTATGGGTTCTCGGGCTACATCTACGTACCCACTACGATTCAAAAGGGTAACTATCGCATCCGAATTGTTGCCAGCCCAGACCGTTATCAAGATCCTTGTGGAGAATTTAATAACGGGGAGGTTGAGGATTACACGCTGCAAGTGCGCTAAACCTAAAGCCCTTCATTGCTGACAGATTAGCAAAACCATCCGTAAAAGTCCGTGATACCAATGACAGGTATCGCGGACTTTTGTCATGTATGGGGCACGAGTAGATGAGTCTTTCTTCCACACATTCGTAACGTAACACTACGAAGTGCGCAGAGATTTTTTTGCGTATGGCTCATTTTGCAGACTGGTTTTATTCGGAACATTCAAGGAGGCTATATACCTTTGCCATGTAGGATGAAGCATAGTGGGACTCTGCTGGAGGGCAACTCCATGAGGAATTGGAATCCATAAAACGACAAGTATGAGCCGGAGCCGCTATGGGAGTTGTTCCTGCTTTTCAATTCTTAGAATTTCACTTGTTCAACTCGTTGTTGAAGCAAGAGCAAGTGATTGTTTTCACCAGTAAACAACCATTCTTCAGCGGAAGGGTCGTCATTGCTGTTTATCGTGTAATCAAAAGAGGCATAGACATCACAGGGTGTCGCTTTTGTTTGCGCTACGCAAAAGAGCATTCGAGTTAATAGGTGGACGAGTTGGGGCGTTATTCATCACGTTCCGTCCCAAAGAATTGCTGGATTCAATTTTTGTTTTTCTCTTTTATCCATGAGGGCAGGGCTGAACGTGATGAATCACGCCCCTATCCATTCGCAGAAAGCCGACCATGGTGAATTTCTTCCCTATTCGTTTTATCCATCTAGCCAGGATATAGAGTAGGTAATTATGAATCTCGGTTTTTTAGGAATTGTTTATATTTTTGGTGTTTTCAAAATATTCGTTCTAGAAAAAATATGCTCTTTTTAAATGGTGTTTAGCGCTTTTTTACACAACCGTAGGTCTGTTTTTGACCAATAACATACAGTTTACCGTTCTATAGCATGCAGTTTGTTCCTCAAACTCAATGTTTTAATACCCCTATCTGTATGCTTTTTCAGCCTTAAAGCATTGCTTTTGCCTGTACACCGATGTAGCTGTTGACCGTAAGTTGTTGAAAAACAAAGATATAGAAAAATCGTATATTTGCGACCAATGACCTGTTTGGCTGCAAATATGCGTGTATTTGGCGCGGTTGTCAACATATTTCGTATGTCAACCGCTATGTTATCATCCGCTCAGTTTTCTGTTCGAGGCCGCTATTTGATGACGGTTGCCTTTTGCAGCATCATCTTTTTTGCTCTGTTTAACCATATATATTCCTACTGCCTGGGACATAGGTTTCCTTTTATTAAATGTTAGATGGATATCGATGCTTCTTGATTCGTGACTGATGATTCAAAACCGAAGTGGAAAATTTTCCAATCATTTTATTTTGTTACGAGCTTAGTTTGCAGTATCTTTGCATAAGATAGGCTGCGCCTTACCAAAATAAGTTAACTTCTTTTGCCTTCGGCTTGCGCTATCTTTGCATAAGATAGGCTGCGCCTCAGCAAAGCAAGTAAATTTTCTTTGCCTTCGGCTTGCACTATCTTTGCATAAAAGAGACTTCGCCTTAGCAATTTCAGGCAAGCCTGATTGCGTTCGGCTCGTACTCTTTTTGCAATAACGAATATTCGCCAAACTAATAATAAAGATATATGATTCTCTTCTTTAAAACCCCGCAAGAAACCATTATTGCCACCGAGATGGACCATCAACCCAGTCAGGAAGAAACCGGCAAACTGTGCTGGCTCTTCGGTGGAGCAGAATGTATAGACACACAACAGCTTGATGGAATTTATGTGGGGCCGCGTCGCGAGATGGTGACACCGTGGAGTACAAATGCCGTAGAGATTACCGTGAACATGAATCTGAGCGGTATCACGCGTATCGAGGAATACTTCCCGGTAAGCTCCAAGGAGGCCACGCACGACCCGATGTTGCAGCGCATGTACGAGGGACTGGATCAGAGTCTGTTCACCGTGAACCGTGAGCCAGAGCCCATCCGGCATGTGGAGAATCTGGAACAGTACAATGAGGACGAGGGATTGGCTCTTTCACCCGAGGAGATGGCGTACCTGCACACCATAGAAAAGCAGAACGGGCGGCCGCTCACCGACAGCGAGATATTCGGATTCGCACAAATCAATTCGGAGCATTGTCGACACAAGATATTCAGCGGCACGTTCATCATCGACGGAGAGGAGAAAGAGTCGTCGCTCTTTGCGATGATCAAGCGTACCACAAAGGAGAATCCGGGCAAGATTTTGTCGGCCTACAAGGATAACGTGGCCTTCGCACAAGGCCCGATTATCGAGCAGTTCGCACCCGCTGACCAGTCGACCAGCGACTATTTCCAGGTGGAGGACATTGAGAGCGTGATCTCACTGAAAGCCGAAACCCACAACTTCCCCACCACTGTGGAGCCTTTCAACGGTGCCGCGACGGGTACGGGAGGCGAGATTCGCGACCGCATGGGTGGTGGCGTAGGCTCTTGGCCGTTGGCCGGAACGGCGGTGTACATGACCGCCTATCCGCGTTTGGAGGGCGAGTCGCGCACCTGGGAGGACATCCTGCCCGTGCGGAAGTGGCTGTATCAGACTCCCGAACAAATACTCATCAAGGCCTCGAACGGTGCCAGCGACTTCGGAAACAAGTTCGGCCAACCGCTCATTTGCGGTTCGGTGCTGACGTTCGAACATCAGGAAGACGGTCAGAAGCTGGCCTACGACAAGGTTATCATGCTGGCAGGGGGCGTTGGTTACGGCAAGAAACGCGACTGTTTGAAGAAAGAACCGCAGAAAGGAAACAAGGTCGTGGTGGTTGGGGGCGACAACTACCGCATCGGTTTGGGTGGCGGAAGCGTGTCGTCCGTTGACACAGGGCGCTACACCAGCGGTATTGAGCTGAACGCTATACAGCGTGCGAACCCGGAAATGCAGAAGCGCGCCTACAACTTGGTACGCGCCTTGGTGGAGGAAAAGGAAAATCCAGTGGTGTCCATCCATGACCATGGCAGTGCCGGTCACCTGAACTGTCTGTCGGAACTGGTAGAAGACTGCGGCGGAGAGATTGATATGACTAAGTTGCCTATCGGTGATAAGACGCTCAGTGCCAAGGAAATTATTGCCAACGAGAGCCAGGAGCGCATGGGACTGCTCATCGACGAGCGGCATCTGGATCACGTCAAGGCCATCGCCGAGCGTGAGCGCGCACCGCTGTATGTGGTGGGTGAGACCACCGGCGACGCACACTTCTCATTCGTGCAGACTGATGGCGTGAAGCCTTTCGACCTGGATGTGGCACAAATGTTTGGCCACTCGCCCAAGACCATCATGACCGACGAGACCGTGACGCGCCACTATGAGGACGTGACCTATAGCGCTGACCAGATAGACAGCTATATAAATAAGGTGTTGCAGCTGGAGGCCGTGGCGTGCAAAGACTGGCTCACCAACAAGGTAGACCGCTCGGTAACGGGCAAGATAGCACGCCAGCAGTGCCAAGGCGAAATACAATTGCCGCTCTCCGACTGTGGCGTAGTGGCTTTGGACTACCGCGGCAAGCGGGGTATCGCCACCGCCTTGGGACATGCTCCACAAGCCGGATTGGCGTCGCCAGAGGCCGGTAGCGTGCTGAGTGTGGCCGAATCGCTCACCAATATCGTGTGGGCACCGCTCGAAGATGGGCTGGAAGGAGTCTCGCTGTCAGCCAACTGGATGTGGCCATGCCGTGCGCAAAAGGGTGAAGACGCACGCTTGTATGCCGCAGTGGAGGCTTTGAGCGACTTCTGTTGCTCGCTCCACATCAACGTACCCACAGGTAAAGACTCGCTGTCGCTTACCCAGAAATATCCAAACGGTGAGAAAATCATCTCTCCCGGAACCGTTATTGTCAGTGCGGGGGGCGAGGTGAAGGATGTCAGGAATGTGGTTTCGCCAGTCTTGGTGAACAGCAAGAACTCGTCACTCTATTACATCGACTTCTCGTTCGATGACCAACGCCTCGGCGGCAGTGCCTTTGCGCAGAGCTTAGGCAAGGTGGGCAGCGACGTTCCGACGGTGAAAAACCCTGAATACTTTGCCGACTGTTTCGAGGCAATACAGACACTCATCAACAAAGGGTGGGTGATGGCAGGTCATGACATCAGTGCTGGTGGCTTGATAACCACGCTGTTGGAGATGACGTTTGCCAACCAACAGGGCGGCATTCATGTGAACTTGTACGATATGAGCGGTGAGGACGTGGTGAAAAACCTGTTTGCCGAGAACCCCGGAGTGGTGATTCAGGTGTCCGACCTGCACAAACATGCGCTGCGTGAATACCTGGAAAGCGAGGGTATCGGCTATGCCAAGATAGGCTACCCCACACCGAAGGAGCGCAAGATCGTCGTGAAGAAGAATGAATGGCAGCACGAGTTCGATATCGATGCTTTGCGAGAGGCGTGGTACCAGACTTCATACGAGCTGGATAAGCGGCAGAGTATGAACGGAATGGCCGACCATCGTCACTGCAACTACAAAGAGCAGCCGCTGCAACTGCGGTTCAACGATGCCTTCACGGGCAAGCTATCACAATACCAGCTCAACGCTGACCGCCGCACACCATCAGGCATCAGGGCGGCTATCATCCGCGAGAAAGGAACCAACGGCGAGCGCGAGATGGCTTACGCCTTATATCTGGCGGGGTTTGATGTGAAGGATGTGATGATGACCGACTTGATCAGTGGCCGCGAGACACTGGAAGACATCAACCTGATTGTGTTCTGTGGCGGTTTCTCCAACAGTGATGTACTCGGTTCGGCCAAAGGATGGGCAGGCGCATTCCTGTACAACCCCAAGGCCAAGGAAGCCCTTGACAGGTTCTATGCCCGCAAGGATACGCTGTCGCTGGGCATCTGTAACGGCTGTCAGCTCATGGTTGAACTCAACTTGATCAATCCGGAACATCAGCAAAGAACCCGCATGTTGCACAACGACTCGCACAAGTTCGAGAGTGCGTTCCTTGGGTTGACCATCCCAGAGAACAACAGTGTGATGCTTGGAAGCCTCTCTGGCAGTAAGCTTGGCATTTGGGTTGCCCACGGAGAAGGTAAGTTCAGCTTGCCTGAAGGGGAGGAGAACTACCACATCGTTGCCAAATACAGCTACAACTCCTATCCCGGCAATCCGAATGGAAGCGACTATAGCGTGGCAGGTATCTGCTCCAAAGACGGACGACACTTGGCTATGATGCCCCATTTGGAACGCTCCATCTTCCCATGGCAGAACGCTTATTACCCCCACAAGCGGCACATGGACGAGGTAACGCCATGGATAGAGGCGTTTGTGAATGCGAGAGAATGGGTGGAAAAACAGGTGTAGTAGACGAGTTGGCAAGTTCACGAGTTGACGAGTCGGCTACATAATAATAAAAGGTATTCATTACTAAGGAAATTATCACCATTTACAGCGCATGGGCAATCAAATCAAAATACCCGACATGGCAGAGACCTCGCAGGACAACTACCGTTGGTCCACGCTCTTTAAGACATTCGTCAAGATTGGTGCCTTCACCCTTGGCGGCGGTTATGCCATGATACCAATCATCGAGGCAGAAGTGGTTGACCGGCATAAGTGGATTGACAAGGACGAGTTTCTCGACCTCATTGCCATCGCACAGAGCTGTCCTGGCGTGTTCGCCGTCAACATCAGCATCTTCATAGGCTATAAGTTGCGAGGAACTTGGGGAGCCATTTGCACCGCCATGGGTGCGTCGTTGCCCTCGTTTCTCATCATCCTGTTGATCGCTATGTTCTTCCATCGCTTCATGGAAGTGCCATGGATTGCCGCCATGTTCAATGGCATTCGTCCGGCAGTGGTCGCATTGATTGCCGTTCCTACGTTCAACTTGGCCAAGAGTGCCGGCATTTCATTGGTCAATTGTTGGATACCCATCATCTCTGCCCTGCTGATATGGGCCATCGGGGTGAACCCCATTTTCATCATTATTGCCGCAGGTATCGGTGGATACATATACGGACAATTCATCAAACCCACTGAGTAGCATGATTTATCTCTATCTTTTCCTTACGTTTTTCCAGATAGGTTTGTTTGGTTTCGGTGGCGGCTACGGCATGCTTTCGCTCATTCAGACGGAGACGGTGATACACCATCACTGGCTCAGCAGTGCCGAGTTCACCAACATTGTGGCCATCAGTCAGATGACACCCGGCCCCATTGGCATCAATTCGGCCACCTATTGTGGCTACGCGGCCGTGCACAATGCGGGCTATGGCATGCCCATGGCCATTCTGGGGTCTGCCACAGCCACATTCGCCTTGGTGCTTCCATCCCTCATCCTCATGATTCTCATTAGTAAAATGTTCATGAAATACATGAACACCGAGCCTGTTCAGAATGTCTTTAGCGGGCTGCGACCCGCCGTAGTGGGGTTGCTTGGCGCTGCCACCCTGCTGCTCATGAACGAGGAGAACTTTGGCTCCATGATTGAAAACCCATGGCAATTCTGGATCAGTGTGGCTCTCTTCTGCGCCACCTTCATCGGAACAAAATATATGAAGATTAACCCTATCCGGATGATATGCTACGCAGCATTCGCAGGACTCATGCTACTGTATTAATCGTTTATGAGTTGACGAGTTGACAAGGTGACGAGTTTACAAGTTGATAGCATTATTTAGTTGACGAGTTGACAAGTTTACGAGTTGACAAGGTGATAGACATCACTCGCAAACTTTTAAACTCAAAACTTGTAAGCTCAAAACTTTCAACTCGACAACCTGTCACTTGACTACTCGTCAACTAAACCAATTATTACCTCGTCACCTCGTGAACTTGTAAACTCATCAACTAAAAATGAATATCCAATGAACAAGCTACATGGTTTTGCAGAAGCCATTATCTCTTCTGCTTCTTTCGGACTGATTCCCCTTTTCAGTCTTCCGTTGCTGGCTTCAGGCATGCATACGCCGGCCATATTGGTGTATCGTTTCGCCATCGGCTGCTTTCTCATGCTGCTGATTCTGCTGTATCAACGCAGAAGGATGTACATAGGCTTCGGCGATTCGCTACGAATCATGCTGCTGGCCGTACTCTATAGCGGATCGGCTATCGCGCTGTTCAAGGGCTATCACTATCTGTCGAGCGGCATTGCCACCACGTTGATGTTCTCTTACCCAGTGTGGACTGCCATCCTGATGATGGTTTTCAGGCACGAACAGCCTTCGCGCACCACCTTCATAGCCATCGCCTGCGCCGTTGGCGGCGTGTGCCTTCTCTCGGGGATAGAGCATGGTGTGGGCAACGTGTCGTTGATAGGCATCTGTATCGAGCTGCTCTCGGGTCTTCTATATGCCATCTACATGGTTTCGTACCCAGTGATGAAAATCAGCAGGATGCCATCGCTGAAGGTCAACTTCTACATCTTTTTCTTCTCTATGCTGATGATTACGCTATACGCAGTGTTCATGGAAGGCGGACTGTCGCCCATCCATTCGGGTCAACAGCTCTTCTATCTCTTCATGCTGGGACTACTGCCGACGGCCGTGAGCAACGTAACGCTGGTCATGGCACTGAAGAATATCGGCAGTACCCTGGTGGCTATCCTCGGCGCTTTCGAACCACTAACGGCCATGTGCATTGGCATTGCCGTCTTTGGGGAGCCGTTCACCACGAGCATTGGCATCGGTTTTGTGTTAATTTTGATTGCCGTGGTGCTGCTTGTCTTGAAGAAATCGCCGGCAGAAGTCCCTACCGGACCCGTTCTACAGCACGAAAGGAAATAAGTCGGGCGTACCGACTTATCTTCCTATAGGTGTCAGCGTAAACTGGAGTCTCTTGTGTCCAAACGGCACACGGTATTCCTCCAATGCCTCGGCATGGCCGCTCCACGAGTCGATGCCGCCAACGCCAGCCATCTCACTGTCGATGTGTAGGTTTGTAAACTTGGACTTTGGAACCTCTTGTATGTGGCGTTGTTCCTTCTCGTCACCATCGTCCAAGTCCTCAACCGTATAGTGCAAGGCCGATGCAGAGAACGGCTTGTCCGAGCGAACCAGCAGTCCCATACCTTTTTCACCAGTCTGTTTCCACCAGCGCATATCGCTCTTGGTTCCCGTTTCTTGTGGGCGTATGTATGGATAGAACTGCTCATCGGCCGTCTGTTGGTAGATACCGAAGCGTTGAGAGAACTTCCGATCGGCATAATTCTCAATGGGTCCACGGCCAAAATACTCGCTCTTGTCCATGCCGTAGGGCAGCTGCATCACCATGCCATAGCGCAACATGCCGGGAACCTTGGCACCAGCGTCGGGAACAAGCGTCTGCACCACCTCAACTTCTCCTGACATCTTGATGAGATATTCAATCGCCATTCGCGACTTCACGCCTGGCATGTCATAGTTCACCGTCACCAACATAGAGTTGTTGTCCCGGTCTTTAACCTTCTGCACGATGATGTTTTTCACCGTCATGGCAGGGTTGCGCCATACGCTGTACTTCTTGTTGATGCCCGCACCCATGTCATTATCCGTCACGGCACGCCAGAAACAAGGCTTCAAGACACCACCGTCAGCCAGATAAGACACATCTCCCACGACATATCTTGTCATCAAACCCGTTTGCTTGTCGAAAGAAATAGACACCTGTTGGTTTTCTATCGTCACCTGCTTGTCTTTCTTCTTGCTGGTTTTCTTCAAATTTCCATACCATGCAAGTGTTTCCATCTCGGGTTCTGGGTTCGTGCTTCTTTCTAAATAATAGTCTTTTATAGGAATTTGTTGGTAGGCCACTATCTGCCCCTTTTGTATGAGCGGCTCGGGTTGTTTCAACACAAAGTCTATGTTAAGCTGCACGTCCTTGCTTTGTGGGTCGGCCAACAGTGGGTTCAGGTTGTACGGCAGCGTCAAGTCAGCCGTTTGTTGTGGCTGCACCTGTAGGTCGCTTACGATGCCCTTCTGCGCCTCCTTGCCATTGACGAGAACCTTCCATTGCAGGGCATAGTTACCCAAGTCGCGGAAGAAATACTCGTTCCTCACCTTTATTTTCCCCGCCTTCAAGTCAACTGGTTGTACCCAGATGTTCTGGTACTCATATCCCACCTCATACATGTGTGGGTTGGGAACGCGGTCGGGACTGATGAGACCGTTGCAGTTGAAGTTGTTGTCGCTGGGGTCATACTTGTTGTAATCGCCGCCATAGGTATAGATACCGCGCTTTGTGTCACGCAAGGCTTGGTCTACAAAGTCCCATACAAAACCACCTTGGAACTTGGGATACTTGCGTACCAGGTCCCAATATTCCTTCAAACCACCGCCCGAATTACCCATGGCATGGTTGTACTCGCACTGTATGAGCGGCTTCTGATCCTCTTTAGCCGTGGAGAGTGCGTATTCCTCGCACTCTTTTTGAGGGATGTACATGGGGCAGTACAACTCGGTATTGGGTCCCTTGATTGCCCGTTCCCAGTGTATCGGACGCGACGAGTCCACGCTCTTAATCCAATTGAATGCCGCGGTAAAGTTGGGACCATCGGCTGTTTCATTACCCATGGACCAAATGATGATACTGGGATGGTTGTAAAACATTTCCACATTGTGCTGGTTGCGTTCCAGAATTTGTTTGGCAAACATGGGCTTTTTGGTAGCCGCATCATTTCCGTAACCAAAGCCATGCCCCTCCTGGTTGGCCTCGGCCACCACGTAAAGTCCATACTCATCGCACAGTTCATACCACTGTGGGTCGTCGGGGTAGTGACAGGTGCGCACGGCATTGATGTTGAATTGCTTCATAATCTTGATGTCCTGTATCATCCGCTCACGACTCACGATGTAGCCACCGTCTGGATCCATCTCGTGCCTGTTGGCACCTTTTATATAGATGGGTTGCCCGTTGACCAGCAACTGACTATTTCTAATCTCCACTTTCCTGAACCCCACCTTCTGCGGAATCACCTCTATCACCTTTCCGCCCTTCTTCACTGTGGTGACGAGGGTGAACAGATAGGGTGTCTCGGCGGTCCAAGGCTTCACGTTCTTGATATTGAAAGCCACGTTGCCGTGTCGCTGTCCCTTGAAATCCACGCTGTGCTTGCTCACGGAGATGCCGTTGGCGTTCAGCAGGTCGAAGTCTACCGTGGGACTTCCCTTCACGTCCAAATCTACCGACAGCGCACCGTCTTGGTAGTTGTTCACCAGGTCGGCCGTCAGCTTGATGTTGCTCACCTGCACCTTTTCGTTGCGGGCATAAAGATAACTGTCGCGCGCCACGCCGCTCAGCCGCCAGAAGTCCTGGTCTTCGCTGTACGAACCGTCGCACCAACGGAAGGTTTGAAAGGCAATCAGGTTATCGCCCTTCCTCACATAGGGCGTGATGTCAAACTCGGCGGCCACCTTCGAATCTTCAGCATAGCCCACATACATGCCGTTGACATACAGGTAGATGTTGGACGTTACGCTGCCAAAGTGGGCGATAATTTGCTTGCCGTCCCAGCTGTTGGGGATGTTGATGATGCGGCGGTAGCTGCCCACATGGTTGTTTTTCAGCGGCACTTGGGGCGGGTTGTTCTTGAAATGTCCGCGCCAGGCGAAGCCGATGTTCACGTATACCGGGTCGCCATAGCCGTTGAGTTCCCATATTCCCGGCACGCTGATGGTCTTCCATGCTGCGTCGTCATAGCTGGTCTCGAAGAAGCCTGAAGGTCGCTTGTTGGGAGCTTCTGCAAAATGAAACTTCCACGTTCCGTTCAGCGAGAGATAGTTCGCCGATGCCTTCTGGTCGCCGGCAAGCGCCTTCTCGGCCGACTCGTAGGCGAAATAATTGGTGTGCAGTTTCAGTCTGTTCACCTCGTTCACCTGCAAGTCGTGCCACTCCGTATCGGTAGGCATGTCTTTTTGGATAACAGGCGTAAGGTCGGCACTGACTGGTAGTGCGGACAAGATGGCCAAAGAGGCCGCGATTAATGCTTTTTTCATCAATTTGGATTTTTGGGTTAGCTGCCCCCGTGGGCGATTGTTTGGTTCTGGTTGTATGTCACAAAGATAGTGTGTTTTTGGCTATTCTGCAAATTTTCTGTGTCATTCGTTGGCCCATCCATTTCCTTCCCCATCCTTGTTTTTGTTCAATATTTTGCCTGAAAAAAGCCCCTAAAACGGCACTTCCAAACTTTCAAACTAGAAAAAATTAATAGGCAGGGAGGATGCATGGCAGGGCTTACGCCGTCAAATAATTCGTATTTTTACACAAAAACAAGGCGTTTTTGGGGTAAAAGGTATAATCTTATCCGTCAATTTGCATACTCTTTCCCAGCAAAAGCATGCAGATTGCCGCACAAAAGCAATGCTTTTGGTCGGAAAAACGTTGAGGAAAAAATAGAATAGGAAGGCCTACGTTTGTAAATGTTTGTGTGTTAGTTCGATACAAATTTCGCTCATTTTTAGCGTATTTGCGAACGAGTGCTCTTCTGTTTGAAAATACGCGAAGCATGAAAGACTTGTTTGTCAAGAAAAATCATCATCATCCGTCATGCTGGCCAGCGTACCGCTCCTCGACTTGTTGTCGGTTTTTATGTTGGAAATCTTTGGCTTTTGGTGTGGAAAAACTTGTTCATTCGCCACTAAATTCCTATATTTGCATGAACAAAACCATCCAAATGAGACATCATGAAAAAGTTGTTCATCGTTTTTCTGTCGTGCTTGTTTGCCAGTTCCGCCTGTGCGTTATCTAATAAGGTGTCGCCTTTGGTGCAAAAGTCAGCACCCTCATCAGAAAACAGGAGCGAGGGAAAAGAAATCTTGGGATATTTTTCGCTCGGCATGCAGCAGTACGGCAGCTTCATCCAAGCTGTGGAGCTGTTCAATAAAGATAAGTGTACCAACTACACGAAGAGCGATTTGAGTGAGGGGAGATGCTTCAAAATAGACAACATTCCGTTCGTCTTTTACAATGGTTATCCCTTGTTTTCTACCATTTGTTGCAACAATATCATAGAGTCTCAGCTGGAAGATGCGGCACAATATAAAGATGAGGTAATCTCGTCTGCGCCGGCCGTGAACTTCCTCAACGACTCCCTTGTTTCTTTTTTCATTGTTTCCGTCACCACCCAGACGCTCAATTACGAAGGTGAATATGGCCTTTCCATAGACCGTCTGAAAGCCGATGAGCCTTATCGGGCGTTGAGGCAAACCGTTGATTCTATTGTGGTGAGCCTGACAAAGAAGTACGGTAAGCCAAGTAAAACCTTTTCGCAACGGCTCTACAAGCCATGCTTCACGCCGTTGTTCGGTGAGAGTGGCGCGGTAGAACCCTTGTACGAATGGACCAGTGGGGCGTTGACGATATGTACGGGCATAAGGGTTGAGGGGCCGGATGGTACCTCGCGTGCCTTCGTGTCGTTTGTTGATAACCGCAAGATGCGCCTGTCGTATCTCAAGAAGGCTTTTGCCAAACGCGAAGACGCATCTGACAAATCTGTTCAATGGTAAAGAAAAAAAAGTGTAGAAATGGAAAATCCGACTAAGAAACAATATCCTGATTTAATGAAGGGCAAGACCCTCATGTACGTCCACGGCTTCATGTCGTCGGGCCAGTCTGGCACGGTAGCCATGCTCAGGGAGCTGTTGCCCCAGGCGAACGTCGTGGCCGAAGACCTTCCGGTGCATCCCGCTGAGGCGATAGACCTGCTGAGGCAACTGTGCCAAAGCCATCAGCCCGACCTCATCATAGGCACTTCCATGGGCGGTATGTATACCGAGATGCTCACGGGTTACGACCGTATACTGGTGAATCCGGCCTTCCAGATGGGCCTCACCATGCACGACCACGGCATGATGGGCAAGCAATCTTTCCAGAATCCACGCAAAGACGGCGAGACTGAGTTGATTGTCACCAAGTCGTTGGTCAACGAGTACAAGGATATCACCGCGCAGTGTTTCGCCCACGTCACGCCCGAGGAGCAAAGACGGGTGTACGGTCTCTTTGGCGACAAAGACCCGCTGGTGCACACCTTCGACCTCTTTCGCGAGCACTATCCACAGGCCATCCGCTTCCATGGTGCCCATCGAGTCACCGACAAGGTGGCTTTTCACTATCTCATTCCCGTGATACGCTGGATTGATGACCGGCAAGAGGGTCGCGAACGCCCCATCGTTTACATCGACTACGCGACGTTACACGACAGTTACGGCAAGGCCACGTCGAGCATGCACAAGGCCTATAAGATGCTCATCGAGCGATACCAGGTATACGTTGTGGCTGCTGCGCCTACCAACGACCATTCTTATATGGGTGAGGTACAGGCGTGGCTGGAGGAGTATCTGTCGGCTCCGGCCTACAATCGGGTAATCTTCACCAATCAGTCGCAGCTGCTCTATGGTGACTATCTCATTACCCCCGAGGCGCAAGAAGGCTTCATGGGAACTTGTCTGGCTTATGGAAGTGATGAGTTTAAGACGTGGGAAGAACTTATTGTGTACTTCGACCGCCTGGGTGGGCAGTAGCCAAATCTGTTATTGTAGTTTCTGTATTTGGTCGCGTGTCACATAGGTTACGCCATGAACCTTGGCCAATCGTTTGGCAGTTTTTCGCAAACTCTTTCCATCAGGAACCATGATAGCGAACCCGCATGATAATCGGTATTCGTGCAACACTTTACAATTCATCTTTTTGAAAGCGTTCAACAGCGGCTCTTTGCCGATGTGTGCGTCGTAAAACACCATTAAGGTATTCTTGCTGTAGCGTGTTCCTGCCCGCTGTTCGGCGACCACCTTGTCAGCCGAATCTCTATTCACGGCGCAGCCAGAGCAGGTCAATACTATCATCAGAAACGATAAGCAGTGTTGGAGAATGTGCATTTGACGCACCGAATGACTTATCTTTTTTGCCATCATCCGCTGCTTAATAAGTTGTCTTGTCTTTGCTTTCCATCCACATGTCAAACGCTTTTCGTGCCTCTTCGGGCAGCAAAATTTGCATTTGCTTATGTCGATCGGCTGGCTGGAGGGCAATCTCGTGGTAGATAAAGTCGTCGTCAAACCCTATGCGAGCAGCATCCTTGCGGTTGTTGGCGTAATAGATTCGATCCAAATGAGCCCAATAGATGGCTCCTAAACACATGGGACAAGGCTCGCAGGAGGTGTAGATGTCGCAACCAGTGAGGTCGAACGTACCCAACTTGTGTGCGGCTTGTCTGATGGCATTCACCTCGGCGTGCGCCGTGGGGTCGTGGTCTAAGGTAACGGTATTGGATGCTTCGGCAATGATTTCTCCATCTTTGGCAATCACGGCACCAAAAGGTCCGCCGCCCGTGCGTACACTTTTTTCAGACAGGGCGATGGCCCTGCGCATGATATCTTGTTGATTCATCAATGATTTGTTTTGAATAAAGAATGTTATTGTGATGACAAATATACGCAAAATGCCATGAAAAGGGGAGGGGCGGTACCATATTTTTGATTATCTTTGCAACACGCGTGCAGGCCAAGCCCAAACGAAACACTTTTTAACCCACATGCGAGGACGACCCTCGAACCACGACATGCAGCAATCACAAACCTACATTACAGCCAACGAACTTTATCAGCGGGCAGCCCAAATCCTTGAGGCTGGCTCTCAAGAGGGTGCGCTGGTCAACAAAATGTTGCACGAGACGTTGGTAATGACATGTGCCGCTGGCTTGAGAAACACATCCTATAGCTTTGGTGACCTCAACGCTCGCGTGGATCATCTGTGTACGCAGCGTGGCTTATCGGCAGCCGATACACGAGCTATTCACCAGATGCGACGCCACTCCAACTCGTCATCGCCCATCTTACCAGAAGACCTTACCTACGACGTTCGTGCGCTCTGTATCTTCATCTCGGCAGTGTTCAAAGAGGCTGTTCCCTCCTTTTTAGTCGGCAAAATACCCGTTCGGGCTCAACAAACGCAACAAACATTGCGGTTGGACGAACGCTATATCCGCTGCATTGTGCGGCAATGGGACGAACACTTCATCTGGGTGATGCCCGATGAGGAAACCGATGATCGTCTTTTGCAGGTAGAATATACCAGTGAGGAGCAGTTTGCCGACCTGTCGTATCTTCATGATATCTTGCGCAAGGGCATGCCGTTGAATCTTTTGGACTGTCAGGTAAAGGATCATTTGGTTACGCCACGTCGCATCATTGTTATTCCCGACTACCTGGTGGACATCAGTTCACTGGCGACATGTTTTACGGAGTATGGTCATCATCCCGCCCTCTTCACCATCAACCGCATGAAGGATAAGCCCAATACGCGGCATACCATTTTGGGAAATTTTGCCGGTAGCGCACTCGATGACATCATCCATGCGCGTGGAGAACGTGCGTTTGACATGGCGGAAACACTGAAAGACAATTACAGGGAGAAGGCTTTGGAATACTGTACATGCACCGATTTAGACCCTGTGACGTTTAAAGTGGAGGCTATGAAGCAGGTGCAAAACCTGCAACAAATCGTTGCAGAACTGTTTAAGACCTACAATCGTGAGCGAGCCTTGCTGGAACCTTCCTTCGTATGTGAACAGTTAGGCATACAAGGGCGTGTGGACATGATGACCACCGACTTCAGATTGCTGGTTGAACAGAAGTCGGGAAAGAACATGAATCTGGAATATGGCAGTCACAACCGGCATGGCAACCAGCACGTTGAGGCGCACTATGTGCAGGCACTGCTGTACTATGGCGTGCTGAGATACAACTTCCGCCTGTCCGACAAGGCCACCCGCATCTTTCTGTTGTACTCAAAATATGCGTTACCGACAGGCTTGATGGACGTCAGTAGGTTGGACATGCTCATCCATGAAGCCCTCAAACTGCGCAATCTCATCGTGGCTGCCGATTATACGAGTGCCCTCGAGGGATTTGAAGGCATGCTGCCGCAGCTCAATCCGCAAACGCTGAACACGGAGAAGACCAATACTTATTTCTACAATCGTTTCTTACTGCCGCAGATAGAGGCCATCACGGTGCCGCTGGAGCAAATGAGTAAGCTGGAGAAAGCATATTTCTGTCGCATGATGACCTTCGTGCTGAAAGAACAACTCATCACGAAAACCGGTGCTGTTGATGGCAGTGGGCGCAGCAGTGCTGACCTGTGGAACATGCCGTTGAGCGAGAAGAAGGAGATGGGAAATATCTATACCGGCCTCACCATCATGCAGAAGAAACGCACCCGCAGCCAGGGATTTGATGAAATCACGCTCGCCGTTCCTGATCAAGGTGAAGACTTTCTGCCCAATTTCAGGCGAGGTGATATGGTATATCTGTACGGCTATCATCCTGACGGCGAGCCTGACGTGCGTCGGAGCATCCTGTTCAAGGGCTTCATCATGTACGTCAAGACCGATGAGATAGCCGTTCATCTGACGGATGCACAACAGAATGATGACCTATTATATACGGTGGAAGAAGGAAAGCGGCATGCCCATCACACGCCTTTGGTGTACGCTGTGGAGCATAGTGCGTCAGATGCGGGTGGTTCTGCAGCCATTCATGCTCTGCATACGTTGATGACTACCTCGAAAGAGCGGCGCGACTTGTTGTTAGGACAGCGTGAACCACGAGCCAATCACGCCCTGAAGCTGTCCCAAAGCTATCATCCTGACTATGATGACGTGGTGCTGAAAGCCAAACAGGCACAAGACTATTTCCTGCTGGTTGGCCCCCCTGGTACGGGAAAGACGTCGATGGCTCTGCGCTATATGGTGCTGGAAGAGTTGGAAAATCCTAATGCCAACATTCTTCTTATGGCCTATACCAACCGGGCTGTGGATGAGATTTGTGGCATGTTGTGCGACGAAGGACTCGATTTTATCCGTTTGGGCAACGAGTACAGCTGCGACCCACGCTTCAAGAGTCATCTCTTGGGACAGGCCATTGATGACCATCCCAAGCTGAACGACCTGCGAAAGCGGTTTGCAGGCATGCGCCTCATCGTGAGCACTACGTCGATGATGATGAGCAAACCCTTCATCTTTGCCATCAAACATTTCAGTCTGGCACTCATTGATGAGGCCAGTCAGATATTGGAACCTAACCTTGTTGGCATTCTGTCGAGCCATGTTTCGAGGGAGGGAGGCGCCAGTTTGGCCCTTGATCATCAACCCAATATTGACAAGTTCATCCTCATTGGCGACTACAAGCAGTTGCCCGCTGTGGTTCAGCAAGATGCGTCTGAATCGCAAGTGACCGATGCCGACTTGCAAAACATCTGTCTGACCGACTGCCGAAACTCACTCTTTGAACGACTTATCCGATGGGAAGAGCGGCAGGGACGTACCGACTTCGTGGACACGCTCCGTAAACAAGGCCGCATGCATCCAGCCATTGCCGCCTTTCCCAACAAGTTGTTCTATGCCAAGGAGCAGCTGCAACCCGTTCCATTGCCGCACCAGGTGGGCGAAGATATTGGTTATACGGCCGTGCCGCAGGATGAGACGGACGCTTTGTTGGTGAGTCATCGGTTGCTTTACTATCCCTCCCATTTCACGCAGAACATGCGACTCTCTGACAAAGTGAATCCAGACGAGGCCCGAAAGGTAGCCGACTTGCTGCGTCGCATCCATCGGTTGGCAAACGATAAGTTTGACGTACAGAAGACGGTGGGCGTGATTGTGCCTTATCGCAACCAAATTGCAATGGTTCGAAACGAGATAGAAAAGATGGGTGTCTCACAACTCATGCAAGTGGATGTCGACACGGTAGAGCGTTATCAGGGCAGTCAACGCGACGTCATCATCTACTCTTTCACCGTGCAGAACCGCTACCAGTTGAATTTTCTCACAGCCAACAGCTTCCTGGAGGGGCATGCTTGGATAGACCGCAAGTTGAATGTAGCCCTGACGAGAGCCCGAAAACAGCTGATTGTGTTAGGCAATGAGGCGGTGCTGTCGGCTAATCCGCTATTCAAATTATTGATAGATAACATTTCTGTACGCCTGTGTTAACAAACTAAAATATAGTCATAATTAAATAAAAAAACAAGACAAATGTATGGTAGTTATCCAAAAACAACTTACATTTGCTACCGAGTTCAATAAAAGATTAACAAATCAGGATTTATTTACAAAAACAAGAAGATTTATGAAAAAGATGATTTTAACAGCAGTTGTACTGCTTTCGTCCGTAGCAACATTTGCGCAACGCGCAGTAGGAACAGTTTCTTTGAAGCCTCAGGTAGGTGTTGTGGGCGCTACCATGACCGAGTTTGAAAAGACAAAGATGAAGGTTGGCTTCACAGCTGGTGCCGAACTGGAGTATCAGGTATCTGACATTTTCAGCCTTTCTGGAGGTGTTATGTACGCACAAGAAGGTGTGAAGTTTGATACTGGCGCTGACTTCAAGATTGGAAACATGAAATTTGAGGTAAAGGATGCAAAGACCAATCTGGCCTACATCAACGTACCTGTCATGGCGAACGTATACGTTGTGCCGGGATTGGCAGTTAAATTGGGTGTTCAACCAGCATTTGCAGTGGACAAAGACGGTACCAAGGCTAAGAGCTTCGACCTCGCTATCCCAGTTGGTCTCTCCTATGAGTTCGCCAATGTCGTTATCGACGGACGTTACAATTGGGGTGTAACCAAGGTTTTCGATAATATCGATGCTAAGAACAGCGTGTTCCAGGTAACACTGGGTTACAAGTTCGACCTCTAAAATAGGTGGCAGTAACTGCTAAATTATACACTGAGGCAACCAGCAATGGTTGCCTCTTTTCGTCTGTCAGCATGCCAGCACACTTGACGTATGGACATAAAAAAAGGGGCTCCGCCGAGTCCCAATCTTTGTTAACCTTAAATCTAATACTATGAAAAACACGATGCAAAGATACAGCCGGCTAAGCATATTAGCAACTGTTTGCGCAAACAATTTGATTTTATGGCGGGTTTCTTGATGTAAATCAATTATTAGTGCGTATTGGCAGTTGTCAGATGCAGTCCCAATCATTTAATAAATAATGTGAAAAAACTTGTTTATTGGAAAAGAATGTCTAACTTTGCGAAAAGTAAATAACAAAAGAGGACTTAGGAAAAGGAATTCCGACACTTTGGTAGATGTCGGAATTCTTTCTTTTATCGTCTTCACCAAAAGCAATTATTAACAAAAATACTTATAACGTTATGGCTTACATGTCACAAGAAGGCTACGACAATCTTGTAGCCGAGCTTACCCGGCTCGAATCTATTGAGCGCCCGAAGGCATCAGCTGCCATCGCAGAAGCGCGTGATAAGGGTGATTTGAGTGAAAACTCTGAATATGATGCTGCCAAAGAAGCGCAGGCGCATCTCGAAGATAAAATCAATAAAATGAAACTGACTATCGCCGAGGCGAAGATTGTAGACGTGTCCCGGCTCAGTGCCGATACAGTGCAGATCTTGTCCAAAGTCGAGATGACCAACATGAAGACGAAATCAAAAATGGTGTATACCATCGTCAGTGAGAGCGAGGCTGACCTCAAGGCGGGGAAGATTTCCATCAAAACGCCTATCGCACAAGGGCTTCTGAATAAGAAAGAGGGTGATGAGGTGGATATCAAAATACCAGCTGGCACCATCAAACTACGCATTGACAAGATAACAGTTGAATAAAAAACGTTAAGACCATGGACATCTTTTCTAAAATCGCCGCTGGCGAAATTCCCAGCTACAAGTGTGCAGAGAGCGAGAAGTTTTATGCTTTTTTAGACATCAGTCCGTTGCAAAAAGGACACACGTTGGTCATTCCACGTCGCGAGGTGGATTACATTTTCGATATGGAAGACGATGAGTTGGCCGAATATCAGGTGTTTGCTAAAAAGGTAGCTGTGGCCTTGAAGCGCGCTTTTCCTTGTAAAAAGGTGGCGCAAGTGGTACTGGGATTGGAAGTGCCGCATGCGCATATCCACCTCATTCCCATGAACAGCGAGGCCGATGTGAACTTTAGAAAAGAGCATTTGAAACTTTCTGAAGAAGAATTCAAGTCGATTGCCGACCGCATCTACGGCGAGTTTCAAAAACTTTAATTTGTTTTTCCAAGGCAATCGACTTGCAAGGGAAAATATGTAAGGCGATCCATTCGCCAATCATCCTTCAATACAACCAATCATGAAAATTGCTGTTTTTTGCTCAGCAAATGATACTATCGCCCCCGAATATTTCACATTGACCGAACAACTGGGTAAGTGGATGGCCGAACAGGGTCATTCACTCGTGTTCGGCGGTTGCAACCTGGGCCTCATGGAGTGTGTCGCAAAGGCCGTACATGAGGGCGGTGGACAAACCATTGGCGTGGTGCCGTCTATCATAGAGGAACGTGGAAGAGTGTCCGACTATGTTGATGTGGAGATTCCTTGCGACAACCTGAGCGACCGTAAAGAGCTGATGTTGGCGCAAAGTGATGTTTCCATCGCTCTTCCGGGCGGTGTTGGTACCTTGGATGAGATATTTTCGGTGGTAGCCGCACACAGCATTGGCTACCATCAACAACAAGTAATTCTTTACAACATCAATGGTTTTTGGGATTCGCTGGTGGCACTCTTGGACGACCTGACGGCCAAAGGCGTGATCAGGGGTGATTATCATCAACAAATCAAGGTGGCTCATTCGTTGGAAGAACTCCAGCAATTCGTAGAGCGATGAACGGCATTCAGCCACTTTCCGATGGTGAAAAGTGGCTGAAAACCGATGGGGCAGAGCTGTACCCCGAATGCACAATCGTGAACAGGCGATGTAGATGGCAGCGGTAAAGATTCGTTGTGTGTGCAACATCCGCGCCATCTACGCCACTATGATGAGGATGAATTTTCTTGACAGTCATCGTTCTTATCCTTGGCTTGAAATCCATCAACCTCACTTCTGCTTGCAAATACGCTAAAGATGAGCGAGTTTTGTAATTCTTTGTGATTGAATACGTTACGCTAATTTTGTAACTTTTCACTCTCTATTTCTTCATCTTTCTACACCAATAGCATAACTCTAAGGGTGTTATCTACATGCTATTGCGCCTCAATACCTTGGAGTTTGTGTGCCAAGGTGATGTGTTTAATGCGTCCATCTCATTGCTTTTCGGTTAAAAGTCGATAATTCTTCTCAGAACAACTCTTTTTTGCATCCTGCCGGCCTATTAATTTTTTCTATTTTGAAAGTTTTCAAGTGCTGTTTTTGGGGCATTATTTGGTAAAAATAATACACATTCTGTGGGTGTGAAACCAATTGACGATAGTTCTGTGGAGCGATGGTTTTTACATTAAATCCCATGAAGGGAACGAATCTCAGGAGGGCTCGATGAACACAGGTATTCATGGTCTTGTTTACATCCTCCGCATCATCTGTCGTTCCGCAACAGGCCCCTTCCGTGAATGAGCTGCGCCAGGATTGGATGAAAAATATAGAAAAAAGTTTGGAGTTTTCACAAAAACAAACTACCTTTGCACCCACATTCTGGATAAAGAATGGGCGTTTAGCTCAGCTGGTTTAGAGCATCTGCCTTACAAGCAGAGGGTCGGCGGTTCGAATCCGTCAACGCCCACACCGAGAGTCTTGTTGTTCTGAGTAATAACGAGGCTTTTTTTTATAAACCCACCTGTAGAACGTTATGGTATGTCAGACGTTTGTCATTTCTTCCAACTTCATCCCGCTGTCTTGACAATAAAACGTAAAAATGTACGTTATGCAGACGTGCAATGCAAGAAAATCACATTACTCTGTCTGCTGCTGTGGATGGTTGGGACGGCAAGGGCGCAATACGATGTGGCGTTCAGCCATTATTTTGACATGCAACCTTCGTTCAACCCTGCGGCTGTGGGCAAACAGAACAAACTAAACATCAATGCGGCTTACGCCATGAGCTTCGTTGGATTTAAGAACAACCCACGAACAATGTATGCTGCTGCTGATATGCCTTTTTATTTTCTCAAGGCATATCATGGCGGAGGCGTGCAGCTGATGAACGACCAGATTGGTCTTTTTACCCATCAACGCTTGGCTTTGCAGTATGCCCTTCGCTTCAAATTGTTCGGAGGCCGACTTGCAGTTGGTGCGCAGGCGGGCTTGTTGAGTGAGGCGTTTGATGGCACCAGGCTCAATTTAGGTGATGCCAACGACCCTGCCTTTATTAATACAAAGGCCGAAGGAAATGCCTTCGATCTCGGTGCGGGCGTGTATTATTCGCACCGGACGTGGTATGTGGGCGTGTCGGCGTTGCATCTTACTTCACCACTCATTGAGTTTAATGAGAAAAATCAATTACAAATCGATCCTACATATTATTTAACAGGTGGATACAATATACAATTGAGAAATCCGTTTCTTACAATACAGCCTTCTGTGTTGGTTCGCACAGACGGGGTGACCTACCGTGGCGACCTCACAACCAGACTGGTGTACCAGCATGAGAAAAAAATGATGTACGGGGGTGTAGCCTATAGTCCCACCAACTCTGTCACGTTCTTGGTAGGCGGTAGCTTTCATGGCATCGTGCTGGGTTATAGTTATGAGTTGTACACCTCGGCCATCAACCCCGGCAACGGCAGTCACGAACTGTTTGTTGGTTACCAGATGGATGTCAATCTGGCTAAGAAGGGAAGAAACAAGCACAAAAGTGTAAGACTTCTATAATGACCATCTTGGAAAAATGAAATTCAGATATATGAAGAGAAACATGATATTCGGCTTGGCCGTGTTAGGCTTGATGATGCTGACAGGTTGCTTTGGCAGCAAGTCTGCATCTTTGGGTAAAGGCGGCGAAGTAGTGGGCGTTGGCGGAAAGGCCTTCACCGAACCCACGCCATACGGAATGACACGGGTAAGCCGTGGCTATTTGAAGATGGGTCTTGAAAAGCAGGATAGCCTTTGGGGCAAGCAGTTGTCGCAGAAAGATATCTCTGTGGACGGGTTCTGGATGGATGAGACAGAGGTGACAAACTCAGAATACAAGCAGTTTGTTGCCTGGGTTCGCGACAGCATCTTGCGTACCCGTTTGGCCGATCCTGCTTATGCGGGTGACGAGACTTATCTCATTACCGAGGACAAAAACGGTGACCCTGTTAAGCCTCATCTGAACTGGAAAAAAGCACTTCCCCGCAAGATGAATGAGGATGAGCAGCGCGCCTTGGAGAGTATGTATGTCACCAACCCGGTGACGGGCGAGAAGTTGCTCGACTATCGTCAGCTGAACTATCGCTACGAGGTGTACGACTACACGACCGCTGCCTTGAGAAAAAACAGAATGTTGCCTCAAGAGCGTAATCTTAATACCGACCTGACCGTTGATCCTGATGAAGTGGTGATGATTTCTAAGGACACTGCTTACGTTGATGACAACGGACAGATTGTGAGCGAAACCATCAATCGACCACGCTCGGGTCCATGGGATTTCCTCAATACTTATATCGTCAACGTATATCCAGACACCACCTGTTGGGTGAATGATTTCCAAAATTCGGACAACGAAACTTATCTTCGTAACTACTTCAGCAATCCGGCGTACAACGATTATCCTGTCGTGGGCGTTACTTGGGAGCAGGCAAACGCCTTCTGCGCGTGGCGAACCGATTATCTGTTAAAAGGATTGGGTGGCGAGGCTCGTTACATACAACGATATCGCTTGCCAACAGAAGCAGAGTGGGAATATGCCGCTCGTGGCAAAGACGGCACGGAGTTCCCATGGGAAAATGAGGCAGTAGCTACGGGTGAGGGCTGTTTCTATGCCAATTTCAAGCCCGACCGTGGCAACTATACCAAGGACGGTAACCTCATTACCAGTAAGGTTGGCATCTACGGTGCTAACTCCAACGGCTTGTACGACATGGCGGGTAACGTGGCAGAATGGACGAGTACCATATATAATGAGGCCGGTGTTGATGCGATGAACGATTTGAATCCGCAGTTGGAGTATAAGGCGGCGTTGGAAGATCCGTACAAATTGAAGAAAAAAAGTGTACGCGGTGGATCGTGGAAAGACCCAGAATCGTATATCAGAAGCGCTTGGCGTACGTGGGAATACCAAAACCAGCCTCGCTCGTACATCGGGTTCCGATGTGTACGCAGCTTGGCAAACACAACCAGTACTAAACAGAAGAAAGGCAAGAAAAAATGAGTGGATATAGCAAATTCAATATGATTTATCGTCTGCAAAAGTGGATGGACAGTGTCCCGGGGCAGACGTTCTTGAACTATGCTTACAGTTGGGGTGCCTCATTGGTTATCCTGGGAGCCTTGTTCAAACTAACTCACTTGTCTGGTGGCAACCTCATGTTGTTTATAGGCATGGGTACTGAGGTCTTTGTGTTCTTCCTCTCAGCTTTTGACCGACCGTTTGACAAAACGGCTGACGGTCGTGATATCCCGACGCGAGTGACGGAAGAGTATTTGGAAACGGGTCAGGTGACGTATGACAATGTCACGGCTCCCGCACAAGCGGTGAATACATCAAGGCCTGCTTCTTCAGCCCCACGTCACATTGTTGTTGGTCATCCGTCTACAGCAGAGCAGACTGTAGGGGAAGTATCTGCCGATGTTCCCTTGGCGAGTCAGGTTCAACAGGTTGAGAATGAACAGCAATTGCAGACCTTGGCCGAAGCGCAAAACAATTATGTCGATGCGCTGAAGCGACTGACGGAGACGTTAGGAAAGGTATCAGAGCAGAGTGTAAGACTGACCAGGGATAGTGAGGAAATGGAAAACCTGAATCGTACGTTGACCGGTATATCCAAAGTTTACGAAATGCAGTTGAAGGGTGCCAGTCAGCAGATAGGCACTATTGACCAAATCAATGACCAGACTCGGAAGATGGCACAACAGATTGAGCAGCTCAACAAGATATATGCTCGCATGATTGAGGCCATGACCGTGAACATGCGCGCAGCCAATCCTGGGTTAGAGCCGTCACAAGAGTAAACAACTCGTCAACACACGAGCTTACGAACTCACTAACTCATAAACTCATTAACTCATAAACTCATCAACTTATCAACTCACCAACTCAGCATGGCAATAAAGAAAAGACCGTTATCTCCGCGCCAAAAGATGATTAACCTCATGTATGTCGTCTTGATGGCGATGCTGGCTCTGAACGTTTCCACGGAAGTCTTAGAGGGATTCGCCGTGGTAGAGGAGAGCCTGAACCGTACAACGGACAACTCGTCAAGGGAGAATGTGTCTATCTATCACCAGCTCTCGGAGCAGTTCAAGTCAAATCCAGAGAAGGTGCAAGCGTGGTTTGACAAGGCTACGACGGTGAAACGCATGAGTGACTCGCTGTATAATTTTGCGCAACAGCTCAAGGAAAATATCGTCAAAGAGGCTGACGGCCCCGATGGAAACGTGTTCGACATCAAACACAAGGATGATCTTGAAGCCGCCTCGCACGTGATGTTGGCCCCTGGGACAGGCAAGGGAAAGCTGCTTTATGAGCGAGTGAATCATTATCGGGAGCAAATTTTGAAGATGATAACCGATGAACACCAGCGCAAGACGATAGAGAGCAACCTCACAACGCAATTGTCCAAACGTGCCAAGGCCATGGGTAAGAATTGGCAGGAATATATGTTTGAAGACATGCCTGTGTCTGCTGCCGTTACGATGTTGTCGAAATTGCAAAGTGATGTGCGCTATGCCGAGGGAGAAGTGCTGCACGCACTCGTGGCAAATGTCGACGTCAAGGACATTCGTGTCAACAAGTTGAGTGCCTTTGTCATCCCCGAGTCGCGCACCGTTGTTAGTGGTGATCGGTTCTCTGCACAGATTGTCATGGCGGCAGTGGATACCACTCGCCAACCTGAAATATATATAGGTGGGCGGAAAGTAAACTTACGAAACAACACTTACCAGTTTACAGCTGGTGGCGTAGGCGAACATTCGTTCAGTGGTTACATCACAATGCGCAATGGAAGCGGCGATGTGATACGTCGTGATTTCACGCAAAAGTATTCTGTTGTGGCGCCCAGCGCAACCGTGTCGGCTGACTTAATGAACGTGTTGTACGCTGGTTACGAGAATCCCATCAGCATCAGCATCCCCGGTGTGCCGTTAACATCTGTCTCAGCATCAATGACTGGTGGAGGGTTTCGTTCAGTAGGAGCTGGTAAGTACATCGCTCGTCCAACAGCTGTAGGTAAAGATGTCACCATCCAAGTGTCGTCCAATTATAATGGTGTGTCACGACAAGTGGGCAAATTCACGTTTCATGTGCGCAAATTGCCTGACCCGATTGCATACATTGCCATGGGAACCGATCGGTTTAAAGGTGGTGGTTTAGCCAAAGCCTCCTTGATGGGAGCCACGGGAATCAACGCTGCCATCGACGATGGTTTGTTGGATATCCAGTTCAAGGTAGTTAGTTTTGAAACCGTTTTCTTTGACAGCATGGGTAATGCCGTTCCGATGACTTCCGATGGAGCACGCTTCTCGGCGCGCCAACGTAATGAATTCCGCAAGCTTTCTCGTAATCGTCGGTTCTATATATCACATGTCACGGCGGTAGGTCCTGATGGGTTAACCCGCCGACTGCCTGCGTCTATGGAAATTATCGTCAAATAAATATGGGTGACATCACCTCGACAAGCTGTATAATCAGAAATAAAATGAAGAAGAACTTATTATTCATATCCCTGTTATTGTGTGTCGTTCAGTTCGCCATCGCACAGCCGCCGGCTCGAAGAGCGCAGCAACAACGCGCACAACAGTCAAACGCCAATACGATTAGTATGCGTGCACAGCTGTCATATCCTACTGAGGCTAAGATGGCTGAGGATGTAGTATGGCGGCGCGACATCTATCGTGAACTCGACTTGACGCAAGACGCCAATGCGGGTTTGTACTATCCTGTGGAGCCTATGGGTACGCAAATGAACCTGTTTTGCTACATTTTCAAGTTGATGATGACAGGTAATATCCGTGCTTACGAATATCGATTGGATGGTAATGAAACGTTCGAAGATTCTGCCAGGGTGAAACCTTTGGCGTTTTTAGACAACTATCATGTCTACTATGAGCGCACTGATAGAGGTATTCGGATTGATGATAGTGATATTCCTTCGCGTGAGGTGACCGCTTATTACATTAAGGAGAGTGCTTATTATGATCAAGCTACGGCCACATTTCACACCAAAGTCTTGGCCTTATGTCCCATTATGAAGCGTGTAGACGACTTCGGTGATGGTGCTACATCCTATCCCTTGTTCTGGGTGAAGTATGAAGATTTGGCTCCATTCTTGTCCAAGCAAACCATCATGACGAGCAATCTTAACAATGCAGCCGTGATGAGTGTGGACGACTATTTTACGAAAAACCTATATAAAGGCAAGATTTATAAGACCAACAACATGTTGGGACGAACGTTATCTCAAGAATATCCCACTGATTCGGCTATGGCGAACGCACAGAAGCGCATTGAGGCAGAAATAAAACTCTTTGAGAAAAACATGTGGGGAGACCAGGCACGCAAGGATTCTTTGGACAGCATAGCCAAGCTCAATCCTAAAGATGTCAAGTCAAAGCGTGTGAAACGTAATCGAAGAGCGGCGGGCAAGAAGACAACTGTCAAGAGTAGTAGAAGCCGTCGTACTTCCTCTTCGTCAAGCAATTCGCCAGCACGTGTAACCGTTAGGCGACAACGTCATTAAATGATTGATTATTTTTTCTTATTTAAATAAATACACAAAGAAATGAAAAAAAGTATTATCTCACTCATCATGGTTTTGGCCATGGTAACAGTTTTACCAGTTAGTGCACAAGTAAAGTTAGGTATCAAGGGAGGTATGAACCTCAGTCAGATGTCATTAGACAAAGATGTTTTCAACACATCCAATCGTGCTGGCTTCTTCATTGGTCCGACTTTAAAGATGGGTTTGCCTGCTCCTGGTCTTGGTTTGGATCTGTCTGCATTGTACAACAGGCAAGAAGCTAAGGTTGAAGGCATCAACAACAAGTTCAATACCGTTCTGAAACAGCAACAACTAATAGTTCCTGTGAACGTAAAATATAGTATTGGGATGGGCAGTGCAGCCAATATTTTCGTGTTTGCAGGTCCGCAGATTGCTTTCAATATTGGTGATAAGGTGAAGAAACTCTCTGATTTTGAAGATCAAGCAGCTGAATGGACATTGAAGTCATCTAACTTCAGTGTTAATGCTGGTGTTGGTTTGACCATCGCCACGCATTTCCAAGTTACAGCCAACTACAATGTAGGTGTCGGTAAGACGGGTGACATTACATGGAAAGGTGTGAAGGAAAGCGTAGAAAACCACAAGACCCAGGCCAACTCTTGGCGTGTAGGTGTGGCCTATTTCTTCTAAGAAAACCACGCATCAGCATAGATTGCTGATGACAATTGAAGCAAAAAGGGGGAAGTGGCGGGTTGGCGCGTCCCCCTTTTTTTTCTTTTTTTTTTTTTTTTTTTTTTTTTTTT
>CABTXD010000008.1:0-62763 GCA_902488665.1 uncultured Prevotella sp. | reverse complement strand
GATGGCTCGGCTACATCTATTTATGGTGCGCGTGCGATGGCTGGTGTCATCGTCATCACCACCAAGAAGGGTAAAGCCGGACAGTCGCACATTAGTTATACGGGTGAATACACCATGCGACTCAGGCCAACCTACAGCACCTTCAACATCATGAACTCACAAGACCAGATGTCTATTTACCGCGAGTTGGAGAAGAAGGGCTTCTTGAACTATGCCGAGACGGCCAACGCCATGAACAGTGGTGTGTATGGTAAGATGTACCAAATGTTGTCGGAATACAACAAGGAGACAGGTCAGTTTGCCCTGGCCAATACGGAGAAGGCCAAGAACGCCTATCTGCGCGCGGCCGAATTTAGAAACACCAACTGGTTCAAGGATTTGTTTTCAACAGCTATCATGCACAACCACTCGGTGAGTATCTCGGGCGGTACGGAGAAATCGCAATACTATGCTTCTCTCTCGGCCATGTTTGACCCAGGATGGACCAAGCAGAGTAGGGTGCAACGATACACGGCCAACATCAACACTACTTACAACCTCAACAAGCATTTTGACATCAACTTGATTGGAAATGCTTCTTATCGTAAGCAACAGGCACCGGGAACGTTGAACTCCGACGTTGACTTGGTGACTGGTGAGGTGAAGCGCGACTTCGACATCAACCCATATTCCTATGCGTTGAACACCTCGCGTACGTTGGATCCAAACGAATTTTATACTCGAAACTACGCCCCATTCAACATCTTCCATGAGTTGAATAACAACTATATGGATTTGCATGTGTCCGATTTCCGTGTGCAGGCCAGCATCGACTACAGGCCTATTCAGAAATTGAAGATTACCCTGTTGGGGTCGGCTAAGAGTTCTTCCACCTCTCAAGAACATAACATTTTGGACGAATCGAACCAGGCCATGGCTTATCGTGCTATGCCTACGGCCGCTATTCGTGACAGAAACCCCTTCTTGTACAAAGATCCAGACAATATCTATGCGCTTCCTATATCCGTATTGCCTTACGGTGGTATCTACGAGCGTCGCGACAATAGGTTCTTTGGATGGGACACACGACTCTCGGCCAGCTACAATGACGTGTTCAACGATACGCATATCTTGAACCTCTACGGCGGTATGGAAACCAACTTAGTTGACCGTAAGTCTACCTGGTTCCGCGGTTGGGGTCTGCAGTACAGCCAAGGCGAGGTGCCGCTGTATGCATACCAGGTTTTCAAAAAAGGTCAGGAAAATGGCTCTGATTATTTTACGATGGACAATACCCACATCCGCAGTGCCGCTTTCTTTGGTACGGGTACCTATTCTTATAAAGGCCGTTATCAGTTGACGGGTACCATTCGCTATGAAGGAACCAACTATCTGGGCAAGGCTACCAGCGCACGTTGGATGCCTACGTGGAACCTTTCGAGTGCTTGGAACGCACATGAGGAAAACTGGTACGAAGGCCTGTTCAAGGATGTGCTGACACACAGTACGTTCCGTGTGAGCTACTCGTTGACAGGTGACCGTCCTGCCATCACCAATGCCCTGCCTATCTTCCGCAGCTCCAACCCATGGCGACCCTTCACAAACGTGCAGGAACCAGGATTGGACCAAGTGTTAGGTAATCCGGAGTTGACCTATGAGAAAAAGCACGAGCTGAACTTTGGTTTCGATTTGGGCTTCTTGAAGAATCGCATCAACCTGAGTGCCGACTTCTACTGGCGTAACAACTATGACTTGATTGGTATTGCCAACACCGAGTTGTATGGCCCGCAGTATGCCAATGTGGCATCCATGAAGTCGAATGGTATGGAGTTTACGCTCTCTACTACCAACATCAAGACGGAGGACTTTACTTGGAGTACCAACTTGATCTACTCACACTCGCACAACGAGATTACCGAACTCAATGCGCTGTCTCGCGTTATTGACATGGTTCAGGGAACCGGTTTTGCCAAAGAAGGCTATCCTGTTCGCTCGGTGTTCTCAGTTCCATTCCGCGGGTTGAACCGCGAAGGATTACCAACCTTCCTCGATCAAAATGGCAATGTCACCACAACGGGCATCTACTTCCAGGAACGTGATCCGGAAAAGGTGAAGTTCTTGAAATATGAAGGGTCGGCTGAACCTACAGACGTAGGCTCGCTGGGCAACATCTTCAGGTATAAAAACTGGACGTTGAACGTGTTCTTGACCTATTCGTTTGGCAATGTTGTACGTATGGATCCGGTGTTCTCCAACGAATATGACGACCTCTCGTCTATGCCTAAGGAGTTCCGTAACCGCTGGGAAGTGTCTGGCGATGAGCGAAAAACGAGCATTCCCGTGATTGCAAGTGCGCAGCAGAACCAGTACGACTCGAACCTGTCTTATGCTTACAACGCATACAACTATTCGGATGCGCGTATCGCCAAGGGAGATTTTATCCGCATGAAGGAATTGTCTTTGGGCTATGATTTCCCAAACAGCGTGCGCCAGTTCCTGAACGTAAATACGCTCTCCTTGAAGCTTCAAGCCACCAACCTCTTCTTGCTCTATGCAGACAGCAAGCTGAACGGGCAGGATCCTGAATTCTTTAATACAGGTGGTGTGGCCGTTCCGGTACCAAAGCAGTTCACACTCACACTTAGATTAGGACTCTAAAATACAGCAAAGATGAAAACAATAAAAATAACATATACAGCATTGGCCTTGACATTCTCGGCTATGACATTGTCTTCGTGCGACGATTACCTGGACACCATGCCAGATAACCGTACGACCATTGATACCGAGAAGAAGGTGGCCAATCTATTAGTGTCTGCTTATCCTCATTCCTCTAATCTGTTGATTAACGAGACGATGTCGGATAATGCTGACTATTATGGCGACAAAAACCCAAACGGTGACCGCTTTGGTGACCAAGTTTACTTCTGGCAAGACGTGACAGAGAGTGACAATGAGTCGCCCATGAGGCTATGGCTTTCTTGTTATGATGCCATCGCAAGCGCCAACCAAGCATTGGCATCCATTGAAGAGATGGGTGGTGCCAAGACAGAGGCACTGCAGACCTCCAAGGCAGAGGCTCTGCTTTGCCGGGCATACGCACACTTCTTGCTCGTTAACGAATTCTGCATGAACTATAGTGAGGGCAGTAAAGCGTTGGGTATACATTACTCGGACAAGGTGGAAAACATCACCGAGAAACACAATCGTGGCACCGTTGCCGAGGTCTATGCGCGTATCGAGCAAGACTTGAAAGAGGCACTTCCCCTCGTGACGGACAATTATACCGTACCGAAGTACCACTTCAACAAGCGGGCTGCATACGCTTTCGCTACCCGTTTCTATCTTTATTATGAGAAATGGAACGAGGCCGTGAAGTATGCAGACATGTGTTTGGGCAGCAATGTGACAGCAACTCTTCGTGACTGGAAAGCTATGAGTGAGATGACCTCTGATTTCGATGCCATCTCACAGCATTATGTTGCAGCAGATGTCGCTGCCAACCTGATGATAAGTACGCATGTTTCTCGGCTGGGTGTATTCTTTGGTCCGTATACATATTTTAAGCGTTACGCACATGGCTCATATATTTCCAACAACGAAGACTTCGAGGCAACTAATGTTTGGGGCAGAGGTGGATTCTATTATAAACCGTTTTCACGCAGAGGTAACAACTTTGATGTTGTGCAAATTTGGAAGTTACCCTACCTGTTCGAAACCAAAGATCCTGTTTCAGGGACTGGTTTTCCCCACACGGTGAATGTGGTTTTCACTACGGATGAAGTGCTGCTGAACCGCGCAGAGGCCTACATCATGCTGAAACAATATGATAAGGCTGCGGCCGACCTGGATGCATGGATGCATAATATCGTGAAAACCAATGTGACATTGACACCAGAAAAGATACAGAATTTCTATAAATCGGTTCCCTATTCATACGATGATGCTTCGAAGATGGCGTCAACCGTAAAGAAACATCTGCATCCGGCATTCGCCATTGACGCAGAAGGATCCGTTCAGGAAACGATGTTACAATGTGTATTGGGCTTTCGTCGCATGGAGACACTCCATCAGGGCTTGCGCTGGTTTGACGTGAAGCGTTATGGTATCGAAATCGTTCGCCGAACCATGGGTCCCGATGGAAAGCCAGCTGCGTTGACAGATGTGTTGAAGAAGGATGATAATCGCCGTGCCGTCCAGATACCATTGGATATCCGTCAGGCAGGTGTTGAGGCTAATCCACGTTAATTTAATCAATAAAAACGAATATGTATATGAAAAAATATATAGTATGCGCGTCGCTTTGCCTGGTATGCTTAGGGTTTGGATCCTGTTCAGAGGACAAGCTCGAGGCTGAAAGTGTTATCGTTGACTCAAATGTAAAGCAAACCGACTTCGACAAGTGGATCAAGGCAAATTTAACAGATCCCTATAACATCCAGTTCGTGTACCGGTACGATCATAATGAGACAGACATGAACTACTACAATGTACCTGCCGACTATGAGCAAGCTGTGAAACTGGCACACATCGTGAAGTATGCCAGTATTGAGGCATACGATCAAGTGGCAGGAGTGGACTTTACAAGAACATACTTCCCCAAGTTGTTCTATGCAACAGGTGAGTTCCAGTATCGTAACAACGGTACGATGATTTTGGGTACTGCTGAAGGAGGAAAGAAAATATTCTTGGCTGGTACCAATCATTTGAATAAACTTTCTACAACGGTTGAAAGTTTGAACACGTATTATCTGCGTACCATCCATCATGAGTTTACGCATATTTTGAATCAGACGAAAAGTTTCACAGCTGATTATCAGAAGGTGAACGGTAGTCTGTATATCGGCGACGCTTGGAGCTCACCAGATGGACAGTCAGGTTATCTGCAGCGTGGTTTCATCTCTGCCTATTCGCAGATGGAGGCTCGTGAAGACTTTGCCGAGATGTTGTCTATGTACATCACGAATACGCCTGAGCAGTGGGCGAAGTGGATGGCAGAGGCAGGAGCAAAAGATCCTGAGACCAAAGTGGAAGCACCAGGTGCTGGACACATTGCCAAGAAACTAGAGATGGTAAGGGTTTACATGCGTGACGAATTTAACATTGATATCGATGTGCTTCGCGATGAGATTTTGCGTCGTGAGGGTGATGTCATCAATGGATATGTGAACTTGACCGATTTGAAAATAGATAAGTAAAGGAGATCATCATGATGAAAACAAATAAAATATTGACAGGCTTGGCCTTGATGCTTTCGGCACTGCTGTTCCAGTCGTGCTTGAAAGATCAGGAGGATGTGTTTGACGAGTCTTCAGCCGCTCGTATGGAAAACTACCTGAATGAGGCACAGCGTGTGTTGATGAGTTCGGAGAATGGCTGGGTACTTGAATATTATCCTGAAACACACCGCAAGTATGGCGGCTTCACTTATACATTGAAGTTTACTAAGGATGAGGCTGAAGTGAGATCCGAGATTAATCCAGATGCGAAGGAAACCTGCCTGTATGCCATGAAGACAAACAATGGGCCGGAGTTGTCTTTTGACACCTATAGCCCGATGATGCACTTCTTCGCAACGCCTTCTTCTGAATTGAATGAAGCCTATGGCGGTGACTTTGAGTTTGTCATCGATAGCATTGGGCAGGATGCCATCAAGTTTCATGGTAAGCGATCGCAGAATGTGATGTACATGCGTCGCCTGAAAGAGAGTGCCGCAGCCTACCAGAAGAAAGTGGTAGACGTGGGTGATAATTTCAACCTCATTGGCTCTGATGGCACGATAGGCGGAAAAAAAGCTCATTTTGAATATGATGTTGTTGCTCGCCAGCTTACCATCTCGACGGACACCGACACCCTTGTAACAGCCTACAACTATACCGACAATGGGTTGCGACTGTACGAGCCGCTCATGATTAATGGAGTATCGGTCTCTGAGTTGACTTACTCTAAGGAAAAACTCTCATTGGCTGCTGACAAGGTAGATTTGGCCAAGGGCTGGCAGAATCCGCAGACAGTAGTTGATGAGATTAAGAGCATTGGTTCGGACGATGAGGCCTTCAGCAGAACCTATCGCAATATTCCCAAGCTGGGTGAATTCAAATTTGTTACGAGTGCCGACTGGGTAAACGTGACGACCAATGGCAACGACCTGACTGTTAGTATGACACCAAACACTACCGGCGACGTTCGTTCAACCGAAGTCTTTGTTGTGAGTGGCAATTACCAATCATCGTTCGTCGTGACACAATGTGAGGTCGGCGATGTGACGGGCAACTACGCATTCATTTATAAGGACAATAAAGGAAACCAAAAAATGACAAAGGCATCGCTCTCTGCATCTGGCAAGGGAATGAAGTTTGCTTTCGTAGATCCTGATGACAAAAAGACTTACAGCATTCCCGTGGCCTTTGACCAGGCTACTGGTTCGTTGAAAATACAAGGAGGAAGCTTAGGTAAGTTCAATTCTACCTATTATATGATAAGCACTTTCGTGTTTGGGGATAGAAGCTATGCTACATGGAGTCCAGCAGCTTACATGTCTGCACCGTTCCAGCATGACGAGAAGAATGGCACCTATGCCATCTTCGGTGGTAAGGTTGAAGGCAATCCCATTGAGGCACTCGCAGTCTTTGCTTCTGAAGTGGAGTCACCAAAGTCTTTGGCAGAGATGGCTGGCTTCCTGTTCTGGTTTGAATCGCCTATCATTGTTAAACTGAAGAACAAGGATCAGCCTGCCAAGAGCTTCTATGGACTGGAAGAAAGAATGCCTCAGGTAAAGCGTTCTTCCATCCCAGCATCTATCAAAATGATTGAAAAATAAAGAAAGCAATATGAAGAAAATATATAGTTTCCTGCTACTTGCGGCTTTTACATTGGCTTTTAGTGCATGTAGCGACAATGATGATCAAGTTGGCAGCGAGTATTCTCGCGAGTCCACTGTCAAGGTAACCAGTTCTAACCTTGTTTTCTCTGCAGCTGCCGGTACTGGTACGCTAGTGTTTGAAGCTCCTTCAACAGCAACGGTGTCTGTTGATGCCCAATGGGCTTCGGCTGTGGTCAATGGCAACAAGGTTGATGTGAGCGTTAAGAAAAATCCTAAGTTGGAAGGGCGTTCGGCACTATTAACTATCAAATGTGGCGATGATTCCACGCAGGTTACCGTTCAACAACGTGGAATGATGTTCAAATACGGTGGTGAAACATCTCAATTTATCTATAACGATGCCGCCAGAACCATCAGTATTCCAGTGAAGAACGAAGGGTCTAACCTTTCCATCAAGGGGCTTGATTGGGCTGAGGCAAGCATCAACGATGAAACCATCAACATCAAACTCTCTGAGAACAAGACGGGACATATCCGGTCTGGTATCATCAAGTACACCACAGGACCTTATACAGATTCTATTTATGTGTGCCAGGGAGAGAAGAAAGACATCGTTAACAAGACCTATTATCTTGGAGGTTACGATTTGTCACAGATTACTGAGAATACGAAGAATCTTGATGAAATATTTGCTGTGATGAAGGTAATGGTGGCTGAAGTGAAAGGTCAGTTGCTGATTTATTTCCCGGACAACAACTGGATTTTGCCTATGACGCTCGACGAAGGCTCGTTGGGTTTCGACATTAATGCTGGCGAACACATGGGTATGTATGCCAATTACTATCACATCGTATCTGGTATCGTTGATTATGGATATCTGAGTGCATTTTCAAAGAATGAATTAAATTTTATATTTGCTTCACCAAAAGCTGACTTGAGTATCTCTGGCTACTTTGACTATAGTGATGAAGAAAACGCAACAATCGCTTTTATGGGTGACAATAAATTTAATGATGCCCTTATTAAGCAGTTGACTGAAGATCCGTCGGCTGAGTACGATGCGAATACGTTGGGCTTCTTTGTTTTCAATTCCGATCAAGTAACGAAAAATAGTTACCAGGGCGTGGTTGCTCTCTTTTATAAGCCATTCATGTTGGAGATTACTCCAAAGTCAGCCAAGGCTGCCATTCTCGAATTTGGTAAGTCTGCCAATCAAGACGAAGTATCTAAGCAGGCTGTTCTCGAAAAAGTGAGAAAGCAGCTTCGTAACCATCCACTTTCTGGTAAACTTCCATCAGAAATCGGTAAGGTTTTGAGATAGTTGCTGAGTAAAACGTAAATATAAAGCCTGGTTTGAATTTGTTCAAACCAGGCTTTTTACTTGGATAGTATCCGCAACGCCCTTGAGTCCGTCGCACGGATTGGCTGCTTGTATCCCTGTCGTTACACCAGCGTTCCGCTCCAAGGATGACTTCGGGCGTGATGAATCACGCCCGAATAGATGACGGAACCAAATCTGACAGATGAACTATACATGATGCCGAGTGTGATTTATCACACACCAAAGCACCGCATGTTGTTTTCAAACTCTCCTATGAGCCGTTGCTTTGAATGGATAGACTTTGCTCCTAAGTAGTCAGGCTCATAAAAAAAGAGGACAAGCCGACCATGGCCAATCCTCTTATTTTCATGTTATTTGTAAGGCCTTTGCCAGGACTGAAGCCAGACGACTATCATCCTGACAAAGGCTGTTGCAGATCGGACATGCCGACCTTTATGGAATCACTACCTTTCGTGTTGAGCCATCACTCATCTTGATGATGTTTACACCTCTTTGCTTTGCAGGGAGTTTTTGTCCATTGAGATTGTATACAGCTTTTTCTTGCAAGTCTTTCTCATTCGTCATGCGTTCTATTCCAGTTGTAACACTGTTCGAATAGACAGATTCTCCGCTGTTGTAAATTACGGTCACCTGATATTGATGATTGCCAGTAGCTTCATCGTTGAACGATGTGGTGTTGGCATCCACCTCGGCAATCTTCTTACCGTCGCGGTACACATTGTATCCCTTGATTTCTCCGTCACCTATGGTATAGGTGATGTCGTCAAGCATAAAGATCTGTAGTGAGCGGATGGGTGTGGTGCAATGAATCGCAAAATACTTGGCACCATCTGGCAGTTCAACCTTGTTTTCCGTCCAATTGTTGGCCGGTGCACTCTTCTCTGGTTGAACCACGATGAAGCTTTCTGCCAGCGTGTCCGTCTTCGAATACAGCACTTCGTACTTGGCTTCTCCGTTCGAACCACTCATTAGTGCGTTTGCCCAGAACTTAATGGTCTGCTTGTCACCTGTTAGCAACGGTGAAATGAGCCAGTCGTTGCTCTTTTTAGAGTACATAGCCATTTCCTCGTTAATGGAGAATGATGTCAGGAATTGCGAGCCCGAATGCGCTCGGCACGTTTCCAACTTATCGAGATCAGTCTTCTTATTGTCTAAGGTATTCACCTTTGATGGATTAAATACCATGTAGGCAAAGCATTCTTCCATATTCTCAAAATTATATCCAGGCAGGGCAATCGAGTATTCTTGGTCGCCATCGAACAGGGTCCATGGTCCAATTTGGTAATTGGCCAGCAAGTAGGGTCCCTCTTTCAAGAGGTAGAAAGGTTTATAATCCTCAAAGTCATCGGTTACAACTGTTTGGCTGAGGGTAGGAGCTGTCCAGCTAATGGTTGTACTGTTCTCGCTTGTTTTGCTCACGGTCAGGTTAGTAGCCGGTTTCATGGTTGGTTGTTGCAAGGGGACAATGACTTTTTTCGAGGTATTATTCTCCAAGTATTCGTCGGCCGCATAGTCAATCACAGCATATATCTCGGCACTTTCTGTCCCCACCTGTGGTACGAATGACAGAGGATAACTGTGTGACTCCAGCGACGCGATGGGTTCGGTAACGGTGCTATCGGCAACCGCCTCCCCATTCTGATAAAGGTGTATGGTGAAGTTTGAGGCAGCTTTTGAGCCTGTGTTGTTTACAATCACCTGTACTTGCAGCGGCAGGCCTGTCGTACCAAGTGCTGGGGCAGAAACTTTTACGGCCAGGTTGTTCTCTGTGTCGTCAGCAATGTTGATGTCGTCAAGGCCGATATATTCCGTATCGTCGGCAACACCATGGAACTTGATAATGACATATCTTTCGTCTTTCACTGGTGACAAATCGATGCGATAGTTCTGCCAACCGTTCTTTCCACTTGTGAAACCATCTACATAACCCAATTTTACTGTCTCCAAGTTGGGCTTCTGTGCCTCTACTTGTATAGCGGTTCTCGATTTAGCAAGGATGTTATATTTGAATGTAAGTTTTGGTTTTGCTGAGTTGCTCAGCGAAATCTTGCCCGAGTTCCACCATGCCTCGTCGTATTCGTTGTCTGGGGTCCAAAGAATATACCCATTGCTGCTCAGCTGCCAATAGTTTTGACTTTTTGAGTCTCTCCACCAGTAATGCTTAGTATTGGTTTTACCGTCGTCAAACGATTCGGCGATAGGCAAGTCGTAAACGTCGCCAACCACGATGACGTTTGAGTTGGCTTTTTCACCTTCACCACCGATGTTGACGGCAGAAACTTGATATCTCATCAAATCTTGTTCTCCACCAATGCTGGGGATGGTGATGGAAGTACCATCCACGTCGGCCTTAAACAGCTTTGCATTGTAACCGCCTTGGGGGATATAGATGTTGTATTTCAGATTGGTACCACTGAAATATCGTCCTGTGGCACCCTTGGTCGGTGCTGTCCATGACAAGGTGTATGTGCTGCCATTGTCTACAAGTTTTACGTTGCTCACGGCACCTGGAATGTCTTCTCCAATATAAATTTCAGAGGATACGGGTAGGCCTGCTCCTGCTTCGTTGTAGGCCACCACCGAATAGGTGTGATTACCATTGGGTGCCTGCTCATCGGTATAGGACATCGACTGGTTGATAGCTGGGTTTTCAAACGTATGAATCACTTTGTTATCACGCAGCACGTCAATTTTAGTGAGTGACGAGATGGCGTTTCCGTCAATGGTCTTTTCTGGCGAAGTGAACGACACGGTGGCCTTCAGCTCACCCTTGTCACCCGGTGTTGCTGTCATGAAGGTGACGGCTGCTGGTGCAGCTGCCGAAGCAATTTCCTTCACCACGATGTTGTCTAAGTTAAGGGCGTATTGGTTGGCTGGGCTCTCAGCGTGGAACGCTATCCGGTAGTTACCGTCGGCCTTGATGGTGACTGTGTTGGAAAGCGATGCGACGCCGTACTTAATGGCGAGTGTTGGAAGCAGCACGTCATACTTGCTAGGCTCTTTGTCCTGGCCATACCAAACACTCAACTTCTCGGTATAATAGGAACCGCTGGCCCAAGTGTCAAATGATACCTGATACACTTTTCCTGCTTTCAGCGAGATCTCGGGTGTGATAAGCCAGTCGTCGTTTGTTTCTTTTGAGGCGTAATAGCATTCTGCATGCTTTTCGTTTTTGTTGTATCTCCACGTCACTTTGTCGTTGTTAGCGTTGATGATGATGAAGGTGTCGAACGCTTCTTGCGTGTCAAACGACTCTTTGTAAACCGTCTTGTCGTCTTTAGCGCCCGAGTTAGTGTCGCTCATCTGGGCGTACATGCCTACTGTCACAATCAAAGCTGTGAGGCTTGACATAAAATAGGTAAATGATTTTTTCATACTCTTGTACTTTTGTTATTTTAGAATGATGTATAATGAGGCACAATCATGTATGTGTGGATATTGAATTATTGCAAAAGTAATGATTATTTTTATAAAACATATCATTTCGAATGAAAAAGTTGTGATTTATGATTAATATGATAAATATACAAGTAGATAAATGTGAATATGAAAGTTTATACTATTATGAAAGTCTAATAGGCATCAATGTTTGAGTTATTCGATAGGGGTACGATAGTCATTTGTAGTGAATTCTGAATAGAAAAAATGAGTCTAAGATTTGAACGATTGTTTATTTATTTCAAAATTTACAAGTCGTGAAATAGAAAAAATATAGCGTCTGTCAGCTTGTTTTGAAGCACAAATAGTGAGAAAACAAGTAGAAAGTGAAGCAATTGCATGCTTTTTAGCGTGCTGTTTACATGATTTGTCCTCCATATTTACATGCAATAGCATCTCAAAGTCATGGAGATTGAGGGCTAAACTATAAGCCTTTGATGAAGAAAGGCAATGCTATTGAAAAATGACAACTGACGAGAATCTGTAACATCTTATATGATAATGAGATACGAAAAACGCGAATTTTGAGCGTTTTTTCGGTCTAATCTTCTGTTGGTTGCAAATACGCTAGTATTGAGGAGGCTTGTCAAAATTTTTCGTTGATTACTAGTCGCTGCACATTGTTTATAATGATTTCTGATGTGTTGACCAGGTAGTCATCCTCAACCTGCTCTGTCATCTTACTGCAAGAGGTGGTGTGCATGCCAGTGTTGTGAGCGTTGCTGATGTTGGTTGTTTTGATGGCTTAGGCATGGAAGCTGCGGCTCCCGACAACACGGCGGTTTGCTGTTCTTATGTGAGGGGGAGCAGTTAGCAAGGAGGAATGTAGCTATAAATATGTTAAGATCGAAGAAAAAACTGTAATTATGGTTATTATTCGCATTTTTGTTGTCAGAAGATTCTTGTTTCTATCGTTCTATGATTAACTTTGTAATAATTACAAATGATGAGTAATTCATTCATTGTATAACATTAAATAAATAGAATAAAGATGGAAACAATTATCAACGCACAAGTACCTGAGTTTAAGGTTCAGGCATTCCAAAAAGGAGAGTTTAAGACAGTTTCAAACGAAGATATCAGAGGCAAATGGGCAATCTTCTTCTTCTACCCAGCTGACTTTACCTTTGTATGTCCAACAGAGTTGGTTGACTTGGCAGGCAAATACGAAGAATTAAAGAAGATGGGCGTAGAGGTGTTCTCCGTTAGCTGCGATACCCACTTTGTACACAAAGCATGGTACGACACATCTGACAGCATCAAAAAGATTAACTACACCATGCTTGCCGACCCATTGGCAGTATTGGCAAAAGGCTTTGGCGTGTACAAAGAGGATGAAGGTGTAGCTTACCGCGGTACTTTCTTGGTAGATCCAGAGGGCAAGATTAAGATTGCAGAGATTCAAGACAACAGTATTGGTCGCAATGCTGACGAGTTGGTACGTAAGGTATCAGCAGCACAGTTCGTAGAATCTCACCCAGGTGAAGTTTGTCCAGCTAAGTGGAAGCAGGGTGAAGAGACATTGAAGCCAAGTATTGATTTGGTAGGAAAACTGTAGAAAGAAACAGGAACCCAACTTGAAAGGTAGCTGAGAGAAAACACCTACGAACTAAGTATCGTCGTTGCTTTCTCAAGCTACCTTTTTTTATACCTTTTACATTTCTGTTAGAAACATAATAAAAAATTACCCATATATAAACAATTTATAGCACAATGTTAGATACAACCATCCTACAACAGGTTAAAGATGTCTTCAAAGACTTAACCCATCAATATACCTTCGAAGTGACGGCGCATCCGCAACATGAAAAAGCCGCAGAACTAAAAGAATTCATCAACGACTTTGTCTCCACATCCCAGCTTTTTACGGCACAATTTGCGGAGACCGATGACATGACTATTCAGTTCTCTCTGCTGAAAGACAATGAAGAAACAGGCGTTATGTTTCGTGGCATTCCCAACGGTCACGAGTTTACGTCGCTTCTATTGGCTGTCTTGAATGCCGATGGCAAGGGTAAGAACCTGCCCGATGAGGCGATTTGCAAGCGTATTCAACGTCTCAAAGGAAACATCAAACTGCAAACATACGTCTCGTTAACCTGCACCAACTGCCCCGACATCGTACAGGCGTTGAACGTCATGGCGCTGACCAGTTCAAAAATTACGCACGAAATGGTAGATGGTGCCTTGTTTCAAGACGAGGTAGACAAACTGAATGTTCAAGCTGTGCCAACGGTATATGCCAACGGTGAGTTGTTGCACATAGGGCGAGGTAGCTTGGGAGAGCTGCTCACCAAATTAGAAGACGTGATTGGTAGCGAAGAGGATGAGAACCAAGAACCAGTGGAGCGCAATTACGATGTTGTAGTTGTGGGAGGTGGTCCTGCTGGAGCGTCGGCTGCTATTTATTCTGCACGTAAGGGTTTGCATGTAGCTGTCATTGCAAATAACATCGGTGGACAGATGAAAGACACGGTTGGTATCGAAAACTTCATCTCAGTTCCCAAGACAACAGGAGCGCAGATGGCTGACAATCTCCTTACACACCTCAAGGAATATCCTATTGATGTGTTTGACAACAGAAAGGTTGACAAGGCGTTTTTCGACGAGAAACTAAAAAGGATACACGTAAAAGGCGGTGAAATCTTTATCTCACCTGCGGTCATCATTGCCACAGGTGCAAGCTGGAGAAAGCTCAACGTACAAGACGAAGCTAAGTATATGGGGCATGGCGTACACTTTTGTCCCCATTGCGACGGTCCTTTCTATAAGAACAAGCATGTGGCAGTGGTCGGAGGAGGAAACTCTGGCGTAGAAGCAGCTATCGATTTGGCAGGCATCAGCAAAAAGGTAACCGTACTTGAATTTGGTGATACCCTACGAGCTGACACCGTTTTACAAGAAAAAGCGAAGAGCCTGGATAACGTAGAAATATTCACCATGGCACAAACAACGGCTATCGTGGGCGACGGACAGAAAGTAACCGCCATTCGTGTGAAGAACCGCAACAACGATGAAGAACGTGACATAGCAGTAGACGGCATCTTTGTACAGATAGGATTGGCTGCCAATGCCGACCCTTTCCGTGAGGCACTACCGTTAAATCAACGCCACGAGATAGAGGTAGACAACTATTGTAGAACGTCCGTATCTGGAGTTTATGCCGCTGGTGACGTGACCAACGTGCCTTATAAACAAATCATGATTGCCATGGGCGAAGGTGCCAAAGCTGCTCTTTCAGCCTTTGACGACAGGATTAGGGGCGTAATATAGTTTGTCATTTGTTTCCTGAAGTTGTTACTTCATTGGACAAAATGTGATTACATTAAAAAGAATGTACAAATAAAGCAGCTTGTATTGCTTTTCATGTGTAGATAGGATGGCACTCCATGTGAGTGCCATTCGGTTTATAGGGCCGAGTGTAAAGATTCTGTCCGGAAGGCTCTATGTTAATAGGCCGCACGATATTTGCTATCATCTTTATCTTCCAACATGTTGAGATAACTCTGATAGCGGCTGACGGAGATGTAATGATTCTCAACAGCTTGTATCACCGCGCAGCCAGGTTCATGGGTGTGTGTGCAATTGTTGAATTTGCAATCTTTGGAAAATTCGAAGATTTCCTTGAAATAGCTTGTCAGTTCTTCTCGCTCGATGTCAAAGGTTCCGAAGCCTTTGATGCCCGGTGTGTCAATCAGGTAGCCACCTTCTGCCAGTTCTATCATCTCGCTGAAAGTGGTGGTGTGCATGCCTGTGCCGTGCGCGTTGCTGATTTCGGCCGTACGTTGTTCGGCGTGTGGGATGATGGCGTTGATGAGGGTCGACTTGCCTACACCGCTATTCCCACTGACCAGCGTAACCTTTTGTTTCAGGAGCGTTTGCAGTTGGTCGATGCCCATACCCGTTTCGGCCGATATCTCGATACACGGATAGCCGATGGTTTCGTACAGTGTCACCATTTGTTGTTGGTAGCATCGTTCGTCATCGTTGAGTAAATCGGTCTTGTTGAACACCAAGACCACTGGTACCCGATAGGCTTCGGCTCCGGCAAGGAAGCGGTCGATGAAAGTAGTGGATGTTTCTGGCTGTTTGATGGTGATGATGAGGAGAGCCTGGTCGAGGTTGGCTGCGATGATTTGGCTTTGTTTGGAGAGATTAGACGCTTTGCGTATGATGTAGTTCTTGCGGTCGTCTATGGCGCTGATTAGTGCCGTTCCCTCGGCGTTCATAATGATGTCAACATAGTCGCCCACCGCCACAGGACTGGTGCTGCGGATACCTTTCAATCGAAAGTTACCCTTCACCTTGCATTCAACGATACGCCCGTCATCGGTCTTGACGGTGTACCAGCTTCCTGTATTCTTGATAATGAGACCGTGCATGTATGGATGGAATTTAAAGCCTCACTCCCAGCCCCTCTCCAAAAGAGAGGGGAGTGGATAGACTTTTATATGGTTGGATAGTCTTGCGACTTTCTCTTTTATCATTCTTCACAAAAGAGTTGGAATTTTGAGGGACGAGTAGTTCATGACTTAATAAACTGATCAACTTACAAACTCATAAACTCACAAACTTATAAACTCATCAACTCATGAACTTACAAACTCATCAACTCAAATTCCCTACACCGTCATGATTTCTTTTGTCTTGTCTTCCAGCAGACTATCTACCTGCTTGATGAACTTGTCGTGAATCTTTTGCAAGTCGTTCTCGGCGTCCTTTTCCACATCTTCAGACAGTCCGTCTTTGATGGCTTTCTTGAGTTTGTCTTTGATTTCAGAGCGCACGTTGCGCACTTCTATCTTCGATTTTTCGCCAATCTTGTTGCACTGTTTTACCAGTTCACGACGACGCTCCTCGGTAGGTTGGGGGATTCCCAGGCGGATTATCTCGCCATTGTTCTCTGGTGTGATGCCCACGTCAGAATCCATGATGGCCTTTTCGATGTCCCGGATAGCCTTTTTGTCCCACGGTTTGATGGCGATGGTGCGCGCGTCGGGTACTGAAACGTTGGCAACTTGGTTAAGAGGAACCATGGATCCGTACGAGCTGACCATCACTCCGTCCAAGATAGCTACGTTTGCGCGTCCCGCACGAATGCGATTCAATTGCTCTTCTAAAAATGTGGTAGCCATCTGCATGCGCTCTTCGGCGCTTTGTAATGTAGATTTTACGTCAATCATATCTTTTCTTGCATTAGAGTTAGTATTGTACAAAAATACGCAATTACCAGGAAATAAACAACTGTTTGTTGGAAATTGTTTTACGTTATGGGGCGGGAGAGGTGTTGCGTTGTTGGCTTTTCTTCAGTCTGGAGAGCAGCTTCTCATCACAGTTCGGAGGCTTCTTGGCTCATCATGATTCTTGTTGCTGGATGCGCTTCAGCTCGACTTCCACCCGATTTGTCAATGCGACGAATTGTTCTACTGTCAGCTGTTCGGGGCGCTTGGTCATCAGCTCTCCTGTATAGAATTCGGTAGACGCACCCTCACCTGGGAACAGTTGTCGCAGGCTTACCCGCAACATCTTGCGCCGTTGGTTGAAAACGGTTTTGACAACTCGCTTGAAGAACATCTCGTCGCAACCCAAATCGTGCACATCGTTTCGCGTCATGCGTATAACCGCACTCTTCACTTTGGGTGGCGGGTTGAACACATGTTCATCTACGGTGAACAGATATTCCACGTGATACCAAGCTTGTATCAAGACCGACAGGATGCCATACGCCTTGCTGCCTGGTTCAGAAGCGATGCGTTGTGCCACCTCGCGCTGTATCATGCCGGTGCAGCAGGGGATAAGATCTTTGTAGTCGAGCATCTTAAAAAAGATTTGTGAGGAGATGTCATACGGATAGTTGCCCGTCAAGACAAACTGCTGGCCATCGAACACCTGATGAAGGTCCATGCGTAGGAAATCCTGTCCGATGATGTTGTCACGCAGTTTGGGAAAGTTCTCCCTAAGATATGCTACCGACTCGCGGTCTATCTCGACCGCTTTCACTTTTCGAGGCTTCTCTACCAGGTATTGTGTCAGCACGCCCATGCCGGGACCTATCTCCAGTATGGGGATGTTTGGGCATGCGTCCACGGTGTCGGCAATGCGCTTGGCAATGCTCAAATCGGTCAGGAAGTGCTGCCCTAAGTTCTTTTTTGGTTTTACTATCTTCATGGGTCAGTTGTTTTCAGTAGGCAGGTATGGCGCTACAACTCTCTGCGTTTGAACCGTCATACATGTCTCTTTAGTAGGACAAAGATAGATATTAAAAATGAATTATATAGGTGCGACCGTGAAAATATCACCCAAAAGAACAAAACCCTCGTTAGTTGTATTGGTTCACTTACATCGTGATAGCTGTGATTGTTGGTTGCTTTCCAAACGATGTGCCGTAGTAAATATTAACTATTTTTTTGACAGAAGCACTGCCAGTTCCTGTTATTTTTAGCTATATTTGCAAACACTTAAATTTTTAATAACTCAAAATTCTTTAGGTAATTTTTTCGGATGAAAATAAAAGTTGCGATTATCGGGTTCGGTCGAATGGGAAGGTTTTACCTCCAGGAGTTTCAAAAGAACACCCGGTATGACGTAGTATATATATGTGATATTAATGAAGGTTGCTGTAAATTGGCGCGCGAATTGTCTCCAAGCTCAAAAGTTATCACCAACAGTGATGTGGTTTTCGATGACCCTAACGTACAGCTGGTCGTTTTAAGCGCATTTGCGAGTGATCGTAGAGATCGCATTGCCTTAGCTGTCGCCAAGGGAAAACATATCATTGCAGAAAAGCCTATTGCTGACACTGTAGAAGCTGAAGAAGCCTGTGTGCAGATGACTGAAAACTACGATGGCATCTGTACGGTGAACATGTACTTGCGTAATTCTTGGTATCACAGCGAGTTGAAGGATATCGTGGCTAGCGGTGAATTAGGTGATTTGGCTATTCTTCGTATTTGTCACATGACGCCGGGCTTGGCTCCGGGTGAAGGACATGAGTCGGAAGGACCGTGCTTTCACGACTGTGGCATGCACTATGTGGACGTGGCGCGATGGTATGCCGGCAGCGAATTTAAGACCTATCATGCCCAAGGCATTCGAATGTGGGATTACAAGGACCCGTGGTGGTTGCAGGTGCATGGCACTTTTGAGAACGGTATCGTGTTTGACATCACGCAAGGTTTTGTCTACGGACAGCTTTCGAAGGATCAAACACACAATTCTTATATAGACATTATTGGAACTAAAGGTATTGCTCACATGACGCACGACTTCCAAACGGCAGTTGTTGACGTGCGAGGTGTGAACGAAACACTGCATATTGAAAAACCTTTCGGTGGTAAGAATATTGATGTGCTCATTGAGCGCATGGCCAACTCGATAGAAACAGGAGTGCGTGACTCGCATCTACCCACCTTCAAAGATTCGGCTATCGCATCCAAATTCGCATGGGATTGTTTGGACGATGCAGCCAAGCACGACCTTCCAGCCATCGGAAATCTAGAAACATTGGAACAAATCAGGTACCGCAGAAGGCACATGACCGATGGATATGGACTACTACCTAATAACTCAGAAGTTTAATCAATGTAAATTGTATATCTATATTAACCAAACTAAACAATTATGGCAGACATTTCAAGAAGAGACTTCCTTAAGAGAGGAAGCGCCGCATTGGCGGGAATGATTGTGGCTCCAAACATCGTACCAAACACGGTGTTGGGTAAGGCACGCGGAAAAAAATCACCAAGTGACAAACTGAATATCCTCGGTGTTGGTATCGGCGGACGTGGTGCCGCTGACCTCAGTGCCATGGAAACAGAGAACATTATTGGGCTTTGTGATGTTGACTGGAAGTATGCTAAGCATGTCTTTGACAAGTATCCAAAGGCAAAGCGCTACAACGATTATCGTAAGATGTTCGACGAGATGCTTAAAAGTGCAGATGCTGTGATGTGTGCAACGGCCGACCATACACACGCCATTATTTGCGCCGATGCCATTACAGCAGGTAAACACGTGTATGTGGAGAAGCCAATGACACTCTATCCTTACGAATCGCGCTTGCTGGCTGCGCTCGCAAAGAAATATAAGGTGGCAACCCAGATGGGTAACCAAGGTGCTTCCAGTAGTGGTGCTCGTCAGGCATTGAACTGGCTTTGGAACGGTGAAATTGGTGAGGTAAGGCGCATTGAAGCCTTTACAAACCGTCCTATCTGGCCACAAGGTATGCCAACTCCTACAGAGAAGATGGCTATTCCTTCGACCATGAACTGGGATGCCTTTATTGGTCCGGCACAATACCGTGATTTCAATGCAGCCTATACACCATGGAATTTCCGTGGATGGTGGGACTTTGGATCAGGTGCTTTAGGTGATATGGCTAACCATATCCTGCAAGTAGCCTTCAAGGGATTGAACCTTGGCGCCCCTGCTGAATTGATTGGCAGCTCAACCATGTTGATGACCGACTCTTGTCCGTCTGCAGAGAAGATTACTTATCGATTTGCTGCGCGTGAAAACATGCCTAAATTAGCTCTCCCAGAGGTTGAGTTGGCATGGTATGATGGTGGGTTGATACCACAATATCCAGATGGAATGCCTAAAGGCAAGAAGCTAAAGGCTGACGGTTGCTGTATCTTCTACGGTTCTAAAGATACGTTGGTTGCAGAGTGTTACGGCTATGAGCCTTACTTGTTGTCTGGCAGAAAGCCGGTCGTACCCGAACTAAACCGTATCGTTAAGAACGATAATCACCAGCAAGACTGGATTAGGGCTTGTAAAGAAAGTCCAGAGAACCGTATACCAAGCGAGTCAGATTTCAAGTTTGCGGCTCCTATGAACGAAGCGATTGTCTTGGGTTGTGCTGCTGTTCGTCTGCAAGACCTTGGCCAGTGGCTGAAGTATGATGCAAGGAACATGCGCTTCACCAACATCCCGGCAAATGCAACTTTGCGTAGTGTCATAGAGGATAAGTTTGAAATTCATGACGGTCATCCTACATTCGACCGTACATACACCAAACCGGTTAATGCTAATGAATGGGCAGCACGCCTCATCAAACCAGTATATCGCCAAGGTTGGAAACTTCCTGAAATGCCTAACGTATAAAAGAAACAGAATCAAACATGAAACATTTGTTATGTACTGTTGCATGTTGCTTTTTGGTGTTGAACGCTTCGGCGGCAACACCAAAATCAAACTATGTCAACAAAGGAGCGGTTACATTGTATTTCTCGCAAGGCTTTCAAGGCCCCGAGAAGTGGGAAAAGCATACTTTCAAGGTCGACAAAAAAGGCTTTATCAACATCTTTGACGGCAAAACGTTGAGGGGTTGGCGTGGCTATGGCAAGACATACGTGCCTTCACGCTGGGTTGTTGATAATGGTGCCATTCACTTTATCGGCAACGAGAGTCCAGAGTCTAAAGGCAAAGAAGGTGGCGACTTGGTGTTTGCACACAAGTTCAAGAACTTTGAATTGGACATGGAATGGAAGGTTGGAAAGGGAGCTAACTCTGGAATTTTCTACTTGGCACAAGAAACTGTCAATGAGAAGGGTGAGTTGCAACCTATCTATATCTCCTGTCCCGAGTGCCAGGTTCTCGATAATGAGAACCATCCAGACGCAAAATTGGGCGTAGATGGCAATCGCAAATCTTCATCGCTTTACGACATGATTCCTGCTAAACCACAGAATGCCAAACCTTATGGACAGTGGAACCATGTAAAAATCCGTGTATTGAACGGTACGGTTACACATTTTCAAAACGGCGTTCAGGTATTACAGTACAAATTGTGGACACCCGAATGGACCGAACTCTTGCAGAAGAGCAAGTTTAGTGAAAAGGCATGGCCCATTGCCTTCAGGTTCCTCAACGACTGTGGAGGTGCTAACCGTGAAGGATTGATTGGCATACAAGACCACGGAAACGATGTTTGGTTCCGTACCATTCGTGTGAAAGAATTATAATAACCAATTAAAATACAGAATGATGAAATACACATTATCAACATTAGCAATAGCTTCTTTGCTATTCATATCTTGCGGAAATAATAAAAAGTGTAATTGTGGATGTAAGCAATGCTGTGGCAAAGCCGACTCAACAGCTGTCGCTGCCGGTGCTTTAGACTTTCAAGTAGCTGACAAGCAGAACGTCGATTTGAGCGAATATCTTGTAGACAAGGATGGCTTCATCACGTTGTTTGATGGCAAGACTTTGAATGGATGGCGCGGATATGGCAAGGATACGGCTCCTGCAAGCTGGAATGTAGAAGACGGTGCTATCCACTTGGTGGGTTCAGGCACAGGTGAAGCTCAGATGGAAGGTGGAGGAGACCTCATCTTCGCACATAAGTTTAAGAACTTTGAATTTGAGTTTGAATACAAAATATCAAAGGGTGGTAACTCTGGCGTGTTCTATTTGGCACAAGAAGTTACGACGAATGTTGACGGCAAGGACGAATATCTTCCTATCTGGCAGTCAGCTTCAGAGTATCAAGTACTTGACAATGCCAACCACGAAGATGCCAAACTTGGTGTCGATGGCAACCGTCAGTCGGCTTCCTTGTACGACATGATTCCTGCAAAACCACAGAATGCGAAACCATTCGGTGAGTGGAACAAGGGTAAAATCACTGTCTTCAAGGGTACAGTCATCCATGCTCAGAATGGTGAAAACGTAGTGGAATACCACTTGTGGACACCAAAATGGAACGAAATGCTGAAGAACAGTAAGTTCAAAGAGGATGGTGAATTCCCCATTGCTTACAAGCTTCTGAAGAATATGGGTGGTGACAAGCATGAAGGTTATATCGGCTTCCAAGACCACGGAGACGATGTTTGGTATCGTAATGTACGCATTAAGATTACAGACTAAATCTAGAGCGACATGAAAAACAAGCTAGTTTTATCGCTCATTGCCTTGATGCTCCTTAGCAGTACCACCACTTTCGCACAACGTCGTGGCCGAATGCAGCGTCGAGTGTTGCCTCAGAAAGAAATGGCTTTGCAGCTTTATTCCATTCGTGAGGTAATTGGTGACGCCGATAAATATGCCAAAAACCATGTTGACGTGTTCAAACGTCTTAAGGCTATGGATTATACAGGCGTTGAAGCAGCTAACTATGGCGATGGAAAGTTCTATGGCGTGTCTCCCGAACAATATCGTAAAGATGTTGAGGCGGCAGGACTCAAGCCCATTTCTTCACATACGACACGTGCATTGAATGACCTAGAATTGGAGAATCATGACTTCACTGCAGCGTTGAAGTGGTGGGATGAAGCAATCAAGGCTCACAAGGCTGCGGGCATGAAGTATATCGTAACACCATGGGCATCTGTTCCAAAAACACTCAAAGATGCTCAGACACTTTGTGATTATCACAACGCAATTGGCAAAAAGTGTAAAGCTGCAGGACTTCTTTATGGCTATCACAGCCATTCACACGAGTTCGCCAAGGTGGAAGGACGGGACTGGTACGAATACTTTGTGAGCCACACCAACCCCGAATACGTGTTCTTCCAAATGGACGTGTATTGGGCCATGATGGCGCAGCAAAGTCCTACGGAGTGGTTCCGAAAACATCCTGGACGTTTTAAGATGCTCCACATCAAAGACAAGTATGTACTCGGAGAGAGTGGCATGGTAGGCTTTGACGGCATCTTTAAGTATGCTGACAAGGCCGGCTTGCAAGATTTCGTTGTCGAAATGGAAGGAACAGAGGGCGGAATGAACATTATGGAGGGTGTCAGACTTTGCGCTCGATACATTCAAAAAGCCCCATTTGTCAAGCGAACTTATACAAAACAATAACCTACTTGATTATGTATCCAATAAAATCCCGGATTCTCCATCGAATCCGGGATTTATTTTTTATCTTTGCGTTTGTTCTTGTTTGCGGATGCTGACAAATGTTCTATCCTGCACGTTCTTAACAAATGAAAAAACTATTACTCTTTTTCCCCATCTTCCTATTTGTTTTAGGATTCTCCGCTTCTTGCAAGTTTGCACCTTCACAAGAATTGGGTGACACTGTTGCAGCCGAGATCTTCGAACCAATCGACACAGCCGTCTTGAAACAACAGCAAAGAGAAAAAATGTCGAAAGCAAAAGACAGTGTGGACATCTTCATCATTGGTGAAGGCTCTACTCGCGATAAACTCCAGCTCATCTCTTATCCTTCGCACCGCGACACTATGCTCTTTGGCAAGAAGCGGCCATTGAAAGTGAAGGGTAGCGCAGAGTATGGCCGCGTGGTCCGCATTGTTTTTGTGATGGGAAAAGACAGTACAAAGCTTGTTAAGCAGGTAGAAGAAATCAAGATGGATACTGCTGTTGCGGTTCCATGATTACATATTGCTGTTTGGAAGAGATTCCAATAGTAGTTCGATGAGGCGTGGCAAGGCATATTGGTCCAGTTCACTTTCTTCCACCCAGATGTAGTCATCTGGTAATTCCGGTTGTTCATCGGCTTCCAACAGGTAAAAGTCAGCCTGCAAGATGCGATGTGTCAGCACGTGCTTCACACCTTTTTTAAGTAGCAATAGCTGTCCGGGGAAGTCTGGCAGATTCTCATTCTCATAGAGCAACGGCTCCCACAAGCCCTGCCAAATGTCACCGGCCGCTCGGCGATGAATGGCTGTTTTTCCTTGCCATCGCACATACACATATACCAATTTGCGTGTCTTAATTTTCAAAGTTTTCAGTTTGACGGGCAGTTCATCAACCTTACCTGTCCGCAAAGCCATGCAGGAGTCCGTCAAAGGACATATCAAGCAGCGAGGCGATGTGGGTGTACACTGTATCGCACCGAAATCCATGATGGCCTGGTTGTAGGCCGATGGTTCAGCTGCGGGCAACAACGATTGTGCCAGTGCGGCAAATTCTTTCTTTCCTTCGGTGGTGTTGATGGGCGTATAGATGCCGTAATGACGTGCCAACACCCGATACACGTTTCCGTCAACTACTGCCACCGGCAGTCCGAAGGCTATCGAACCAATGGCCGCGGCCGTATAGTCGCCAACGCCTTTCAGGGCCTTCAGTCCTTCCATCGTGTTGGGAAAATGTCCCAACTCCACCACTTGTTTGGCTGCATGATGCAGGTTTCGCGCCCTGCTGTAATAGCCCAGTCCCTGCCATAGCCGCAGCACGTCGTCCTCAGAAGCCGCAGCCAAATCTTCAACTTTCGGGAAACGAGCCATGAAACGCTCCCAGTAGGCCCAACCTTGCTGTATGCGCGTCTGCTGCAAAATCACCTCACTAATCCAGATGGCGTATGGGTCGGTTGTCTCGCGCCATGGCATGCTGCGCCCATTCTCGCTAAACCAGCGCAGCAAGGCCAGTGTGAACAGGCTGCTTCCCATGTCGTTTTCTTTCTTCATTCGTTGGTGATTTTGCTTTTCGTGCTGTTGGTGTGGCTTGCTAATCCACAGCCAAGTGACAGAAAAAGAGATTATCTTCCCCCTTGTAGGGCTGATAATCTCTTCTATGTTACATTACATGTCTAGGGTCTACTTCACGCGTGAGCCATATTGCTGGTCAAGGTTGAAGATAGCCGTGTCGCCCATACGCTTGATACGGTCCACAATACCGCTGGCGGTAGCTTCTTCCTCTACCTGCTCGCGTACAAACTGCCAGAGGAAATCCTGGGTGGCCTTGTCATTCTCTTCTACAGCCTTGTCGAGTAACTTGTCAATCAAGTGGCTGATGTGGCACTCGTGCTTGTAAGCGTCCTCGAAGGCATCCAGCGGGCTGGTCCATGTCTGCTTCACAGCCGGAATCTGGTTGACGATTGCCTCTCCACCGCGCTTGATGATGTAGCTTGCCATCTGGTAGGCATGATCCATTTCCTCTTCCGACTGTCTTTTCATCCAGTTTGAAAAACCGTCAAAACCCTCTTTCTCTAAGTAGAAAGACATGGAAAGATATAAATTAGCTGAAAAAATCTCTTCAACAATCTGTTTGTTGAAAGCATCTTGCAATGTGTTTGAAATCATATTCTATAATATTTTAGTGAAACATTCTATATGCAAATATACTAATAAAAATGCAGAAACGCGTGCTTTTGTCATGATTTTTAGTTTTTTTTCGGTCAGAATCTCCACACCTATACATCCTACAAGCAGCGCTTGAGTATCACCATGCCCGTCAAAGAGCGTTTGTAGTCGTTTTAAAGGTGGGCGACGAGATGGGCCTCATGACACAAGTGAGGGTAAGAAGTGATGAAATCACGGACGCCCTGTGGTCTACAAAAAACGAAAAGCGGGGCTGTGGGTGGTTTTTAATGGCTGCTCTCGCTCAATCATCGTTATCGTGCGTTTGCGTTTTAGGCCAATTAACCAAATACAAATGCTCGGTGGCGCGGGTGAAAGCGGTGTACAACCAATGCACATAGTCGGGCGTGAGCATGTCGTCGGTCATGTATCCCTGATCCAGATAGACATGCGCCCACTGCCCACCTTGTGCCTTATGACAGGTGATGGCGTACGCATATTTCACCTGAATGGCGTTCAACAACTTGTCTTGTCTCATCTTTTTGAGCCGTTCTTGCTTCAAGGGAATGTCGGCATAGTCGGCCATCACCTCTTGAAACAACCGCTCGTTTTGCGCTGGTGTCAACGCCGGCGCCTCCGTATTAAGGCTGTCCAGCACGACCGTTGCTTGCAATTCGTATCGGTCGTAGTCGGGGAATTGCAACCAGACGTCAGCAAAACGGAAGCCATACACTTCGCGCACGTTTCTCACTCGCTGCACCAAGGCACGGTCGCCGTTGGCCAAAAAGGAGATTCCGTTAGTGCCGTTTCCATCTTTTTCCGTCTCTTGCATGGTCGAAGAGGCGGCGGCATCGCTCGCAAGCGGTGCATTGTTCACCGATGATTCGGTGGCTTGTTGCAACCAAAAATAATTGTTCCGCACCACCATGAGCCAGTCACCGGAGCTTAGTTCCTCCTCTCTATCCAGGATGGTGTTACGGATGCCGCGGTTATAGATGTTGGCTCGCTTGTTGCTTCTCGTCACGACGATGGTTTCGTCCTTGCCCACTTCCGTGTAACTGTCATTGAGCGTCTCAATCAATTCATCGCCCGGCACCATCTTGATGTCAGCGAATCCATGGAAATGAATCTGGGGTAATTCGGTCAACTCGTCACGGGTGATCATCTGCCTGATGAGCGTTGCATTGTACAGTATGCCGCTCTGTCGGCTCTGTCGCAACACCTCGCTGAGCGTACACTCGTAGGTTTTCAGTCCATACCCTTGTAAGAAGTCGGCGTTCAGCGCCGGAGATTCGGTCTCCCCGATAGGCGGCAACTGCGCCTGATCACCGATGAGCACCATCTTACAGTTGCGTCCACCGTAGACAAACTGCACCAAATCGTCTAACAGGCACCCGCTTCCGAACGACGAGTCGGGCATGCCGCGGTTGGAAATCATCGAACATTCGTCTACCATGAACAGCGTGTCGGCATGCCGATTGTAGTTGAGATTGAACACGCCACCATCGCTCGCGAAGGTTTTCTGTCGGTATATCTGGTGATGAATGGTGTAAGCAGGGTGCGTGCTGTTCATGGCAAACACCTTTGCGGCGCGTCCGGTAGGAGCCAAGAGCATCACCTTTTGACCCAGTGACACCATGGTTCGCACAATGGCCGCAGCCAAAGAGGTCTTCCCGGTGCCTGCGCTTCCCCGTAAAATCATCACCGCATGGGGGGCGTCATCCATCATGAAACAGGCAAAGGTGCGCAGAGCATCGGCCTGTTCGGCAGTAGGTTCGAGTGCAAATTGTCGTTTGATTTGGAAGATAAGTTCGTCTGTGAGCATGTGTTCAGAAAGAGATAGAATGAGAAATTTACCGATTTGTCGGTTTATTGGAAACTATTTTGTACTTTTGCAAGTGTAAGATGGTTCGCCATACGCACAAAGATACAACAAAAATCGGTCATGAAAGTCAAAGTAAAGCATAATTATCTTTTAACCTGCTGCGTCTTGATTCTGGCCATCTTGTGCATCTTGAGCATCTACGATCCCATTCACTTCAAGCAGCAACAGACTGAACGGGAAACAGCAGTGAAGCGCCATTTGGTGCAAATACGCTTGGCCGAAGAGAAATACCGCATGGCCACGGGAGCCTATACCGCCAGCTTCGATAGCCTGATACGTCGGGGCTTGCTGACCGACTCCCTGCGGTTTGTTCCGCATACCAACCACAAGCAGTTCGAGATAGAAACCGCCATGCAGCTCACTAAGTCGGGGCGACAGCTGCCATTGATGGAATGCAGGGCCTATTATGCTGACTTTTTACAGGGATTGGACCAGCAAGCCATCCAACAATTGATTGACGACGAGAATGCAGCGGGACGCTTTCCCGGACTGAAAATCGGAGATCTCAACACTTCAAACAACAATGCCGGAAACTGGGAATGACATACAAAGAAAGAGAGCAAGGCTGACTTTCAGAGTCAGTCAGCACTCCTTGAGTTTCTCCGTGATAGACAATTCCACGGAGAGCCAATTGGCTTTCGAGCCTTATATCCTCAAGAGTGGCATTTCGTTGGCTGCCAATTTACGCGAAGCCTTTGAAGAAAGCGACCTGCTCTCGTATGGCTACCAACGGGCACAGGTGATGGTCGATTCGCCCGTTCTGATGATTCCCATTGACGAATTTGATGAAAGTGCCATCGAAATCCTTTACCATCACACCTTCATCGGGCATGGCGACAGCGCGGTGTTGCACGCCATCCTGCCCAATCTCAATGCAGTGGCTGTTTTTTCCATGAACAAAGACCTGAAATTGGTTATCACAGACCATTTCAACGACGTGCGTTTCCACCCCATGTTGCAGCCGGTTTGGAGCTATCTACATAAGCGAAGTTTCACAGGAGCGTACCAAAAACTGTATGCATACTTTCATGACAAGAAGGTAGACGTGTTCTGTTTTCAGCACAACCGCTTCAAGTTTTGCAACACGTTCAATGCGGCAAGTGCGCAAGATGCCATCTACTTCCTGCTGTACGCATGGAAATTGCTGGCTTTGGACACCGAGAAAGACGAGCTGCATATAGCGGGCGACGTTCCTGAACGCAAATGGTTGACCGACAACCTGCACCGCTATTTGCAAAAAGTGTATTACATCAATCCCGCAGCAGAGTTCAACCGTGCCCCCATCATCAACATCAAAGGAATCACATTCGACCTTATCACCCTCTTTTTGAAAGGAAAATAATGCGCATCATCACAGGCTTATACAAGGGAAGACACTTCGACATACCCCACACGTTCAAAGCCAGACCCACGACAGACTATGCTAAAGAGAGCATCTTCAACGTGCTGAACGGCTACATTGACTTTGAAGGAGCCATGGCTTTAGACCTCTTTGCAGGCACTGGCAGCATCTCCATGGAACTGTTGTCGCGTGGGTGTGAGCAGGTAGTGAGCGTGGAAGCCGACCGTGACCATGCCAACTTGATTCGCCATTGCATGCAAAAATTAGGAACGGAGAAGAACGTTTTGATTCGAGGGGACGTGTTTCGCTTCTTAAAAAATTGCCACCAACGGTTCGATTTCATCTTTGCTGACCCTCCATACACTTTGCCCGAACTGGAGAAGATACCCTCACTTGTTCTGCAATATGACCTGCTGAAGCCAAACGGTGTGTTCGTATTCGAGCACGGAAAGAAGAATAATTTCAGCACATTGCCGCAATATGTTGAACACAGACACTACGGCAGCGTCAACTTTACCATATTTCAATCCAAAGAAATGTAGTTGCTGACGAAGGGAATCGTCATCATAGAAGCGGAGCAAGCAGACGTACCAGCGACTCCCAAAGCCTGTTTAAGAACGGCCTACGCATGAAATCTGTCAGCCTGTCGATAAGCACACACGATTCCTGATCAGTCAAAAAGACCTGCTTCATGCGCAAAGCCAGCTCCTCATCATAAAAGAAAATGTTAGCCTCGAAGTTGTTTTCAAAGCTACGGAAGTCGATGTTGGTGGATCCACATGTACACAAACTGTCATCGGCCACCAAGAGTTTAGAATGATTGAACCCCGCTTTGTAGAAATAAACCTTCACGCCCGCCTCAATCATGATAGGGATATACGACCTGCTGGCCCATTCAACTAACTTCACGTCCCCATGCCTTGGCAGCATCAGTCGCACGTCAACACCAGTCAAGGCCGCTGTGCGAATGGCGAAAAGCACTGGCTCCGTGGGTAGAAAATAAGGCGTTTCCATGTAGACATAATGGCGGGCTTCGAGCAAGATGCGCACATATCCTTGCATCATTTCAGGCCAAGGGGAGATAGGACTGCTGGTAACAACCTGTGCAAGACAATTGTTTGTAATGGGTTGTTCAAAGGGTGGATAATACTTTTGACTGCTGATGAGCGTCCTATCCACGAAATACCAATCTACCAAAAAGGCACGCTGTATGGCGTACACGGCTCCCCCGCGCACCTTCATGTGCGTATCTCTCCATGGCTGTTTGGCCGAACCGCGTATGTAGCGCATGGCAATGTTCATGCCACCGATAAAACCTATCTGCCCATCTACGACGGCCAGCTTGCGGTGATTGCGGTAGTTTACCTTGCCAGTGAATGCCGGAAAGTGCACTGGCATGAAAGAACGCACATCAACACCGGCGTTGCGAAGCCGCTCAAAATACCTGCCTGGAACCTTCCAACAACCCACATAGTCGTAAATCAGTCGCACCTCAATGCCCTCCCGCGCCCTGTCAATCAAGGTATCGGCAATCAACTGCGACAGCGGGTCGTCTTCGATGATGTACGTATCGATGTGTATGTGATGTTTGGCACTGCCTATGGCCTTGAGTAACCCCAGGAAGAAGTCGGCCCCTTCGGTATAGATTTCCACCTCGTTGTCCTTGAATGGCAACGACATGTTTTGATTGGCGAACAGCTGTATCAACGGTTGATACCGTTCGGGCAGCATCAAATCTTTCTGTTCGGCAAACTCCAACATCGAACGCTTGGTGAGTTGGTCGATGCTTCGCTGGCTCATCATGCGCTGTTTGCGCGTGTTTTGGCCGAAAAAGAAATAGAGGATGATGCCCACGATGGGTAAGAAAATGAGCACGAGCAACCACGCCATTGTCTTCGACGGTTGCCGGTTGTCTAACAAGACGGTGACAATGGTGCCGATAATGATGATCAAATAGATCAAGATAAGCATCCAATGAAGGTAAACCATAGTATTGTTTATGCTGCTGGCAGGTCCGATTTGTCGGTCGGTTGGCACGACAAAGTTGCACCAGCGTGTCATTTACGGTGTTACACGATGATGTTGTTGCCCAATTTTTTGGCCAAGGCATTGCGTATTTGGTGCATGTCTTTATATTCCAGCATGAGCTGTTGCACGCGTTCAGCGTCGTTAGAAGCCTCAGCTATCTCGCGCATCAGGTCTTTCAAACGCTGTTCAACATAGTCCATGCGGTAGTCCATCACCAAGTGAATGGTATGGTTTCTCAGAGCCTCTTGCGCCTCTCTCGCCAACTGTTCCTCGTCAACATATTTCGTTTCAGATGCCGGTTTTTGTGTTTCCATCACCTGATAAGCATCCATACTCAACCTGCTGGCCAGTTTGCTGATTTCAATATCATCATGATGCACGAAGTACTGTTCAGCCACAAAACCCTCTTCTCCGCTGTGATTGACAGCCTCTGACAGGATGCGCCTGTAAAGTTCGTTGCCCAATTGCAGCTGGTCACCCTGCAAGATGTAGTCGATATATTGAGCCACGGTGAAGTTTACGATGTTGTGGTCATCATCTTCCACATCCTCGTAAATCAGCTGTTCGCCCTTTCTGATGACCAGTTGAATGAGCATCAGTTCCACCTTCGAAGCCTGTGCCATGGGCTTTGCAGACGGTGCGGGATGAGAAGTGGGCACGGATTGCGCCGCTGGCATGGCCGTTCTTTGCTGTTCTGTGGTTCGGGCACCTCGATTTTCGCGGATGTAACGATTCATGGTGTTAATCAAAGTCTGCTCACTCATCCCGATTCTGCGCGCGCAATCCTGCACATAAGTGTCACGCAGAATCTGATTGGGTACCACGGCAATGCTGCTGATAATGGAGTTGATGCCCTCCGAACGCTTGAAAGGGTCGGTGACGTTGCTCACCAGCATGTCGGTCTTGAACTGTATGAAATCAACTTGATGTTTGTCAATGTACGCCTTGAAGTCATCGGCCGAATGTTTTCTCGCAAAGCTGTCAGGGTCGTCACCGTCAGGAAGAAGCAGTATCTTCACATTCATACCCTCACTCAAGAGCATGTCCATTCCTCGGAAGGCCGCATGGATGCCGGCGGCGTCACCATCATATAATAAGGTGATGTTGGACGTGAAGCGGTGCAGAATGTGAATCTGATGCATACTGAGCGCCGTTCCCGAGTTGGCCACCACGTTCTCAACGCCGCACTGGTGCATGGAGATGACGTCGGTATAGCCCTCCACCATGTACACCCAGTCTTCTTTTGCGATGGCCTTTTTGGCCTGGTAGATGCCGTACAGCTCACGATCTTTTTGGTAAATCTCTGATGCCGGCGAGTTGACATATTTCTGATTAACCCCCTTGGTGCGCGAGTCGAGCACGCGACCGCCAAAACCTACCACCTTACCGTTTAGCCCTATCCACGGAAAGATGACCCGCCCGCTGTACCGGTCGATTAAATCACCACGGTCGGTTTTATAACAAATGCCCGTCTTCAGCAAGAACTCTTCCTGATAACCTTTGCCGATGGCTGTCCGTGACAGCAGCGTGCGTTCGGGTAGGTCGTACCCCAACTGGAACTTCCGGATGATGTCATCGCGAAAACCACGACTGCGAAAATACTGCATGCCAATGGCTTGTCCGTCCGGATGGTTGTGCAACAAGTCGCTGAAATAGTCCGCCGCCCACTCGTTGACGATGAACATCGACTCGCGCTCGCTTTGTTCACGCCGCTCCTCATCCGTCATTTCGCGTTCACGAATTTCGATATGATACTTGCGAGCCAGCCAACGCAGGGCCTCGGGATAATTCATCTGCTCGTGTTCCATGATAAACCCGATGGCGTTTCCGCCCTTTCCGCACCCGAAACAATGGCAGGTGCCGCGGGCAGGTGAAACGATGAAAGAGGGTGTTTTCTCGTTATGGAACGGACAAAGACCTTTATAGTTGGCGCCACTTTTGCGAAGTGTCACAAACTCGCTCACCACATCCACGATGTTGGCCGTGTCTTTTATCCGTTCAACGGTGGCTCTGTCTATCATAGTCATGCAAAGTTAACGAATAAAATATGAAGCGCCGAATATTCTCTTCCCTATTTTTCAGAATATTTCTCTGGGTCTGCCGCTGTTTCATTCCTTATGTCAGCTGCTGTCCTGAGCTTGCTGCGACCCATTTCCTTACCATGAAGAGCTACCGGAAAGCCTATCATCACGCCCCTTGAAAACACGCAAGTGGGGCATCCTTACAAAGCGGTTTACGATGCCTCTCTATGGCTTTATCTCATTCATAATGAAGTACTTATCTTGTTTTCTTACTTGATACGTTCCCCATGCCCATGACTTACCAATCCAAACTCATTGACTTTGGCGGTCAAAGTCAATGGGTTTGGGCATCAAAGTCAATGAGTTTGGCACGCAAAGTCATTGCTATTGGAAATCATGTAAATAGCGGCTTGATTTACCACGTTTCGCCCTTGATGCATAAGGAATGTGAAACAGAATCCTGATAGTGCATTTATGCAACCAATTTTTTGGGTAAGAACCAAAAAGTTAGTACATTTGCGAGCAGACAAAAGTCCTAAAAGGAATCTGTTAACGACCATTATATTATAACACAGAATACATTCTATGAAACTGAAAATCGTTGTACTTGCCAAACAAGTACCTGACACAAGAAACGTCGGAAAGGATGCCATGACCGAGCAAGGCACGGTGAATCGTGCCGCACTGCCCGCCATTTTCAATCCTGAAGACTTGAATGCGCTGGAACAAGCACTGCGCATTAAGGAACAAAATCCAGGTTCTACCGTGGGCGTGTTGACCATGGGACCACCGCGTGCAGCTGAAATAATCCGCCAAGGTCTGTTCCGCGGCGCTGATACCGGATGGCTGCTGACCGACCGTTTGTTTGCCGGAGCCGACACGCTGGCAACGTCTTACGCGCTGGCCACGGCCATCAAGAAGATAGGACATGTAGACTTGGTGATTGGAGGCCGCCAGGCTATCGATGGCGATACGGCGCAAGTAGGCCCGCAGGTTGCTCAGAAATTAGGGCTCAACCAAGTGACCTACGCTGAAGAAATCTTGAAGATAGAAGAAGGTAAGGCTACCATTCGACGCTTGATTGATGGCGGTGTCGAGACGGTAGAAGCCCCATTGCCCGTAGTTGTCACGGTGAATGGCAGCGCGGCCCCATGCCGTCCTTGCCATGCCAAGCTGGTGATGAAGTACAAGTACGCCACCTGTCCGATGGAACGGAAAGGCGATGAGCCATGGACCGAACTCTACGAGCAGCGCCCTTACCTCACACTGAACCAATGGTCGGTGGCCGATGTGGACGGCGACCCAGCGCAGTGTGGTCTTTCGGGCTCGCCAACGAAGGTGAAGGCCGTGCAGAACATCGTGTTCCAAGCTAAGGAGAGCAAAACGCTTACCTCATCTGATGAGGATGTGAAAGCGCTGATGAAAGAGTTGATAGAAGAAAAGATTATTGGGTAGGGAGCTGCGGCCTCTCCCCCAACCCCTCCCCAAAAGGGAGGGGAGTAGTTACCTTTTTAAACAAGGAGGTTGACTGGGGAGACTAAATCAATAATTATTAAAGCAAGGAATAATAAGTAAGAAAATCCTCATCACCTACAACCAACGAGTCTAATCACTCCCCTCCCTTTTGGGGAGGGGTAAGGGGGAGAGGCTTTTTTGTACTTAGAGAACTTGAAAACTCATAAACTCAAAAACTAATAAACTTATGTGTATATGAACAACGTATTTGTATATTGCGAGATAGAAGGCACAACCGTTGCCGAGGTATCTCAAGAACTGCTCACCAAAGGGCGCACGCTGGCCAACCAACTGGGCGTTGAGCTGCATGCGCTGGCAGTGGGTACGGGCATCAAGGGCAACGTAGAGAACCAGATATTGCCTTATGGCGTCGATAAATTGTTTGTCTTCGACGGAGAAGGATTGTACCCTTATACGTCGGCGCCACACACGGATATCATGGTTAAACTGTTCCAAACAGAGCAACCGCAGATATGTCTGATGGGTGCGACGGTAATCGGTCGCGACTTGGGACCGCGCGTTTCGTCATCGCTCACCAGTGGGCTGACGGCTGATTGTACACAACTGGAGATTGGCGACTACGATGACCGTAAAGCGCAAAAGCACTATGACAATTTGCTTTATCAAATCAGACCGGCCTTTGGCGGCAACATCGTGGCCACCATCGTCAACCCCGACCATCGTCCACAGATGGCTACCGTGCGTTCGGGAGTGATGAAAAAAGCACTTTATGAGGGCGAGGCGAAAGGCGAGGTGGTGTATCCCGTGGTAACGGAATACGTCAGCCCAGAGTCGTATGTCGTCAAGGTACTCGAACGACATGTAGAGGAAGCCAAACACAACTTGACAGGTGCTCCCATCATTGTGGCTGGTGGCTATGGTGTAGGAAGTAAAGAGGCTTTCCATCTTTTATACGAATTGGCCGACGTGTTACACGGTGAGGTGGGTGCCAGTCGTGCAGCCGTTGACGCAGGTTGGATAGAGAACGACCGCCAGATTGGTCAAACGGGTGTCACGGTGCATCCCAAGGTGTACATCGCCTGCGGCATCTCCGGGCAGATTCAGCATGTGGCTGGCATGCAAGACGCGGGCATCATCATCGCCATCAACACCGATGCAGACGCCCCCATCAACCAGTTGGCCGACTATGTCATCACTGGTTCGATAGAAGAGGTGGTGCCCAAGATGATTAAATATTATAAGGAGAACAGCAAATAAAACAAGAGGGGCCTCTCCCCCGACCCCTCCCCAAAAGGGAGGGGAGTAGATAGCTTATTTGGCAGAGGATGCACTTCTGGTCTTTGATGGTTTCAATTCATGCTCAGAGTTTGTATGTTATACCTATAGCGGAGCACGATGCAACATAAAAAGCACAATTTTGGATATGCTACGGCAGCACCCGACAGGTATCAGATGCTGAAAGAATACGCTAAACAGCTGAGAAAGAACATGACGGAAGCTGAAACTATTTTGTGGGAGGAGCTTAGACAGCTTGATGGTTATCATTTTAGGAGACAACATCCTATCAATGATTTTATTGCCGACTTTATTTGCCTGTCAGATCATCTCATCATAGAGGTAGACGGAAAATATCATGACATGCCTCAACAACAGACAGAAGATGACATGCGAACCGATGCTTTAAGCAAGATGGGATACACGGTTGTAAGGTTTACCAACGAAGAGATTATAACCGATGTAGATAGGGTTGTTGATGAAATCTATGATATCTTAGATGAGCAAGATGAGTAAGCCACAAGTGAATATGATATACTATAATAATAACGAATAAACAAAATGGTCTCTAATTCTCCCTGTTAGCCATACTAATCACTCCCCCCCCTTTTGGGGAGGGGTAAGGGGGAGGGGCTGATTATCAAACTATGTCCAATTACTATACTGACCATCCGGAGATTGAATTTCACTTAGATCATCCGTTGATGAAACGAATTGTTGAGCTCAAGGAGCGCAACTATGAAGACAAAGAGCACCATGATGATGCTCCGGTAAATTACGATGATGCCATCGAGAACTACAAACGCATTCTCGAAATCACGGGCGACGTGGCGGCAAACATCATCGAACCCAACTCGGAAGACGTGGACAAAGAAGGTCCGCATCTTGAGAATGGGCGCATGAAGTATGCCAGCAAAACCCTTGACAACATCAAAGCAACCCAGCAGGCTGGCCTGTGGGGCGTATCGATGCCACGACGTTATGGCGGACTGAACCTGCCCAACGTCACCTTCTCGATGATGTCAGAGATGATAGCTGCGGCAGATGCAGGGTTTCAGAACATCTGGTCGCTGCAGTCGTGCATTGACACACTGTATGAATTCGGCTCGGACGAGCAGCGAGAAAAGTATATCCCACGCGTTTGCGAGGGTGCCACCATGTCGATGGATCTGACAGAACCCGACGCTGGCTCTGACCTTCAGCGCGTGATGCTCAAGGCTTCTTACGATGAAAAGGAAAACTGCTGGCGGCTGAACGGCGTGAAACGCTTCATCACCAACGGCGACTCGGACATCCATTTGGTGCTGGCACGGTCAGAAGAAGGTACAAAAGACGGTCGAGGGCTGTCCATGTTCATCTACGACAAACGCGATGGCGGGGTAGATGTGCGCCACATTGAGAACAAACTGGGTATCCATGGCTCGCCAACCTGTGAGCTGGTGTACAAGAATGCCAAAGCCGAACTGTGCGGAAGCACACGCATGGGTCTAATCAAGTACGTCATGGCGCTGATGAATGGTGCCCGTTTGGGCATCGCTGCACAATCGGTTGGTGTCGCACAAGAAGCTTACAACGAAGCTTTGGCATACGCCAAAGAGCGTCAGCAGTTTGGACAAGCCATCATTGAGTTCCCTGCCGTGTACGATATGCTGTCGCGCATGAAGGCCAACCTCGACGCAGGCCGTTCCTTGTTGTATCAAACGGCTCGTTATGTTGATCTCTACAAGGCATTGGAAGACATCCAACGCGACCGCAAACTGAGTGCTGAAGAGCGTGCGGAGATGAAAAAATACACACGTTTGGCTGACGCTTTCACGCCATTGGCCAAAGGCATGAACTCCGAATATGCCAACGAAAATGCCTATGATGCCATCAGCGTACATGGTGGTTCGGGCTTCATCATGGCCTATAAGTCCCAGCGTTTATTCCGCGACGCACGCATCTTCTCTATCTACGAGGGTACAACGCAGCTGCAGGTGGTAGCCGCCATTCGCTACATCATGAACGGTACCTACCTCAACATCATGAAAGAAATGCTCGACAAAGAGGTTGAAGACGCATGGAAACCTTTACACGACCGCTTGAAAGTGTTGGCTGAACAGTACGAAGAAGCTGTTAATATGGTGAAAGAGGCAGACAACCAGGAACTGCAAGACTTCTTGGCTCGTCGCCTATATAACATGACTGCCAATCTCTTGATGTCGGTATTGCTCATCGATGACGCCTCACGCTCACCCGAATTGTTCGGCAAGAGCGCACACGTCTACATGCGTCACACGGAAGAAGAGAATACAGGTCACTACACGTTCATCAAGAACTTCCGCGCTGAAGACTTGATCAACTATCGCACCATGGAGCAAGAAGCAGAGTAAAACCTGTTCGTGATTGCAAGAAAATAATGGCTGTTCGAGTCTACTTCGAACAGCCATTATTATTTATCAATCATGTCATGTACGGTTCTTGCATTAGATGTATGGACAACTTACCATGAAACACAGGTCATGTTCGATTGGACACGACAGACAATCCGCACACACCAGTGCTACTTATCCACTTTAATCTCGGCTATATTCAACGCGCCTTGCTGACAAAGCACCCTAACATCACTAACGCCAGACCGATTGATTTGCAGCTTTTGTTCATGTCCCGAAACCTTTCCTGTATATACATCCAAGAACTGACCACCACCCGACGATAACTGAATCGTGAATTCTGCATCAGGTGAACAGCCTTTCGCAAACACAATAGTAAGACTTCCTAATTTCTCAGAGGCTGGCACAGATACCGTCAGAGAGGCATTAGTCTGCCCCTGCCAATAAGTGGAAGTGTTTCCATCCACCGCATATTGGGCGGTTGGAGTTGCCGGAACTGCCACCACATCCAGTCGATGAGCACGATTCTTGGCAACCATTGAAGCGTTAGGTTCGATGACCGTAAACGTATCTTCCAATCGTATATCCTCTGATGAGGCACCCATCATTACCTTGAAATCACCAGGTTCAACCACATGTTGATATTGTTCATTGATGAGCTGCAAATGCTCTGGCTTGATGACAAACGACAAAGTGCGTGTTTCACCAGGCTTGAGATGCACTCGTTCAAAGCCCCTGAGATTCTTCTCATACGTGGTCACCGTGCTCAACACATCTTGAATATAAAGCTGTACCACTTCATCTCCGGCACGTTTGCCTGTGTTCGTGATGTCACAGCTCACCACTACCGAGTCGGTAGGACTGATGTTTTGCGCTGACAAACGCAGGTTCGAATATTTGAAAGTCGTGTAACTCAAACCATGTCCGAAATAATAGAGGGCACCATTTGCGCGCGAAGCATTGCCATGCAACCCCAACTTGTTTCCACCATCGACCATGGCAGCCGGCTTAGAAGGGAAGTTGAAAGGAATCTGACCCACTGTCTTTGGAAAAGTAACGGTAAGTTTACCACCTGGATTGTAGTCGCCAAACAGCACATCGGCGATAGCTGTTCCTCCCTGAGAACCAGGATACCATGCCTCTACAATGGCCGGAACGAACTTATCAGCCCAGTTAACAGACAGCGGTCGGCCATTGATCAACACCAATATCACCGTCTTTCCTGTAGCCTGAACAGCCTTTAACAGTTGCAATTGTCTGCCTGGCAACTCCAGTGAAGAGCGTGACTTGTTTTCGCCACAGGTACGAGAATTGCCACCAAGTACTACCACAGCCACATCACTCTGACTGACCTGTTCCACGGCTTTGTCAATCTCGTTCTGCTCATCGGCCGTCATGGGATAATCTAACAACTCTGATTCGGGCCAATGCGCATCCACAAGATCACAGCCTTTGGTATAAGTCACCTCAATATCACTTCCCACCTTGTTGCGTATTCCTTCAAAGACCGTTGTCACCTCAACAGCCAACGGCCCATAATGGGTAAGCGCATACGTTGCGTCATTGGCATTAGGACCACATACAGCTATCTTTTTAATGGACGCCCTGTTTAAGGGCAACGTGTTGTTTTGGTTCTTCAATAACACAATGCTCTCGCGTGATGCCTGCAACGCCACTTGCTGATGACTCTCCCCATCTACTTCCTTGTCGGCTGCTTGCAGATTCATTTGATACGGACGATCAAAGATACCCACCATGAATTTCACCCGAAGAATATCTCTCAACCGCTCATCAATCACCTTCATTGGGATGCGTCCCTCTTTGACCAGCTCACGCAAAGGCAAAACAAATGAATCGGGTGAGCGGAATGTACATCGCACATTCAAACCCGCCATGACAGCTTTGTACACGGCTTCTTTCATGTTAGCAGCGGTGCGATGCTTGGAAAAGAGATATTCCAACGCATCACTGTCGGACACCACATAACCTTTAAAGCCAAACTGTTGGCGCAACACCTCAGTGAGCCAGTGAAAGCTACCCTGTATGGGTACCCCATCATAATCGTTGTACGAGCTCATCGCACCCAACAATCCCGCTTCACTTACCACCCTGTTCCATGGGTATAGGTGTATGTTCTGCACCTCACGAGGTGACATCTGCGGATCCACGCGAGCCATACCCTCACGCGCTCCTTTGTTATTACTATAAGCAGCAAAGTGCTTGGCTGTAGAGGCTACCTGATAATTGGTTTGTAATCCTCGTGTCATCTGTATGCCTAACTCGGCTACGAGAAACGGACTTTCCCCATAAACCTCCTCATAACGCCCCCAACGTTGGTCGCGTCCCACGTCCAAAATAGGAGCATACACATTGGTATAGCCCAACAAACGAGCCTCACGTCCTGTGATATAGCCTACCTGATGAATGAGCTTTCGGTTCCATGTCGTACCCAATCCCAACTGTGTAGGAAAGTTGGTTGCCTTGAAACTCTCCACACCTCGTATGCCCTCATTGGTGAAATCAACGGGAATCCCAAGACGCGTTTGCTCCACAAAGAATCGCTGAACCTCATTAATGGCCCATGCATGCTTTGAGGCAGGCCACACCCATGGGTTTTCTGAAGGCGGCAAACCCCATTCTTGAAAGCCATTAAGGTGTTCGTCTATAGCACCAATACCATCTTTCCACAACTTTTGTTTCCAGCTTTCGTTGGGCAAATCGTCTTGCAACACTCGTTTATAACCATAGAGAGTCACCATCTGACAGGTCTTTTCCTCAAGCGTCATCTGACTAATAAGATCGTCAATGCGCTCATCAATTCCGGCCATTGGGTCCTCATAGACATCTTTTTTGCCATTCTTATTGTAGTCTATCCAGCCTTTGCGGTAGATTTTGTTTTTCGGCAGGTTATAGAATTTCAGTTTGGCACTATACTGATTAGGCTTCTGCGCCCAAGCTACATTCCCACATGATATGGCCAATCCTAACAGAACAATGAGTATGTGTTTCATCATATTAAACGGTTATGGTGTAAAACGTTTCTGCAAATATATGAATATATCTGTTCAAAAACGTATCTTCGGTTGTGATAATTTACAACGTCAACCTGGGGTATCATCGTGTGCGGGACGGTGACATATACCCCAGCAGACGGCTTCTACTTCTGATAGTTCAACTTGACCATCACCGGATAGTGGTCAGAAGGCAAGCGATGTACATACTGACGGAAGTTCAACTGCTGCGGCGCAGCACCTTCTTTGCTTACCTCACGATTGGTTCCCTCAGTCCAATAGCCATTGGTTAGGATGCCATATTGGTTCACTTGGAACTTGTTGGAAACAAAAACGTGGTCGATACGACTGTCTGTCAGTAAGGAAGACTTGAAACCTTGGAACGTTCCATTCTCGGCAAAGCGCATTTTGGCAGCTGTGTATGAATCTTTCAGGAGGCCCGACTGGGTGAAAATTTGATAAATCTCATCATGCTGATCAACATTAAAGTCGCCAGTAAGAATAACGGGTGCATTGCTGCCTGCAATCTCTTTGATTTTCCTTACAACCAGTTTGGCGGCCTCTCTGCGAGCCACGACACCCACATGATCCATGTGAAGATTGAAGAAATAGAACTCAAGCCGTGTCTGCACGTCCCTGAACTTTCCCCAGGTGCAGATGCGAATGCAAGCCGCGTCCCAGCCTAAAGCGGGTTTGTCGGGCGTTTCATTCAGCCAGAAGTTGCCATAATCCAGACGTTTGAGCTTGTCTTTCTTGTAGAAAATGGCCGAATACTCACCAGCCTCTTTGCCATCGTCACGTCCCACGCCGATGCAATCGTAGCCGTCCAGTCCTTGTTTCAAATCACGAAGTTGCCCCACGAGCACCTCTTGTGTGCCAAAAATATCGGGCTGCTCAAAATTCATCATGTCGCATATCACCTGGCATCGCTTGGGCCATGCGTTACCTTCCTTACGGTCATCCGAATTGTCATTGCGAATGTTGTAGGTTCCTACGAACAGGTTTTGTGAACTAACGCATAGCGTTACTGCCAGAAATAGGAGTGTGAGTGTGTACTTTTTCATTGATTGAGTATTTAAAATATGATTTTCTATGTGGTACAAAAATAGAGATTATTCATGGAAACGGCAAGACGTTTAAAGCATTCTTACCCGAAAATCAAACCAGGTAGCCATAAAGCAATGTATCCAACATACTGTTATCGTGGTTCATGTCTTGTCGCCATCAAGCTGGTATGACAGTCTGTTTTCACGATTTCTTTTTGAGTGAAGCGGTCACCAAGTTAATCTCTTCGAACGTCACATCGGGTGCACAGAGAGCCTTGATGGCCGTCTTGCCGTTGTCAAGACCTACTTTCTCAATGACCTGCCGGATGTTTTGAAGGTGCTTCTCGTCTATCAATTGCAGCAACTCTATGTCACCTTTCCGGACAAAATGGCCCAGATGAGTGTATATGGTACCCATGGTCAGCTGCCGTTCTGCAGCGATTTGAGCGGGCGACAGCCCACTTTTGTAGAGCCTGAAGGTGATGTCTTTCGTTTTCTCTTTCTTCTTTTTGAGTACCTTCTGCACCTTCGACCGGCTTTTGGCATGCGGTGTCAGCTCGTCCATGGCCATCAAGAGTGCTTCTTGTTTGGCCTTAAGATAACCTTGAACGGTAAACCCGTTCTCAACGATGTGCCCGAGTAAGAAAGTTTTGGATAGATACAGCTCGCGCAAATCAGTGAGATAGGTGTCCAAACGGCGCATAGCCAGTTTGTTGTTCGATGTGACATCTTGCGACTGCTCAAGGATATCAGCCAGATACTGCTTCAACGTCTTGCGAAAATAGTCGGCTCCCGCAACCACTCTTTCCAAGAACTGAGGGTCACTCAGTTGCGCTGTTGTCAATCGGCCGATATGCGAAGTCCACTTGTATGCAATGACGTTCACCTTGTCTTGCAAGGCCTTGACGGTAGACTTGTGTATCAGCGTGAGCTTTGGATAGGCGTGGAAGAACTCGATGAACAGGCGGCACAGCATGTCTTCGGCCCGCCAAAGGTCTAAAAAATTGAAGAGCTCGATGAGCTGATGACGCTCGTATTCATCCTTGAGTTGGGGCAGTTGCTCGATGCTTCGTTGAGCCTCATCCTCCTGCTGACGGATGTACGACATGACACGCTCATCGTTCATCACCGCATGTGCGGGGATAGGAGAAGCCAAGACCAATCCTTCCAGACTTCTACAGCGGCTCAACGCCACGTACACCTGTCCTGAGGCGAACGACGAAGCGGCATCGATGATGGCATGGTCGAAGGTGAGTCCCTGACTCTTGTGGATGGTGATGGCCCATGCCAGGCGCAGGGGATATTGGCTGAAGGTACCCTGCACCTTGGGTTCTATCTCCTTGGTCTGCTCATTGATTTGGTAGGTGGTGTTCTCCCACGTTTGCCTTTCCACCAGGATAGACTGCTCATCGCCGGGGCAGAGCACTTCGACATGGTCGTCATCCAGATACACAACGCGGCCGATGCGACCGTTATAGTACAGTCGTTCCAACGAACTGTCGTTCTTGATGAACATCACCTGAGCACCAACCTTTAACGTAAGCAACTCGCTGGTGGGGTAAGAGTACTCTGGGAAATTGCCTTCGACGGTGGCTTTGTATTGATAAGTTTTGGTAGTAAGGCTGTTCAGCTCACGATTGTTGTAGCTATCGGCCATGCTGTTGTGCGTAGTCAGCCGGATGTACCCATCCTCCTGCTGGGGGCGGAACGTTGGGTTGTAGCGACTGTTGAGCAAGTCGAGGTCATGCTGCGTCAACTGATTGTCGCGCAAATGGTTGAGGATGTCCAAGAAAGCCGAATCCTGCTGTCGGTAAACCTTTTGCAGCTGTAGGGTGACATAAGGCGTTTGTCGCAGGGCATGGCTGCCAAAGAAATAAGGCGTATCATAGTATGGACGCAGCAACTCCTCATCGGCTGGCGTGACGACGGGTGTCAACTGTTGCAGGTCACCAATCATCAATAGCTGCACGCCGCCAAAGGGTCGGTCGCGATGACGATATCTTCTGAGCACCGCATCAATGGCATCGAGCAGGTCACTGCGCACCATGCTGATTTCATCAATGACGAGCATGTCAAGCGTACGGATAATCTTGCGCTTCTCCCTGCCGAAATCATATCGATTCTGCACCATGGCATTGGGTACGAAGGGCGACAACGGCAACTGAAAGAACGAGTGGATGGTGACGCCTCCCGCATTGATGGCAGCCACACCCGTGGGCGCAACCACCACCATGCGCTTGCTGCTGCGCTCCTTGACCTTCTTCAAGAATGTGGTTTTACCTGTTCCCGCCTTTCCCGTGAGGAAGATGCACTGTGCGGTATGTTCCACAAATTCCCACGCAAGTTCCAGTTCTCTGTTCTGTTCCATATCGTCATTATCGTCATTGTCGTTGTTTAAACTGATAGCCATTCCAACGAACGATACAAAGGTAATCAAAAAATCGGTGAGCAACAAACCGTCACGAAGCTATATCAGTAGCGTCCGCTATGTAGCTCTGCGAGAGATGTCATCTCATGATGAAGCTGAGGCGAGAATTCAAACAATGTGTTTAACTACCTCATTTTGCAAGCACTCTCACTGACAGATTTATGTGAATTTTCTTGACAACCAACCTCTTCATGCTTGAAGAATTTGCGACCAACAGGGTGCCTTGTCGCAAATACGCTCAAAATGAGAAGATTTTATAAGTCATTGTTGCATAAAGTATTACGTTAATCTCTATCCACTACATGCCTACTTTTCCCGTTTTTATTTGTGAAAAGCATTGAGTTAAGGGTGCAATATGCATGTTATTAGCTTGCAAACCCATGTTCATTGCGTGCCAAAGGGGTGCTTTTAGCAGTGCAAAGTCAATGCTTAATGGCAAAAATTCGATTTTTTTTGCCAACTTAACTCCTGTCTTACTCCCTGTTTGCCTATCGTTTTTTTCTAGATTGAAAGTTTTTATGTACCGTTTTTGGGGCGATAATTGGTAAAAATATACAACGACATCAGCAATATGTTACTTGTATCGCTCGATTGGATAGGTTAGCTATGTGTGCACAAAACCGTGAGAAATAGTTCACGAGTCATCGTTTTTTGCGTACCTTTGTGGTGCAAATCACATTCATGTGCGAATGAGAGCGGAGGACAGCGTGGCTAATCACCCTCTTTTCACACACAATTATTTTTCATTCATGAAACTCTGGGGCATTCTTTTTCTGGTGGTTCCCTTGCTGGGAAGTGCCTATGTTTTTTGGCGAAGCTGGCAGCTCATGCCATTCTGTTCACTCGCCAAAACGGTTATACTTCTCCTCATGGCATTGGCATTGATGCTGATTTATGTCACTTTCAGCGGCAGCATCGACAAGCTGCCCATGTGGTTGGCCACCTCGGTTTATCATGTCAGCACGTCATGGCTCATCATCTTGTTTTATCTCTTCATGGTGTTTTTGGTGCTGGACGTGGGAAGATGGGTGCATCTCATCCCCCAATCGTTCACTCGCCACAGTGTGGTAGGCACGTTGAGCGTATGTGTATTCATGGTTGGCATCTTTGTTTATGGTTATTTCAACTATCTTCATAAGGTGCGAGTTGCGATAGATTTGAAGACCGAAAAACAGCTTGAACGACCGTTGAAGATGGTGATGGTCAGCGACTTGCATTTGGGTTACCATAACCGTAGGGCTGAATTGGCTCGGTGGGTCAACCTGATGAATGCCGAAAAGCCTGATATGATTTTGATTGCCGGCGACATCATCGACCGCAACATGCGTCCACTGCTGGAAGAGCGGATGCACGAGGAGTTTAAAAGGTTACAGGCTCCGGTTTATGCTTGTCTGGGTAATCACGAATATTACAGCCAATATGAAGAGGCACTGCAATTCTATCGTGACGCTGGCATCCATCTGTTGATAGACAGCGTCACGGTGGTTAATGGGATTCAGGTCATTGGACGCGACGACAGGTTCAATGTTCATCGAAAGTCTTTGGCCGAATTGATGCAGAGTATTGATGGCTCTCGGTACACCATTTTGCTCGATCATCAGCCTTATCACCTTGATCAGGCTGAAAAGGCTGGCGTTGATTTCCAGTTGAGTGGGCACACCCACTATGGGCAGGTGTGGCCGGCATCGTGGGTGGAAGATGCCATTTACGAGAATGCCTACGGGCCTTTGCAGAAAGGAAAGACACAATATTTCGTGACAAGTGGCCTTGGTATTTGGGGCGGAAAGTTCAGAATAGGCACGCAATCCGAGTATCTGGTAGTAACTTTGACGCCTACGGTTGCATTAAATTGAGGTCAACATGAATGATACGGTTGTGATTGATGAGGCCTGGTTGCATGCGTCTTTTGACACCTTCAACCGCTTGTATTTTGACAATGCGTTGCCCCGTCCCCGACTTTCATTATCGCAGTCGCGCACAAGGCTCGGCAGTATGTCGTGCAAGCGCAAGCTCACCTGGAAAGGTTACAGGCCTTACCAGTATGCCATTCACGTCAGTACCTATTATAATCAGACCGAACGGCAGTATCAGAACGTGTTGTTGCACGAGATGATTCATTATTATATCGCCTACAAAGGCATCGTGGACACCTCGCCACACGGCAAGGTCTTTCGCCAGATGATGAAAAAGTTGAATGAAAAGTATGGTTGGGAAATCAGCGTCAGCTCTCGGATGAGTGAGGCAAAGTCTGCCTCCGTGCAATCATCAGCCACGCCACGTCTCATCCTCTTGCTCGAGGTGCAGGGACGGGGGCATTTCGTTTCGGTGGTCAACCCCAAGTACATGTCTTTGATGGAACACGAGCTACAACGGCTGGCAGAAGTGAAACAGCACGCATGGTACCTGTCTACAGATGCTTATTTTGACAACTTTCCGGTGGTAAGGAGTCTTCGGGGCAGGAGGATAACGGCGGAAATGCGAAACGAACTCATCGCCAAACTCACACCTCTGAAGCAAGTTTGACTTGTTTTGTCGTTTTCCTTTTTATGTTACTCATGCTGTTTGCACCACGCACCGCGGTTGAGTTGGTTCTGTTGTTCTTTCATTCAAGGGCGGTTCTGTAAATTAGCTTTGACAGATTGTGAGACTGTTTTTTGAGGTCAATTTGTTTGTGAGTGAAGGAGTATAGCGAGCTATACGACTGAATGAACAAGCAAATTGAACCAAAAAGAGTCCACAAGATGACAAAACGTAAAAAGACTTACATAAAAAAACTTTACGGTGGTAATTTATAGAACCGCCCTCAAAATAAAAAAACAGACCCATCCCGCACCGATGGTTTGGTGACAGGGATGGGTCTGTTCTATGTGTTATGAGAGATTATCTCTTGACAATCTTCAATACGGCAGGGCTCTTGTCACACATACCCCTTACGATGTACATGCCCGCTGGCAGTGCTTGGAGGGATACGTGAGCGTTGGGATTCGAGATAGACAGCACGCTGTTACCACTGAGCGTATACACATCCAATCGGTCGAACTGCTTATCGAGGTAGAGTTGTGTGCCATCAAAGCGTAAACCGGTGGTGGACGCATCGGTCGTGGCCGCCTTTATTCCTGTCGGAATATTCGTGTAGGTCAGGAGAGGACATACGCCCAGCGATACTTTTGTATCATCACTCTTGTACCAGAAATATCTCCCTGTATATTGATATTTCTCATCTTCTTCGGCCAATTCGTGGTAGGTGGTCGACTTGCCGTTATCATCACGCTTGAGAGCCAATATGGCAATGTCGTCAACTCCATTATTATCAGCCACGCCCGGTATTCCTTCAATGACAACAAAGAATTCTTCATTAATCTCGATTGGTGTGTCAAATTTGAACTTTGTCGCCACGGGATTTTCGTTTGTGAATAGGGATAGTTGGGAAACCTTCATTGAACTCTTCCCCAAGACTTCGCCTGGCATGCCCTTGGCATCAGCTTTTGCAATGCTGACAGTGATGATGGAGTCGGGGGAGATGCTGGTGGTTGACACAAAGAAGATGCCTACCTCTTTGATGGTTGACTTGACCAAGGGCTTATGGAAATGCTCTGCAAATTTCCTCATGCCAAGGAAATTGGAGCCAGCATAGTTGCCATAATATCCAAGAGCTATTTTCTTCAAGTTCCCGCTTTCATCTGGTGAGATGTTCCAGACATACTGTTCGCCACCAGCCTGTATGGCTTTTTGCAAGATATCGGTGCTCACGCCTGCACTATTGAAAGATCTAAGGGAAACACTGAATACGCCCTGTTTGGTATATTTCACCACCGGATTCTGTTCAGTGCTGCTCTCTATGTTCGTTCCATTGAACGTCCAATTCCATTCCGTGGGCTTTCCTTCAGATAAATCCTTGAATTGTACCGGGACATCCGTTGGTACGAAGCAACCGATATAGGGTGACTGATAACCTTCTTCTGGTAGGCCAATCCATGCTTTGGGTGCAACCGTAACCACATGGATGTACTCCTTGCGTGTGTAAGTGTTGGTAGATGTACCATCACTGACGGTAAGTGTCACGGGATAGGTGCCTGCCTGGTCGTAGCGAACAGTGGGATTCTGGTCTGTCGACTCTGCTGGAGTTCCACCTGTGAACGTCCATTTGTATGATTGAATGTTGCCTTCTGAGGTGTTTTGAAAGTGTACTTCCTCACCTTCGTTAATCGTTACAGAGGAGCTTTCTGAAGAGTCTGTTTGCATCAGTTTGAATCCGTCAATCAAGACATCTTCACCCTGTGAGCCCTTATAGTTGAAACTGAAGCGCACTTTTTTGCCGGCATATTCAGACAAGTCAATGTTAAATTTCTGCCAGTTGGGTCCATCATAACCTACTTCCTGTGCCCACATGAAGGCATCAAGCAAGGTCTTTGACTTGGAAGAGGCTACGTCAATAATAGAAAGAGTCCATCGGGCGCTGAACAAGAAAATGCCACTGAAACAACTGTAAAACTGGCATTTGCTATTGGGGAGTATCTCTATTTCGGGCGAAATGGTGGTCTCGTTTTGATTACCATTGCTGTATGGGATAAACAAGGAATACTGGCTCTTGGGGTCAAAGGCAGTAAAATCGGGTAAACCTTTTACCCGAGGTTTGGCTATTATGGTCCATGTGGCACCGGAGTTTACTCGTAAATACTTCCATGTGTTTGCTTCATCAACCGAGTCCCAGCCCATTTGGTAGTAGGGTTTCACTGCTTCATCAGCCATGAAGGAGGCTTTTACGTCTTTAGCAAAGCCACATAGGGAGAATAAACTCATCAAGCTAAGTAATAATTTTCTCATAGATATGTCATTTTGATGTGTAAATGTATAGGGTTACAAAAGTAAATAAAATAAATCAAAATGATTGCTAATATGCGTAAAAACTTTCTATTTTGTTAATTTTATCGCTGTTTTTGCGAAATAATGAGAAGGAAAGTGAGTTGTTTCTTAACGATATAACATTTTTAATTGTATAAATAAAACCAACGATAACTTTATCTTTATGCATCAATGAGCAACAAAAAAGGCCTCCAAGAGTGGAAGCCTTTTATGGATACTGCATGTCAAATCCTGACTTATTTTCTCAACATTTCTTGGACAGCCCGCTTCAATTGTTGGTCGTTGCCATTGATGTAATCTTCCGGAGTGTTGTAAACTTCGATGTCAGGATTGAGTTGTGTGTTCTCTCCAAAGTTGCCCCGCATGTCTCGGCAACCTACCTGTGGAATGCCAAAGACCATGGTGTTGTCGATGAGTGTTTCCCACCAAACGGCGGTCATGGTGCCTGCAACAGGTGTACCAATGAGCTTTCCGATGCCCAACTCTTTGTACACGAATGGGAATCCGTGTCCATTGCTGTAGTCATCTTCGCACACCATGACACACGAAGGCTTGGTCCATTTGTTCCAGGGGTCCTTGCCAATGAACTGTCCACGTGGGACAAAACTCTGATATTGCTTGCCCGAGAGCAGCGTACACAAGTCATCGTGCAGCCAGCCGCCACCATTGTGCCGCTCGTCTACAATCACAGCCTCGCGATTTCTATTCTTGTCGCTCAGCAATTCATGGAATACAGTGCGGAAACTCTCGCTATCCATGGCCTTCACATGTACGTATGCCAACCGTCCATGCGACAGACTGTCTACCAATTGGCGGTTCCTGTCCACCCATCGTCTGTACAGCAATTCGTCTTGGTAGCCCTTGCTAATGGCCTTGACCGTTACATCGAAACGTTTTTTGGTGGTGGGATTGTACACCGATACCCTGACATTGCGACCCGACTTTCCGTCCAACATATAGTAGTAGTCTTTGTCTTTCAATATCGGTTCACCGTCTATTTTCTCAATGATGCAGCCTTTCGTAACCCCTGTTTTCTTCACTGAGAAAGGTCCACGATTGATAACCTCTTCGACTTTCAGTCCATCTCCATCGTACGTCTGGTCGTAGAACAAGCCCAAGGTAGCAGTGCTAAGGTTGGCACCACCGCCAAAATAGCGCGCACCTGTGTGTGATGCGTTCAGTTCGCCCAATATTTCGCTCAGCATTTCACTGAAGTCGTAGTTGTTATTGATATAAGGTAAGAACCGTGCATAACTCTTTTTGTAGCCGTCCCAATCGACACCGTGCAGGTCGACCTTATAGAATTTATCCTTCACCTGCTGCCAGATGTGGTTGAACATGTACTCCCTTTCCTGATAAGGCTTGTAGTTGAAGCGTGCTTCAAAGGTGACATTCTTCGACGAGTTGCTACCGATATCTATCTTCTTGATACCTCCTCCAGAGCACAGGTACAGATTCTTGAAGTCTTTGTCCGCCAGCATACCGCCGCCTCCAACACCTTTCAACACAATTTTTGTACTCTTATCTTGTAGATCATGTTTCCATAAGTCGTAACCACCTTCGAAGGCAGCCTGATAATAGAGGGCGTTTCCGTCGTTGCTTAGCACAGCATCGCCCAATCGGCATGAGTTGACAGTGAGCCGAAGCACACGGTCGCGACAGTTGTCCAAGTCCAGTTTGATAGGCTCTTCCTTCTTTTCTTTCTTCTTCACCGTCACGTCTACCGTCTTTGGCTCTTCGGCTTTTTTCTTTTCTTTCGCTGCTTCGTCGAGGAGACTCTTTTCCTCTTTCGTCATCTTGAACTTCTCATATTCGTCCAAGTCGAAGAACATGATGTACACATCGTCTTCTGTTCCCCAACTTCCATGACTGCGATAGCCTGCTCGGTCGCTTTGGAAGATGATGGCTTTTCCGCCTAATACCCATTTTCCATTACCTGCGTTATAGCCACTTTGTGTAAGGTTGTAAATGGGCTTTTTACCTTCTGCGTCAATCAAGGCGATGTCTTGGTTGTTCCATCCTCCTGTTCCGATATAATTGGAGATGAGCCATTTGCTGTCTGGACTCCATTCAAACCAAATATCTCCGTCGCTATAAGAGTAAACATATTTGCCGTCCATTACGGTTCTTACTTTCTTGCTCTTTACATCAAGCACTTTGAGTGTACCCCTGTTCTCAAAGAAAGCAATGCTTTTCCCATCGGGACTGTATTGCGGTTGGAAAGAGGTATAAGCCGAATGGATGAGGCGTTCTTCCTGTAAGTCGGTGGCATACGCAAACTGTTTCTCCGCTTTATTCTTCATGGTTGTTTGGTAAATCTGCCACAACCCTTCTCGTTCCGATGCGTAGACAATCGCTAATCCATCGGGAGAGAATTCAATCGAACGCTCTTGTTCGGGTGTATCAGTAATCTGTTTGGTGGTTTTGTATTCGATGTTAGTTACATACACGTCACCATGAAGTACGAATCCTATTTCCTTTCCGTTGGGTGAAAGAGCAATCTCTGTGGCTCCCCATGTCTTTATCTGTCGACTCAAGTCGATGTCATTACGGTCGGCAGTAATGCTCACGTTTACTTTTTGTGGTGCAGCCGACCCCATTTGGGTGTATATCTCACCGTCGTAACTGTAGCAAATCCGCCCATTTTGTGCCACTGATAGATAGCGCACGGGGTGTTTGGTGTGGTGAGTAATTTGTGTCTTGTCAGCGCTTTTTACGCTTCGCTTGTACACATTGAAGGTCCCGTCTTCCTCACTTAGGTAGTAAAAAGAGGTGCCATCGGATGCCCAGCGTGGCGTACGATCCTCACCATTGAAGGTAGTAAGTTTGCTAAAGTTGCCATTTTGGTTGAGCCATATATCCCTTGTGATAGGCGATCGGTGATGTTTGCGGAATGGATCCTCGTATCCTTTCTTGTCATGATACAATATTTCACCCTTTTGGTTGATGCTCAAATCCTCCATGTTCACTACCGAGAAGAGCTTGGGGCGGTCGCCTTTCAAGTTTACCTCGTACACTTGTGGGAAACTGCTACTGGCAAAAAAGATGGATTTTGCTGTTGGCATGATGGCCGCACTGAACAGAATATGCTCGTTGTCACGCCATGCAATGGGAGTTTCGTTGGTGCTTCGGGTGGTCAACCGCTTGGGTTCGCCACCGAATTTGTTCATTACGAAAATATCCAAGCTACCTTCACGACTCGATGCGAAAGCAATCTTTTTGCCGTCAGGACTCCAAATGGGGTAGGAATCGTATGCTGCATTCGAGGTAAGCTGTCGTGCCTGACCGCCCGAAGCGGGTACGGTGAACACGTCTCCTTTGTACGAAAATGCAATGGTTTGCCCATCGGGAGAGATCGAAGTGTGTCTCATCCACAACGGATTGGTTTGAGCTGCCACGGATAGAGATAGTGTGAGGGCAGCAAAAATGAGCGTTTTTTTCATAAATGTAGGTTTTTTATTATTTAAGATGTTTATTCTTTTAAGCTATTGTTAGTCCCATTTGGATTTGCCACATAGTTTGCGCATTCGATTGACCATCGCCTCTTTGATGCGTTTGAAGTTGCCTTTACGCAAGTTGATGAACAGCTCTTCTACCGATCGTCCTATCTTGAGCCAAGGATGTCCCCAGCCCATGATGCGGAACATGCGGTGCTTGTAGCCCACATTTTCAATGACATATCGCGGGTGTTTCAGCGGAAACGACAGTTCGTGGCGTTGCATGGTGAAGATACCTCGAATGGCTTTGGGTAGATCGTCGTTGCTCCCACTGAGGTGAACTCCGTCTTCAGTAGCTCCAGCATTGCTGATCATGTTCACTCGGGGAACGATGCAGAGTTGTGAATGGAAGAAGATGGCTGCATGAAAAATCGTTTCGTAATAAGCTTTCTCCACCGAACGGTGATACTCGCAAAACTCGATAAAGTCGCTTTGGTATTTCCTTTCTTTAATAAGAGCTTCCAATTGCTGCCGATTGTACTTGTCGTCAAGGAACGAATAAGTAGCGTCCCATTTGTCAACTACCCGCTTCCACGATGCCCAGCCACTGATGCTAAAGGTGGTGGTGAAGAAGTAATCATCGGGAATTCCCTGTGTTTCTTCATCGTAATTCATGCCTGCAATCATGCCGATGCGCTCATCATGAGCATATCTGTCAAGCAATTCTTTGCAAAAAGGGAAGAACGAGAGGGCAGGCACGTTGTCATCTTCCAAGACAATGCACTTGTCTTCATGGCTGAATGCCCACTTTTGGGAGAGATATTCGGAAGGGTCGCAGCCCCTGTTCACTTCTTGGTAGTTGCGATGTACCTCACACTCCCAGTCAATCTGCTCATCATTGAGCAGCTTTCGGCACGCTTCCATTCGTGGCAAGTCGCTGTCGTTGCGTGGTCCATCCTGATACAGATACAACTTGCTGGGGCGAGCCAGTTTGATTTGTTCAAACAGGTTGCCCAGTTCCTTGGGACGGTTAAAGAAGAGTATCAGTACCGCCACGTCTGTTTTTGCAGGCTGTTTCATGTCCTATCAATGTTTGTTGGTTTCGTTATTGTATATTTCAATGCTGCCTGTATGAGGCTTCAGCTGGCTTAAATCGGGCAGCTTCATATAGTCGCCATAAATGTGTCGCAACATGCGATCGCTGTCATGGGGAGCCATGAACGGTCGATTATCAAACACAATGGTTATCAATGGGAATATATCCTCTTCGTATCGGGGATTGTGAAACGGAATCCCAAGTCCGCTGGTGATGGTCTTTGCGCCCGTGATGCGATTCACCAAGCGCAGTAATGGGTAGATAAATCTTACATTCCACGCATACAGTCGTTTCACTTTTTTCATGCACTCCTCGTCGCTTCCCTTGTAAGTACGCATGAGTTTGTAGGCATGACCGAAGGAAAGTTCCGAAAGTTTGTGTGTCCACATGTGTTGTTTTTCCAAAGGAAAGATGTCTATATAGATGCCACGATGCTTAAAAAAGCGGTCGTAGTTGGGCTTCTCTTCGATATAGGAACAACGGTCGCGCACCTTTGCGTAATGGTAACAATAATTTGGGTCGGTGCTATGGGCTTGTAATGCTAAGTCATCGGGCAGTTCGTAGGGTAGTATTTCCAAAAGTCGCTCGTAGTCCGAGCGCATCATCTCAATGTCCAAGTCATCATCCCAAGGGATAAAACCGCCATGTCGAACGGCACCTATCAATGTTCCACTGCTGAGCCAATACCGAATGTTGTGGCGTTTGCATATCTTGTCAACCTCAACAAGGATGTGTAGCATGCGCAGCTGTTGGCGACGCAGCAACGAGCCGTCGGGATTATATCGTTGTCGCAGTTCCTCGTGTGGTATGAGTGGTGTGTTCATGACTGCTGTTTTATTTTGACAATTGACGCATCCCCCATTCATAAACCTTGTCAATATGGGGAACCTCTACACCGTGTTGATGCGCCAATCGGTGGATAATAGCCAGCCCATAGGGGAAGTCTTCTGTGAAATACCTACTGGAAAAGTCGGGTTGATAACCTCCTTCAACGGCTTTCATGGGCGCAGGTATGCCTTGAAAGGCAGCAATGGACGACAGCTTTTTGCTTAAACTATGTGCATCCCTACTCTCGTAATAGTCGAGAACAGTGGGTATTGCGCCCTGCTTTACCTTTAATTTGCTCAATAGAGTTTGAAGTTCTTCATCCATTTGGATGTATAATTGTGCGGCTTCGTCGGTCCAATCGGTGTAGAAAAGCGGCACCTCTTTATATACAATCTCCTTGTGCCAAGTGTGCCATAGCTCGTACAGACGAGCGGTGTGCAATAGCGGATTGCTATTTGTCAAACTCGCTTCGTAATAGTTATCTAACAGACTGATGGGGGTATGCAACATTTCTTGTAATGTTTCCCTTAATGCTTCAGTAGCCTCGCCACCTCGTTCAATTGCTAAATTGAGTTGAGGTTTATAGCCCAACAGCGATGCTCGATGTCCATATTGAGTGGTTCGGGCAATGAAAGGTACGCGCTGAAAGCCAAAGAGAGGTGTGGTTTCGGGCAATATGTCCAACGCTTCAAAGAAGAAGCCCGTACTCGATACGATGCTTCCCACAGGTACGTGGGGCGACAGGTACTTACTTATTTGCTCCAGTGTGTCGTGCAGTGCATATCCTGGGAGGCACAGTAAAACCAAATCTGCCGAAGGTATTACTTCTTTGGCATGCGTACTGATGTGGCATAACTCCCCCTTTAACACCTCTCCATTGGGGGTGTCAATGAGCAAATGATGCGTCCACCGCTCGGGATGTCGTGTCAATAAACTCACCTCATGAGTGGGTTGTGCAGCCAAGAAGCCAGCTACCACATGCCCTAAGTTACCTCCTCCGCAAATACATATTTTCATTTATATGGTTTCGTTTTGTAGGTTGAGCAATGCTGTGATTAGTTGGTCGTTGTCCGCTTGGTTGCGGATAGAGATGCGAATATAGTTTAATCCTTTGAGCGATGTCTTGCTGTTGCAATCTTTTATCATGATGTCAAAGCGTGCCAACAGCAGTTTGGTCAGCTCGGCTGCAGTATAAGGCGGTTTTACCTCACAACAAAAGTAGTTGGCTTGGGTTGGCAGAACACGCAAAAAGCGTATCTCCTTCAAGCGTAGGGCAAAGCGATTGCGCTCGTCAATGAATTGTTGACACGCCTTTTCGTATTGTGCTTGATATTTATTGTATATCTGCATGAAGAACTCAGCAAACGAGTTGATATTCCATATTGACACGTCTTTCTTGATGCGAGCAATGGTTTCTCGTTGTGAGGTAGCCAAGATGCCCAACCGAAGTCCCGGGACGCCGTACGATTTTGAAATACTTTTCATAACCAACAGGTTGGGATAGGCTTCCAATGTTTCATCACAGAGAAGTGAGTTGTGTAGAAAGTCATCACTAAAGTCTACAAACGACTCGTCAACCACTAACTGTATATTTCGCTCCTTGCACCATGCTGCCAGTCTCACAACGTCGGCTTTGGGTATGAAGTTGCCCGAGGGATTGTCCGGATTGATGAGCAACAGCATGTCTATGGACTTGTCTTTGTAAAAATTCATCAAGTCGTTGGCAGTATATCGCAGCGTGTCCAAGGGCGGAACAAACGATACTATCTGCTCTTTTCGCAGTCGATGCGGATATTCTTCGAACGTGGGGAACACCATGCCCACATGACCTTTAACGTTTTCCATGAGGCTCTTGATGAGTTCTGCCGCTCCGTTGCCCACCACCATGTATTCTTGTTTAATGCCAAAACACTTGCCTGCCAACAGCGAGTTAACATACATACCCGACGGATATTCGGTCAACAGGGTGTCAAAGTTGGCTTTCATCTCGGCTTTCATCTGCTCACAAGGAAAGTAGGGGTTTACCAAATAGCAGTAGTCCAGCATCTTGGGAAAACGCCAATGCCCACCATAGCGATAGTTATACCGCTTGAGCATCTCGTCGTCTTTAGCGAAAATGGTTTCTGCAATGTCCAAATCTTGCACATCGTCTATCTCGTACCACTTCTCATTACCAATGTCAAGTGCTTTGAGGTTGGTTTTGTCCAAGAGCGTAATCACGCGCAACACCTGTTCGTAATATTCGTTATTGCCCAAAGCTTTACAGTAGGCATCAAGAAAAGGAACGTACTGTGTTTGCGAAAACGTTTTGCTAAACTTGTAAATGTTCACCGTTTTATAATACGAGTCAACCTCCTGATAGTTGAAAGCCTTTTTGGGAACAAAGTTTACGATGTTGCCATCTTGGTCAATGCGCACCATGGTACCGTCCATCCATGTCTCATATTTGGCAACGAGGGCAATGTTGGGACGCTCATCGGCAAGAATCATGGAGAAAAGTCGGTCAGAGAAAATGAGATCCGACTCTATCAAGAGCGTGTCGTCTTCTTGCATTTGCTCCTTTACCAACGACAATGAATAAATATTATTGGTGCGGTCGTAAATGGGATTTTCTACATATTCTATCTTTAGAGTGTCTGCATATCGCTCTCCGATGTGGTGGATGAGTTCTTTTCCCTTATAGCCCACCACAATCAATACACGTTTTAGATGCAATGCGGAGAGTTGCGTGAGCATGCGGTCAATGAGCCTTACCCCATTGACGGGTACCATACATTTGGTGTTCTCCTTGGTGTAGCTTCCTAAGCGACGCCCCATTCCGGCGGCTAATATAATGGCTTGCATGTGTTAAATTTCTGCTTTGATTTTCAATAATGAGCAAATATACATAAAATAATGGATTAAGTGGATGTCCTTAACGCTTTTTCTTCCATTTAGAAAGAATGGCAGCTTGGCATTCGCGGAGTATCTCTGCTTTGGCAACGCGCATGATGACGTAATACAAAACAGCAGCCATTATCACCCTGACGACTAATAACGGGAGCAGATGAGTGATGCCCAGCGTGGCATAGTAGGTCACAACCATGACCACTGACGCACTGACTGCAAAGGGCAACACATCCTTAAAAAACTGCGAAAGCGTGTATCCCGTGGACTTTCTCACGAAGTAGAACCACACAAAAAGCCAACTCACGTTGAGGCACACATAGGCAATAACCATGTTGCGGATGCCGTAGGGCCACAGCAATAGCATGAGGACGATTTGTAATACGCCTAAGGCAACGGTGCAACCAAGGTAGACATTGGCTTTCCCCTTGCTGATGATGAGGTTCGACATCAGTGTGATGAGGGGAAAAATAGCCCCACTCACGCACAACAGACGAAGGAGTTGGGCACTGGGAAGCCACTTCTCGGTAATGGTAAGCACGATGAATTCGCGCGACACCAGTCCCAATCCCAACAAGAGGGGGAAACTGATAAATGCCGAAAAGCGCATCATCTTGCGAAAGACATGCAGCTGTCGGTCTGCCTCACTCTTCAGTTCAACGAGTACAGGTTGTGCCACTTGGTTCACCATGCTCTGCACCAACTGAAATCCCTTGCTGTCCCATTGGTAGGCTTGGTAGTATTGTCCCACGTCGTGTTTGGTGTATAACCTGCCCAACAGAATGTTCAGCACGTTGTTGTTGACGTGGGTGATGAGCGTGGTGAGTAGGATTTTGAATGAGAACTTGAACATTCGTCTCACGGGAGCAAACGAAATGTGGTGTACGGAGGGTCGCCAAGGCGAATAATGCCAATAGAGGAGGGTACACAGCAGGATGTACACCAAACTTTGAGTGGCTAATGACCAATAACGAAAACCGCCCCACGCCATCAGTACTCCCGTGACGCTCGACAGCAAAACGGCAACGATGTTGGCTTTGGCTTGTTGCTTGGCGTGTAAGTTCTTGAACAGCCATGCCGATTGGGCGGTGCCGAACGAGGCGAAGAGGATGCCTAAAAAACTGTATCGGCATAGGGATGTCAGGGCTGGCGTGTCGTAGAAGGAAGCAATTAGGGGAGCGGATAGGAACAAAAGGATGTACAAGGTGCCGCCAACCAAGATGTTGAACCAGAATACAGCGTTGTAGTCATCGTGGGTAGGGGATTTCATATTGGTAATGGCTACCGTGAACCCACTGTTTTGAAGGGCAATGGCAATCAACTGGAAAATGGCTATCATCGCCATCATGCCATAGTCTTCGTCGGACAGGATGCGACCCAGCATGATGCCAAACACCACGCCTACCAATTGCAGAGTGATGTTGCTCATCGCCCCCCAAAATATACCTTTTGCCGTTTTCTCTTTGAGTGTCTCTGTCATCCGCCAAGAATTTGGTTACAAAAATACTTGTTTTTAGGCAGAAGTACAAGTTTTTTCCTTTTATAAGGTCGTGTCGTCACACATCTTTCATTTGTTTTGAGCAGGTTGTTTAGTTGTAAGAATATGATTTATGTTGCAACGGAGTTTCACGGAATTTCACTGCCTATCCGTGACGTTCCGTGTCATTCCGATGCAATAAAAAATTGTCTTAAAAAATCTGAAATATGTTGACAATCGCTCTCTAAATACGGGCGTATTTGTAACGAAGTGGGTCCTTGCTCGCAAATACGCGAAAAATAGGAATGCTTGATACTCAGCGTGTTACGAAAATCTTGGTGTTATTTGGTCGTAAAAACGGTGCGAAATGGCCGCAAAAACCATGATTTTGCGTTGGAAAAGCAAAGGGTTAGGCGTGTTATTGCATTGATATTGGCCAGTTAACTCAATGGGTTAACCCATCAAAGTCATGTTTGTTGCGCTGTTAAGGGTTCAGAACACCCTAAAAATGCCCTATATTTTTTCTATTTGTGAGGTTCCAGAAGTGTTAAAATTAGGGAAGAAAAACGGACAAAACATGGGCTTCACACCTTGTTATTGGTTTTCCATATCAGGTTGAACTGGGCTGGTTGGTCGTGGCGCAGGTGCCATGCCATGCAGGTGAGGCATAGTACGCAGTTTTTTAGTGAGCCGACTTTTAGTAGACCTTACGGCTTGTTCCGAACAGCAAAATGCCTTTGCTTTCTCGCTGTCGGCCATGCCGTTGCGTTCCATGATGCAGAAAAATGTTTCTTTGGGTGTCAGTGCCAACGACTGGTTGTTGAGCAGTTCAGCCAGTTCGGCATCGATATTGGGCATGATGCTGGCCACGGCAACCTGCTCTTTCTTGCCAAACTGGCTAATGTTGCCATTGTGTAGGATGGCATCAAGCACGTCGATGCCCAGCTTGGTCTGTGCCACCGACTCATAATTGCGGTCTGCCTGCATGGCTGGGGGTAGCTTGCGTTTCAGTTGCTCCAACTCTTCCAACCGGCTGTCCATCGCCTGTTTCATCTCTTCTATCGTGAGGGTTTTAGCCGAAAGCCGTGTGTGCAGTTCGTCTTTGATGTCGGCTATTTGCTCTTGGAATCGCTTGTATAGCAGGTGGTTGCGTCGGTAATACCAGTAGGAGAGGGCAAACAGTAGCACCAAGAGGGCGATGATGACGACCGAGTAGCGGTATCGTTGGCGGGCACGGTCTAATTGTAGCACGGCGTTGTCATAATCGTTTTGCACCTTGATGATGTCGGTGTGCGTTTTCTCTGAGTAAAGCGAGTCGTCGAGTGCTTTGAGGCGCAGCATCGATTCGTATGCCTTGCGGTAGTCACCATGTGTTTCGTGCAAGTGCGTTTCGGCGAGCAGTCGGTTGTACGCCATGGTGGAGTTGCTCTTTTTCGACATCATCGACATGACGAGCCTTACCTTCTCGGGCTGGTCTTGCCGCGTGTAGATTTGGCTGAGTAGCGTGAGAGCGTTGCCAAGAGCCGACGAGTCTTGTGCCAGCATGAAAGCCTGGTAGGCGTGATGCTCGGCTGATGCAAGCGAATCGCGCAGCAGGTCGTAATGAGCCAGGTGCTTTTGGATGACCGACTGCTGTCCTCTGCCAACCTTGTGATAATACAGCATGGCGGTTTTGGTGGCGTTGCGGGCACTGTCGGGCAGCTCCATATTGAAAAATGTATTGGCCTTGTTCACCAGAACGTCGACGATGTGTTCGGGCTTTCCATACGTCATGGCATATTTTAGGGCACGGTTTTGGTATTGCAGGGCCAGTTCGTTGGCACCGCTGTTCTCATTGATCCACCCGATATACTGGTAGATATGGAAGATGGTTTTGGCACTGTCGAGCGAGGGAACCAGTCGTTCGGCTTGCTTCAGTTGCACCATGGCAGCCTTTAAGTTGTGTTGGTCGATATACTGCAGGGCGCTGTCAATGTAGGTGCGGGCTTGCTGCTCGGGTGCGGGGAGGGCGCTTTTTTGGCTGCTCGGGTTGCATGCGCCGAGTAGAAGGGTGGCAGAAAGCAGTATCACGAGTATCTTTTGCATACGACTGTGTTTTGGTCTTTTTTGTTCATGGCAAAGGTATAAAAAACAATTCATATTCGTTCTTTGATGTGTCAAAAGAGATGTTTTGGATATTTTAAATACCTGATAGTCAGCTGTTTGTATTTTCTGCGTGTGTCAATGTCTGTCGGACTATTGACAAGGGCAGTCTGAAGTTGTATCTTTGTCTACGAAAGCTATATGCAAATCTGAAGTACAGTTCGCACCTGTCTTTGGTTTCCTCGGTCATAGACGGTGCGGATGTACTTTTTAAAAGGATGGAACAATGTTTAAAAAAGATAAGATATGAAGAAATATGGTATTTTGTTAGTTATGTTTTGCTTCGTTGTTTTTCAGATGACGTGGTCGCAAAGTCACAAGAAAAGCTTGCCACGACCAGATGGATACAATTGTTGGTCTGTCATTGACGACATGCCTGTTTATCCTGGTGGAACAGTCGCCTTGCGCAAATGGATGATAGATTCTGTGGCTCCCGGGCTGGACAGTATTAAAAGCTCAGCAGAAGGAAAGTTGTTGATCTCGTTTGTCGTTCTGGAAAATGGAGCTTGTGACAGTTTTAAAGTAGTAAAATCGGTGGCTCCCGAGATTGATACCTTATTTCTAAACGGACTGAAAAGGATGCGGAGGTGGACCCCTGGTAAGTTCAATGGCAAGCCTATGCCTATAAAATTTAACTTTCCTATCACGATTAAGAGGGAGCGTGAGAATGAAGAAAATACAGTTTCTAAAACTAAAGAGTAAATATGATGATGAGAAGAAGTGTGTTGTTATTTTGGCTTATGATGGCTGTTTGGGCGGCAATGTCGGCACAGTGTGTGGGCTCATCGAAGTATGTTGAACCGTCGGAAAAGATATTTTCCAATCCCGAGGTGATGCCAGTTTATCCCGGAGGGCAAAAAGCGTTGATGGCATTTGTGAGCGATAGGGTGATTCCTAAGCTGATGAAGGCTGACTCTACGTTAACGGGAATCATGGTGGTGAATTTTGTTATCGATAAAAAAGGTCGTTGCAAAGATTTTAAAGTGTATCGTTCGAAGGGATCAAGGTTTGATAAAATCATTATTAGAGAAATGAAACACATGAAACGTTGGACACCTGGCATGCTAGTGGGTAGACCAGTCAGTATGCATTATAACGTGCCTATCAGAATGAAAGTGAAGCAAACACAGAGGGTGAAGAGCATGGAAAAGCCTTGATCTGTACGTCAATAACGCTGATACTGAGTTGGATGAAAAGTCTTAAACGGCTGACATAATGGCTTGGTTTTTGGGCTAAATAATGGAATATGCGCCATAATGGCACAAATTCTTCGCTGGTACGCTCCTTGCAACAATGGTTAGTGAACTCGAAAGAGCAAATAAAAATAAACAATATAAAAATAGGAGGAAATGATTATGTTACCAGTAAGAAACAGAAATTCATGGTTACCAAGTGTGTTTGATGATTTTTTTGATACAGGTCTTGCACCAAGATTGAACAGTACAGCACCTGCCATCAACGTGATTGCTCATGATGGTGATTATGTAGTAGAGTTGGCTGCACCCGGCTTGAAGAAGGACGATTTTGTCGTGAATATCGATAACGACGGCAACCTGACCATCAAAATGGAAAAGAAAGTG
>CABTXD010000007.1:0-63472 GCA_902488665.1 uncultured Prevotella sp. | reverse complement strand
CGCCAACTTTGACAATATTCCTGACGGTAATCTCGACGTTTTGCTGTACGCTCTGTCCCAAGAGTACACGCCGACCGTTTCTGTACTCATAGTCAGCTTGATAACTGAGGGCGGTTGTCTTCATGAACAAGTGTGACTTGGTAGAAGACGAAGAGATGCTTGAACTCGTTGAAATGGAGTTGCGCGAACTTCTTGAGCAATACGAATTCGAAGAGGATACTCCAATCGTTCGTGGTTCTGCACTGGGAGCATTGAATGGCGTTGACAAGTGGGTTGACAGCGTGATGACGCTGATGGATACTGTTGACGAGTGGGTTCAAGAGCCAGAGCGTGATCTTGACAAACCTTTCTTGATGCCTGTAGAGGACGTGTTCTCTATCACAGGTCGTGGTACCGTTGTAACAGGGCGTATTGAGACTGGTAAGGTAAAGGTTGGCGACGAGATTCAGTTGCTCGGTCTTGGTGAGGACAAGAAGTCTGTTGTAACAGGCGTTGAAATGTTCCGTAAGATTCTTTCTGAAGGTGAAGCTGGTGATAACGTAGGACTTTTGCTCCGCGGTATCGATAAGGATGAAGTAAAGCGTGGTATGGTTGTTGTACACCCAGGTGCCATCACTCCTCACGATCACTTCAAGGCTTCCATCTATGTATTGAAGAAGGAAGAGGGTGGACGTCATACTCCATTCGGTAACAAGTATCGTCCTCAGTTCTATCTCCGTACAATGGACTGTACAGGTGAGATCACTTTGCCAGAAGGCGTAGAGATGGTGATGCCTGGTGACAACGTAGAGATTGAGGTTACCTTGATTTACAAGGTTGCTCTGAACGAAGGTCTTCGTTTCGCTATCCGTGAGGGTGGTCGTACCGTAGGTTCTGGCCAGATCACACAGATTCTTGACGACGTAAAGTAAATTGACCACACGCGAGTAAAAGTATATCTTTTCTCGTTATCATACAAAGTTCCCGCAATGCGGTTGCGGGGACTTCTTTTACGGGTTTAGCTCAGTTGGTAGAGCACTGGTCTCCAAAACCAGGTGTCGAGAGTTCGAGTCTTTCAACCCGTGCTAAAAAGAAAATCATATGTTTAAGAAGATTGAAAGTTTTTTCAAGAATGTAGTAAATTACTGCAAAGCTTGCTATGATGAACTTGCGCATAAAACTACTTGGCCTACAAGCCGGGAATTAACTCACAGTGCAGTGGTTGTATTATCTGCTTCCCTAGTCATTGCACTGATTGTGTTCTGTATGGACTGGTGCTTCCAGCACTTGATGGGCATTGTTTATCCAGGTTAAATCATTAGGATATGGCAGAAACAAAAAAGAATTGGTATGTACTGCGTGCTGTCAGTGGAAAAGAAGCCAAGTTGAAAGAATACATTGAGGCTGAAATCAAACACAACACGTTGTTACAACAGCATGTCTCTCAGGTTTTGATACCAATGGAGAAACATGCAACCTTGCGTAATGGCAAGAGAGTTGAAAAGGAGAAGATCAGTCTCCCGGGATACATTTTTGTTGAAGCTTCCCTCGTGGGTGATGTGGCGCATACTTTGCGTTTCATGCCCAATTGCTTGGGTTTCCTAGGAGGTTTGGACAATCCATCGCCTGTTCCCCAGTCTGAAATCAATCGTATGCTTGGCGAAGCCGAAGATACCGAAATAATGAACGGGATTGAAGTTCCTTATGAGGTTGATGAGGTTGTCAAGGTAACAGATGGGCCTTTTAGTGGATTCAGTGGCGTCATCGAAGAGGTGAATGCCGAGAAACATAAACTGAAGGTCTTGGTAAAGATTTTTGGACGTAAGACTCCGTTGGAACTAAGTTTTATGCAAGTTGAAAAAGAGGCTTAACACAGTTACGGGCGTTAGGTTATCTTTCGTATATATTAAATTAAATATTAACAAAAATGGCTAAAGAAGTAGCTGGATTAATCAAATTACAGATTAAAGGTGGTGCTGCGAATCCTTCTCCACCAGTAGGACCTGCTTTGGGTTCTAAGGGTATCAATATCATGGGATTCTGCAAGGAGTTCAACGCCAGAACCCAGGATAAGGCAGGGAAAATCATTCCTGTTATTATCACTTACTATACTGACAAGTCATTCGATTTTGTTCTCAAAACACCTCCTGCAGCCGTACAGCTCAAGGAGATGGCAAAAGTAAAGACAGCCTCAGCTCAGCCTAATCGCCAGAAGGTAGCTTCCGTTACTTGGGATCAAGTACGGACTATTGCTGAAGATAAGATGGCCGATTTGAACTGTTTTACCATTGAGAGTGCAATGAGACTTGTTGCAGGTACTGCACGTAGTATGGGTATTACTGTAAAAGGGGAATTCCCTGGAAATAATTAAAACTTCAATTAGAAATGAGTAAACTGACAAAAAATCAGAAATCAGTAGCTGAGAAGGTTGAAGCAGGGAAGGCATACACATTGAAAGAGGCTTCAGAATTGGTGAAGGAAATCACCACCACCAAGTTTGATGCATCTCTGGATATTGATGTTCGCTTAGGCGTAGACCCACGAAAGGCTAACCAGATGGTGCGAGGTGTTGTTACACTCCCACACGGAACTGGTAAGGTTACTCGTGTTCTCTGCCTCTGTACTCCTGATCAGGAAGCAGCTGCCAAGGAAGCAGGTGCCGACTATGTTGGTCTGGATGAGTATATCGAAAAGATCAAAGGTGGATGGACAGATGTAGATGTAATCATTACAATGCCATCATGCATGGGAAAAGTAGGTCCTTTGGGTCGTGTGCTCGGACCTCGTGGCTTGATGCCTAACCCTAAAAGTGGTACGGTAACGATGGATGTTGCTAAGGCAGTTTCGGAAATCAAGAAGGGTAAGATAGACTTTAAAGTTGACAAGGCAGGTATCATTCATACCTCCATTGGCAAAGTGAGCATGCCAGCTGAGCAAATCTATGGCAATGCAAAAGAGTTTATCTCTACGGTTATCAAATTGAAACCGACTGCTGCGAAAGGTACATACATCAAGAGTATCTTTATTTCCAGCACTATGAGTAAGGGTATCAAGATTGATCCTAAATCAGTTGAATAACTCTAAAAGTTTTGTAAAATGAAAAAGGAAGTAAAAGATACTATAATCGTTGAAATAGGTGAGAAGCTTAAGGAGTTTCCACATTTCTATCTTGTAGACCTTACAGGATTGAATGCTGGAGCTACCAGTGCACTTCGTCGCAAATGCTTCAAGCACGAGATCAAGATGGTCGTTGTGAAGAATACGCTTCTGCGGAAAGCTTTCGACGCATCTGATGTTGACTATGAACCTTTGTACGACAGTTTGAAAGGCAGCACCGCTGTGATGTTCACACAGACAGCCAATGTGCCTGCTAAACTACTGAAGGAATATCAAAAGGAAGGAATTCCTGCCCTCAAAGCTGCTTATGCTGAAGAAAGTATCTATGTAGGTGCTGATAAATTAGCTGAGCTGGCTGCTCTCAAGAGCAAGAACGAAGTTATCGCAGAGATTGTGGCATTGCTGCAATCGCCCGCAAAGAACGTTGTTTCTGCTCTCCAATCGGGTGCAAACACCATTCATGGCGTGCTGAAGACATTAGGCGAGCGTCCTGAATAATCAACGATGCTCATTCATGGATGACATCAACAGTAAATAATTAGACAAAAAATAAATTAAATTTTTAGAATAAAATGGCAGATATTAAAGCTATTGCTGAAGAATTGGTAAATTTGACAGTTAAGGAAGTTAATGAGTTGGCAACAGTCCTCAAGGACGAGTATGGTATTGAGCCCGCTGCTGCAGCTGTTGCTGTAGCTGCTGGTCCTGCTGCTGGTGCAGCTGACGCAGCTGAAGAGAAGACATCTTTTGATGTTGTCTTGACAGAAGTTGGCGCTACTAAGCTTCAGGTTGTAAAGGCTGTGAAAGAAGCTTGTGGCCTTGGCTTGAAGGAAGCAAAGGACTTGGTAGACGGTGCTCCTGCTACCATCAAAGAAGGCTTGTCTAAGGATGAAGCTGAGAACTTGAAGAAGGCTATCGAAGCAGCCGGCGCTAAGGCAGAACTCAAGTAAGCTTAAATACTTGGTACTGTATAGCCTTAGAGGTTATACGGTGCCAATTACTTTTATTACGAATGTGGTTAGGATTTGCTCAGTAAGCATGTCCTAACCATTTTGTGTCTTAAGATGACAAAATCCTAATTGGCTCACGGGATTGTTTTCCCAATCATAAAATATATGGCTACAAAAATCATTGATAACAGAATTAATTTTGCAAGCGTGCATAATCCGGTTCCTTTTCCGGATTTTCTCGATGTGCAATTAAAGTCCTTCAAGGATTTCTTACAGTTGGAAACCCCACCTGAGGAACGCAAGAATGACGGTTTGTATAAGGTGTTCGCCGAGAACTTCCCTATCACCGATACGCGTAATAATTTCGTTCTCGAGTTCTTGGATTACTTTATCGATCCTCCTAGATATTCCATTGAAGAATGTCTGGAGCGCGGATTGACCTATAGTGTGCCCTTGAAGGCGAAGATGAAACTTTATTGTACAGATCCCGATCATGAAGATTTTGGTACCTTTATCCAGGACGTGTTCCTGGGTACCATTCCATACATGACGGATAATGGTACTTTTGTTATCAATGGTGCAGAGCGTGTTGTTGTTTCTCAGCTGCATCGCTCTCCAGGTGTCTTCTTCGGCCAAGGAGTACATGCCAATGGTACAATGTTGTACTCTGCCCGAATCATTCCGTTCAAAGGTTCGTGGATTGAGTTCGCAACAGACATTAATAATGTGATGTATGCCTACATTGATCGTAAGAAGAAACTGCCCGTTACCACTTTGTTGCGTGCCATAGGTTATCAGGCGGATAAAGACATCCTTCAAATCTTTGATCTTGCCGAAGAAATAAAGGTGAATAAGAAGAACATGAAAGCCGCTGTTGGACGACGGTTGGCTGCACGTGTTCTAAAAAGCTGGAATGAAGACTTTGTGGATGAGGATACGGGTGAAGTGGTATCTATCGAACGCAATGAGGTCATCATGGAACGCGAAACAGAAATCACTGCAGAGAATGTCCAAGACATCTTGGATAGTGGAGCTTCGACCCTTTTGTTGCATAAGGATTCTGAGTTGGCTAACAAGTTTGCCATCATCTTTAATACGTTGTCGAAGGATCCATCCAACTCTGAAAAAGAAGCCGTTACCTACATTTATCGTCAGTTGCGTAATGCTGATCCGGCAGATGACGCCAGTGCCAAGGAGGTATTTAACAACCTGTTCTTCTCTGACAAGCGTTATGATTTGGGAGAAGTAGGTCGCTATCGTATCAATAAGAAATTGGGCTTGGATACCGACATGGATATCCGTGTGTTGACCAAAGATGATATCATCGAAATCATCAAATATTTGATTCAGTTGGTCAACTCCAATGCGACGGTGGATGACATTGACCACTTGTCTAACCGACGCGTGCGTACAGTTGGTGAGCAATTATCCAATCAGTTCTCTATTGGATTGGCCCGTATGAGTAGGACCATTCGTGAGCGCATGAACGTGCGTGACAACGAAGTCTTTACACCTACTGATTTGATCAATGCCAAGACCATCACAAGTGTGATCAACTCGTTCTTTGGAACCAACCCATTGTCACAGTTCATGGATCAAACCAATCCATTGGCTGAGGTCACTCACAAGCGTCGTCTGTCAGCGTTAGGCCCTGGTGGACTTTCACGTGAACGTGCAGGTTTCGAGGTGCGTGACGTACACTATACACACTATGGTCGTTTGTGTCCTATTGAAAGTCCTGAAGGACCAAACATTGGCTTGATATCTTCACTTTGCGTGTATGCGAAGATTAATGACATGGGCTTCATTGTTACTCCATATCGAAAGGTCAAGGATACAAAAGTAGACATGAACAATGATCATATCGTGTTCATGACTGCAGAGGAAGAGGAAGATTTGCCCGTTGGACAGGGAAATGCTCCGTTGCGTAAAGATGGTTCGTTCATTCGTGACTATGTGAAATGCCGTCAAGATGCCGACTACCCAGTAGTTGATCCCGATGAGGTTGCCTTGATGGATGTTTCACCCCAGCAGATCGCTTCTGTCTCTGCTGCGCTGATTCCATTCTTGGAACATGACGATGGTCACCGCGCATTGATGGGATGTAACATGATGCGTCAAGCCGTGCCTTTGCTTCACAATGATGCACCTATCGTAGGAACAGGATTGGAGAAGCAGGTGTGTGAAAACTCTCGTACGATGATTACTGCCGAGGGTGATGGCGTGATAGAATATGTTGACGCAACAACCATTCGTATCTTATACGACCGCACCGAGGAAGAAGAGTTTGTAAGTTTCGAACCTGCCTTGAAGGAATATCGTATTCCCAAGTTCCGTCGTACCAATCAAAACATGACCATCGACTTGCGTCCTATTTGTGTGAAAGGTCAACGTGTGAAGGATGGCGACATCTTAACTGAGGGCTACGCAACCGAAAATGGTGAATTGGCGCTCGGTCGTAACATGTTGGTGGCTTACATGCCATGGAAGGGATACAACTATGAGGATGCTGTGGTTATTTCCGAACGTGTCGTTCGTGATGACGTGTTGACTTCTGTCCACGTTGATGAGTATTCTCTTGATGTCCGCGAAACGAAACGAGGCATGGAAGAGTTCACCAACGACATTCCCAATGTCAGTGAAGAGGCAACCAAGGATCTTGATGAAAATGGTATCATCAGGGTAGGTGCACGTGTGGAGCCAGGTGATATCTTAATTGGTAAGATTTCACCTAAGGGCGAGAGCGATCCTTCTCCTGAAGAGAAGTTGCTTCGTGCCATCTTTGGTGACAAAGCCGGAGACGTGAAGGATTCTTCTTTGAAGGCCAACCCATCTTTGAGTGGTGTCGTGATTGACAAAAAGCTCTTTACGCGTGCCATCAAGACACGTGAGACCAAGAAGCATGATAAGCTGATTCTTGCGAAGATCGACGAAGAGTACGAAGCCAAGAATACAGACTTAAAAGATATCTTGGTTGACAAGCTGTTGACCTTGACTGAGAGCAAAAAGTCGCAAGGTGTGAAAGATTATACGGGTGCCGAGATTATTACAAAGGGAAGCAATTTTACAGCTGCCGCTTTGAAGAATCTGGAGTATGACGGAATTCAGTCAAACGACTGGACGGATGATGAGCATACAAATGGCCTCATCCAGACGTTGATACTAAATTATATCCGAAAATACAAGTTGCTTGATGCAGAATTGAAGCGTCGTAAGTTTGCCATCTCTATCGGTGACGAACTCCCAACAGGCGTTTTGCAGATGGCCAAGGTATACATCGCTAAGAAACGTAAGATTAGTGTGGGTGACAAACTCGCCGGACGTCATGGTAACAAGGGTATCGTGTCTAAGATTGTTCGTGTGGAGGATATGCCATTCTTGGAAGACGGTCGTCCGGTTGACTTGGTATTGAACCCATTGGGCGTGCCTTCTCGTATGAACCTGGGACAGATATTCGAAGCTATCCTTGGAGCTGCCGGCCGCAAGTTGGGTGTTAAGTTTGCCACACCTATTTTCGATGGTGCTAAATTGGATGATTTATCAGAATGGACAGACAAGGCCGGATTACCTCACTTGTGTTCTACTCACCTGTATGATGGAGAAACAGGAAAGAAGTTTGACCAGCCTGCAACGGTGGGTGTCACCTATTTCTTGAAGCTCGGACACATGGTTGAGGATAAGATGCACGCACGCTCTATTGGTCCTTACTCTTTGATTACCCAACAGCCACTCGGTGGTAAAGCACAGTTTGGTGGACAACGTTTTGGTGAGATGGAGGTGTGGGCTCTTGAAGCATTCGGAGCCAGTCATGTGTTACAAGAGATTCTCACCATCAAGTCTGACGACACTGTTGGGCGCAGCAAGGCATACGAGGCCATCGTCAAAGGCGATGCTATGCCAACACCAGGTATCCCAGAGTCGTTGAATGTGCTTCTCCATGAATTGCGTGGACTCGGATTGAGCGTGAAACTCGATTAGTTATGAATAGATTGTTTTCACACAATAAAGATAAAGAACATGGCTTTTAAGAAAGATACAAAAGTAAAAAATAATTTTACGAAGATAACCATCAGCCTGGCTTCTCCCGAAGAGATTCTGGAGAATTCATACGGTGAGGTGACTAAACCAGAAACCATCAATTACCGTACATACAAGCCCGAACGGGATGGCTTATTCTGTGAACGCATCTTTGGTCCTACAAAAGACTACGAGTGCGCTTGTGGTAAGTACAAGCGTATTCGTTACAAGGGAATTGTCTGCGACCGTTGTGGTGTTGAGGTCACAGAAAAGAAAGTACGTCGCGAGCGTTCCGGACATATTGAATTGGTGGTGCCTGTAGCGCATATATGGTACTTCCGCTCCTTACCTAACAAGATTGGTTACTTGCTGGGTATGCCAACCAAGAAACTTGATTCGGTGATTTACTACGAGAAATATGTAGTGATCAAACCAGGGCTCATGGAAGGACGTAAAGATGCTGATGGAGCCGAAGTCAATGGATCACATGTCATGGATTTACTGACGGAAGATGAATATTTAGACATCATCGACAATCAACTGGATCCAAACAACGATCGCTTGGAGGACACGGATCCCAATAAGTTTATTGCCAAGATGGGTGCCGAGGCTGTCTATGATTTGCTGGCCAATCTGGATTTGGATTCTATCTCGTATGAGTTGCGCGACCGTGCCAACAACGACTCGAGCCAACAGCGTAAGACTGAGGCCTTGAAACGTTTGCAGGTTGTTGAAGCCTTCCGTACCAGTACGGATGTCAATCGCCCCGAGTGGATGATTTTGAAGATTGTTCCCGTCATACCCCCTGAGCTGCGTCCGCTCGTTCCTTTGGATGGAGGTCGCTTCGCTACATCCGACTTGAATGATCTCTACCGTCGCGTCATTATTCGTAACAACCGTCTGAAACGCTTGATGGAAATCAAAGCGCCTGAGGTTATTCTGCGTAATGAGAAGCGTATGCTCCAGGAAGCAGTCGATTCCTTGTTCGACAACTCACGCAAGAGCAGTGCAGTGAAGAGCGAGAGCAATCGTCCATTGAAGTCGTTGTCTGACTCTCTGAAAGGTAAGGCAGGACGTTTCCGTCAAAACCTCTTGGGTAAGCGTGTTGACTATTCAGCTCGTTCGGTAATTGTCGTTGGACCAGAATTGAAGATGGGAGAGTGTGGCTTGCCTAAATTGATGGCTGCCGAGCTCTACAAACCCTTCATCATCCGCAAACTCATCGAACGCGGTATCGTCAAGACGGTGAAGAGCGCCAAGAAGATAGTCGACCGTCGTGAACCTGTCATTTGGGACATCTTGGAAAACGTGATGAAGGGTCATCCGGTGCTTTTGAACCGTGCCCCTACGCTTCACCGATTGGGTATCCAGGCTTTCCAGCCTAAGCTGATTGAAGGCAAGGCTATTCAGCTGCATCCTTTGGCTTGTACCGCCTTCAATGCCGACTTTGATGGTGACCAGATGGCCGTTCACCTTCCTTTGAGTAATGAGGCCGTTCTTGAAGCACAGATTTTGATGCTCCAGAGCCACAATATCTTGAACCCAGCCAATGGTGCTCCTATCACCGTTCCTTCTCAGGACATGGTGCTCGGTTTGTATTATGTAACCAAGATTCGCCCAGGAGCCAAGGGCGCTGGCCTTACTTTCTATGGTCCTGAAGAAGCCATCATCGCCTATAATGAAGGACGATGCGACTTACATGCCCCTGTGAAAGTGATTGTAAAGGATTTGATTAATGGACAGCTGGAAGACCGCATGGTCGACACGTCCGTAGGTCGCGTCATCGTCAATGGCATCATCCCTGATGAAGTGGGCTATTTCAATGACATCATTTCTAAGAAGACCCTGCGCGGTATCATTTCGGATGTTATCAAGGTCGTAGGTATGGCTCGCGCATGTGAGTTCTTGGATGGAATCAAGAATTTGGGTTATCGAATGGCTTACTTGGCAGGTCTTTCCTTCAACTTGGATGATATCATCATTCCTGAAGAAAAGGCAACTATTGTGAAGAAAGGCCAGGACGAGGTAAATCAAATCAAGTCCAATTATGAGATGGGATTCATCACCGATACTGAACGTTACAATCAGGTCATCGATGCATGGACGCATGTTAACAATGAGTTGGGTGACGTCCTTATGAAGGTGATGACCGAGAACGATCAGGGATTCAATGCCGTGTACATGATGCTCGATTCTGGAGCTCGTGGTTCTAAAGATCAGATTAAGCAGCTCTCTGGTATGCGTGGTTTGATGGCCAAACCTCAGAAAGCAGGAGCTGAAGGACAGCAGATTATCGAGAACCCTATTCTTTCTAACTTCAAGGAAGGTATGTCTGTGCTCGAGTACTTTATCTCCTCGCACGGTGCCCGTAAGGGTCTTGCCGATACGGCTATGAAGACTGCCGACGCTGGTTATTTGACACGTCGTTTGGTAGACGTTTCGCACGATGTCATCATCACCGAAGAAGATTGTGGTACTTTGCGTGGACTGGTTTGCACTGCACTGAAGAGTGGGGATGAGATTATTTCGACGCTTTACGAACGTATCTTAGGACGTGTTTCTGTGCATGACATCATTCACCCGACAACAGGCGAACTGATTGTAGCAGCTGGTGAGGAAATCACAGAGGACAAAGCTCGACAGATTGACGATTCTCCTATTGAGAGTGTTGAAATTCGTTCGGTGCTCACTTGTGAGAGCAAGCGTGGGGTCTGCAAAAAGTGTTATGGACGTAACCTTGCAACAGCCCGTATGGTTCAAAAGGGTGAGGCCGTTGGTGTTATCGCAGCCCAAGCCATTGGTGAACCGGGTACACAGCTAACCCTTCGTACTTTCCACGCTGGTGGTGTGGCTGGTAACGCGGCTGCCAATGCCAGCATCGTGGCAAAGAACGACTGCAAAATTGAGTTTGAAGAACTGCGTACCGTACCATTCGTTGAGAGTGACGGCGAGAAGGATGTTGAATGTATGAAAGTGGTGAGCCGTTTGGCTGAAATCCGTTTCATCGATCCCAATACCGACATCGTATTAAGTACACTGAATGTGCCTTATGGCAGCTCACTCTATTACAAACATGGTGACAAGGTGCAAAAAGGAAGCCTCATTGCTAAGTGGGATCCTTTCAACGCATTGATTGTTTCAGAATATTCTGGTACCTTGAAGTTTAATGGCGTTGTCGCTGGTAAGACCTACCATGCTGAAACTGACGAGACAACGGGTCTGACCGAAAAGATCATCAGTGACTCCAAGGATAAGTCATTGGTGCCTACCTGTGACATCATCGACAAGAATGGAGAAGTGTTGGGTACCTATAACTTCCCTGTAGGTGGACACGTTGTCGTTGACGATGGAGCAACTATCAAGTCGGGTCAAACTTTGGTGAAGATACCGCGTGCCGTAGGTGGTGCTGGTGATATCACTGGTGGTCTTCCGCGTGTTACCGAGTTGTTTGAGGCTCGTAACCCATCTAACCCCGCTGTGGTTTCTGAAATCGATGGAGAGGTAACCATGGGTAAGGTGAAGCGAGGCAACCGAGAAATCATCGTCACCTCAAGAACTGGTGAGCAAAAGAAGTATCTTGTTTCGTTGAGCAAGCAGATTCTTGTTCAGGAACACGATGCCGTTCGTGCTGGTACGCCGTTATCAGATGGTGTCATCACACCCGATGATATCTTGGCCATCAAAGGTCCTACCGCTGTACAAGAGTACATTGTAAACGAGGTACAAGACGTATATCGTTTGCAAGGAGTGAAAATCAATGACAAGCACTTCGAAATCATTGTTCGCCAGATGATGCGTAAGGTTCAAATCAACGAGCCGGGAGATACTACATTCTTGGAGCAAGAACTAGTAGACAAACTCGACTTTGCCGAGGAGAACGATCGCATCTGGGGTAAGAAGGTAGTTACCAAGGCTGGTGACAGCGAGGTGTTGAAAGTAGGACAGATTGTGACGGCGCGCAAGCTCCGTGATGAAAATTCGGCCTTGAAACGTCGTGATTTGCGACCCGTTGAGGTTCGTGATGCTCTTCCTGCTACGTCCACGCAGATACTTCAGGGTATCACTCGTGCCGCATTGCAAACCAAGAGCTTCATGAGTGCTGCTTCGTTCCAGGAAACGACAAAGGTTCTCAACGAGGCTGCCATCCGTGCGAAGGTAGACCATCTGGAAGGAATGAAGGAGAACGTGATTTGCGGTCACCTGATACCTGCCGGAACAGGACTTCGCCAATGGGAGAAACTCATTGTAGGCTCGAAAGAAGAGTACGAGCGTATCGAAGCAAATCGCAAGAATGTACTCGACTTTTCAGAGTAACCACTAGTAGAAAACAAACAAGTGGCTGCCTCATGGCAGCCGCTTGCATTATCAGAAACCGGCTGCAGGCCTTGAAACTTGCAGCCGGTTTTTGAGTTTATAGCGATTCGAAACGTTTTTGTTGCCTGTTTTGTTACATGCGTCAATATTTTCGGCTCAATCGTTGTTTCACCAATGCGCAAAAAGGTTTGTTAGCAATGCTTTAAATGCACTTTCCCAATTACTATGCTATTGCCTGTCAAAGTCATTGGGTTTGGTGGTCAAAGTCATAGAGTTTGGCAGTCAATGTCAATGCTTTTAAACGCTGAGGTCTGTTTGCCCCAACAGCAACGCTTCCGCCACGACCAGTACCATCAGTGCTTGTTCGCCATATTTGCTGGCAAGAGAGCGAAGAGCACACAATACTTTTGTGATATGATATTCAACGGTCTTCACGGAGACCCCAAGTTTCTCTGCTATTTCCCGGTTCAGCAAATCCTCCTCGCGGCTCATCTTGAATATCATTTTTGTTTGCTCGGGCAGGGAGTCAAGAACCTCATGAATTTGCCGGTGCAACTCCTCATATACCAGTTCTTCTTCCGCATTGTGGTGAAAGATCAAGCTATACAACTGCTCTGCCCCCTGTTGCTGGGGTAGTTCGTCAAACGAGTACTGGTTAGCCACCATTTGGTGTCGCAGAAAATTGAGGCACGCGTTCCTCACCATTGTGTAAAGGAGTGAGGAGATGGAGATGTGGGTCAGCTTTTCTCGGCTTTCCCATAGCTTTACAAAACAGTCTTGTAAGATGTCGTTCAAGTCGTCCGGCTGATGGATGAAGCGAAGGGCATAGGCCTTCAGTCTGGGCTGATAGGTCTTGAAGATAAATTCGAACGCTTCGGCTTTTCCTAACCTCAAGTCATCGAACAATTCAGCGGAATTCATTGTATATCTTACCATTTCGCACGAACGTATAGCACAAAGATAGAAAATGTCTGCATAAATAGCAAACGAATCTGAAAAATAAAGTGCAATTTACTTGAAGTTTTGTTTAGGGTAAAGCGATAGTTCGGTGTTCTTTATATAAAGACTATTGAAAAAACAGACATGCAAAATACAGACAACCAATTGGCAGAGCTGGCCCGAGGCTTCTTTGGGGGCACGCTTTCCAATGACGAAGAGCAGATGCTTTTTGGCCTTCTTCAAGAGAATGAGGAGCAACGCGCTCGCTTCGATGCGATGGAGCAGGCGTGGAACGCAACCCATGTCCCATCAGCAGAAGTTGAGCAAGAATGGCGAAGGGTTTGGTGCCGTATTCAAGGCAGAAGTTCTATCCGCATGAGGTCACGCAAGATACATCTTCGCCGTAAGCTTGCTGCCGCAGCTATAGCTTTGGTTCTGGTGTCGTCACTCGTTACCTACTTTTTCAGCAGCCATCACTCTGGGTCAGAGGCTTATTACACCTGCATAGCACCACTTGGCGGCAAGGCTGAGGTGCTGTTACCCGATGGGTCGCGCGTGTGGCTCAACGCAGGGTCAGACTTACGCTATCCTGCTTCGTTCGGTGTTGACAGCCGTATGGTTGAACTCAACGGCGAGGCTTATTTTGAGGTGGCCAAGCATGCGGGATCCAAGTTCACGGTAAACACCAAGGGATATGACGTGATTGTCCATGGAACCAAGTTCAACATTTCAGCCTATGACGACGATGCCTCTGTTACGACAACCCTGTTAGAGGGAAGTGTGCAGGTGAGCCTCGACAATGAGCGTGTCATGATGGTTCCAGGAGAGAAGGTTACACTGAACCAGGTGTCAGGCGAACTGATCAAGACCAAAGCGTCGACCAAAGCTAATGCCTGGATTCATGGCAATACCGAGTACGAGAGCATTACCCTGGCCAATCTGGTTAAAGTGCTTTCGCGCAGGTTCAATATGAACATCACCGTACAGTCTCCCTCCTTGCGTGATGAGCGGCTGGCCATCTCGCTGAATAACGGCGAGGATTTTGACGGTATCATGCGAGGATTGCAAAGAATCATCCCTATACGAGTTGTCAGACAGGGGAAGAATGTGCAAATCCTCGAACGTTAGTGCGCGTTTGTCCCATGTGATGACTGCGTCAACATGAACAAAAAAACATACATTATTTAATAAATTTATCTCTAATCTAACAGAAAAGTAAACAACAACCATGAGAGGAAAATACCTTTATTATTCGCTTCTTGCCGTGTTCCTTCTGTGTCCTGTCAGAGCCCTTTCCCAGACAGTCACGAAGGTGTTTAGTAAAACTCCACTGAAGACCGTTCTGAAAGAGGTGGAAAAACAAACCCGGATGTCTGTCATCTACAAGGTAAAGGAAGTAGATGCCAACAAGAAAATCTCAGCGTCATTCAAGAATGAGCCAGTTAACAAGGTGCTCGACAAAGTGCTTGACCCGTCATTAACGTATACGATAGAGAATAAGATGATTACCATCTATCGCCGCGGCACACGTCCGCAGGGAGGGACCACGGTGACCAACAGTGTGGGGCAACCGCGCAAAATCCATGGAACCGTTGTAGATGCCAGCGGTGAGCCGCTCATCGGTGTGACGGTCAGGATAAGAAACTCGAAAGAGGGAGTGGTGACCGATATAGACGGAAACTACTCTCTTACGACGAAAGAAACGGCTCCCACGTTGGAGTTCTCGTACATAGGCTATGCTCCGCAGACATTGGTGGCCACTGGCGCAACGCTGAATGTCACCCTGAGCGAGGAGAGCAGCACGCTTAACGAAGTGGTGGTTACCGCCATGGGTATTCAGCGTAAGGAGAAATCGCTGACCTATGCTACGCAACAGGTAAAGGCAGAAGACTTGATGCGTGTACAAGACCCCAACGCAGTGAACTCTTTGGAAGGTAAAGTGTCGGGCGTAGTCATCACGCCAAGTGCCGGTGGAGCCGGTGGTGCGTCAAAGATTATCCTCCGCGGTAACAAGTCGGTGTTGGGAAACAGCTCTCCACTCATTGTATTGGACGGAGTTCCAATGAGCAATGGTACGCGTGGGCAAATCAATGGTTCGAACATCGAGTATTCAGGTGTTTCTGAAGGTGCTGACCCCTTGTCGATGATTAACCCTGACGATATTGAGTCGATGAACGTACTGAAGGGTGCCAATGCTGCCGCTCTCTACGGTTCGGCAGCCGCTAACGGTGTGGTGATGATTACGACAAAGAAAGGAAAGGAAGGAAAGCTATCAGTAAGCGTTACGTCCAACATTACTTTTGATACGCCACTGCTCACACCAGAGATACAAAACGTTTATGGCGCACGCATCAAATCAGCTGGTGGACTTGATATTGGTAGCTGGGGAGACAAGGTGGCTAACCGCCCTGCCGACCAGTTAACCTTGCAATCGTCCTTTGACTCGTCGGCACCTTTTGCCCCGGGTTTCGTCAATACTGTTCATCTGCGTAATGCTGCCAAGAACGATTTGGACGACTTCTACCGCACAGGTACCACGATCAACAACTCGGTATCGTTTTCAGGAGGTACAGAGAAGATACAAAGTTACTTCTCTTTCTCTAACTCGCACGCCAACGGTATGCTGGTTAGTAACTCATACAACCGTAATACGGTGAATTTCCGACAGTCGTACAACTTCCTCAAACGTCTGCACATCAATACCGCTATCAACTATATCCAGACCATTACCAACAACCGTCCTGGTGGAGGTACGGTGATGAACCCAGTGTACCACATGTACACAGCACCACGCAACTTGGACATGGACTACTATCGCAACCATTACTATCGTGAAAATGGTACGTGGATGGCGAAGAACGTTCCTGCATACGTACAGCAAAATGGTAGTATCTACGAGCTTACCACCACTGATTTGACATTCAATGGTCCAATGCAAGACTGGGCATACTTGGAAAAGAGCCAGAACAACCCTTACTGGCTTACCCGCATGAACAATACCAAGCAGCGCACCGACCGTGTGTTTGGAACGGTGAGTGGTAAGATTGACATTTATGATGGTTTGGATTTCCAGGCACGTCTTAGCATTGACCACACCAAGTACGACAATGACGGAAAACGATACGCTACCACCTTCACCCCCGGAGGTATTGAGCCTTATGGTATCTATTCAAAGACTTTGGACCGCACTTCGGAAATTTATACCGACTACTTGCTGTCTTACAACAAGACATTTAATGATACATGGAGTGTGTCGGCAACAGCAGGATGGGTGGCTCACCTTATCAAGACCAAGTTCCAGAATACTTATACCACTGCAACTCCGAAGGATGGCAACAAAATAAGATTCTCCAAACTCGTGAACTATTTTGAGACCGATGCTGCCACAGCAGGTGAAACACGTGCTTCGGTAAGCACCAACTGGGATAAGGCTGCCCTGTTCACTGCTCAAATTGGTTGGAAAGATATGGTTTACTTTGATGCTTCCTATCGTCAGGACTGGTATCGTGCCTTCAGACAGTTTAAAAATCGCGGCACTTCCGAAAGCTATGGTTACTTTGGTTTTGGTGCCAATGCCATTGTTAGCTCTATGGTCAAGCTGCCAGAGGTGATTTCTTACTTGAAATATCGTGCTTCTTATTCAGAGGTAGGTAACTCTATTCCTAACAAGGTACTGGCGAGATCATCGCGTGACACGTTCACCGGTGCCGTTCCGCCGTCACCATACTCATCATTCAAGAATCCTAAGCCCGAGAAAACTCGCTCATTCGAGACAGGTATTGAGTCGTCGTGGTTCGGCAGTCGTCTCGACTTCGACTTCACGTTCTACCATGCCCTCTCTACCGATCAATATATGGAGGGAGCCAATGCTTCTGGAAAAATTGAGCCGATGAACTCTGGAAAGATTAGAAACATGGGTGTGGAGACGACCCTTGGCTATAACTTCCGCTTTGGTAAAGACTGGCGTTGGAAGACTTCTTACAACCTGTCGTACAACGATAACGAAATTATGGAGACCACCTACAACCCTGATGGCACCGAGAAACTGGTGTTCCAAGATGTGGCTGAGGTGCGCGTAAGATATAAGAAAGGTGGATCGATTGGTGACATGTATGTAACCGATTACAAACGCAATGCCGACGGAACACTCGTTACGACGAAAGACGGAAGACTGAGCTTTGAGTCTGAGGCTTCTAAAAAATACACGGTATATGCCGGCAACATGAACTCAAAGTGGCAAATGGGTTGGAGCAACACCCTTAGTTATAAGAACTTCCAGTTGTTCTTCCTCATCAATGGTCGCATTGGTGGTAAGGTGATATCGCTCACCGAGTCGTACCTTGACAACTTAGGATTGTCACAGCGTACTGCAGATGCACGCTTGTATGCCGAACAAAACAACTTGACAGCCAATGGACAACTGGCAATGCCTCTGCCCGATGGTAGTGGTCGACTGGTTCCTATTGAGAGTTATTACACCAGTGTCGGTGGTGTGAAGAAGAGTCCATTGGAGTATATCTATAATGCCACTAACTTCCGCTTGCGCGAGTTGTCTATGGGCTATACGTTCCAAAATCTCTTTAAGAGCAATGCCAGCCTCAATGTGTCGTTCATTGCACGCAACTTATTCTTCTTGTACAAGAATTCACCCGTTGATCCTGATGTATCTTTGTCAACTGGTAACGGATTAGGTGCGTTCGAGATGTTCAACATGCCTTCTTCACGCTCGTATGGATTATCAATGAAACTAACATTCTAAACAATCGTTCAAACAATGAAAAGAATACAATATATTGCAATAGCAGCACTTGCTACAGGGTTCATGACCCTGCAATCGTGCTTGGACTTTGATGAGCCGACTGATGATTTCCGCCCAAATGACATCACTATTGATGAGGGGGACATCGTAGGTGAGGCTGACTCTGTAAATCTCATCAACTATAAAGCGTTGTACACAGAGGAACAAGTAGATGCAGCAGCCAAGAGTTTGGATAAGTACTTAGGTATGCTGAAAGTAGCCCAATACTGTATGCGAGGTGGAAAGGAAGGACAATATCCTGTTTCACATGCTTACCAACGTATTTATACGTTGCCCGATGTGTACGCACAATATGGTGTTGTTCCCCATTCCGACTTTGCTTTTGCCAGTGAATTGATATCTTCCTATCATGCAAGTCAGGATTGGATTTCTGGACCTAACGGTCAGTTTATGGGAGCACGTACCAGTTTAACACCATTGCTCAACCACAAGTCTTGCGATTCAATTCCTGAGGTGAAGGCGATTGCCTTGTTGTTGTACAACTATGCAGCGATTGAGAATGTAGACATGTATGGAACCATTCCTTACAATGACTTCAAGGCTAACAAGGTGGATCCACCATTCAAGTACGATGACATGAAGACCATCTACACTGGTGCCGAAGCCAATATTGATACCATTGTTAATTGTCTGCGTTACTTTGACAGCAAGCCTGCTTGGTACCAAGCCAAGGTGAAGGACATTGTCAACAAGTTTAGCGAGGTGACGCATGATCAAAGAAATGGTGTAAAAAACATGGAAACATGGGTTCGCTTTGCCAATTCGCTGAAATTGCGTATGGCCATGCACATGGTCAAGGCAGAGCCACAGTTGGCACAAAAGTGGGCAGAGGAAGCAGTGAAGAGTGGAGTGATTGACGATTTGAAATATGAAGTAGCTCTCTTCCCTTCTATATACGGAGGTGTACATCCTTTGGTAGAAATTTGCGATGGCTGGGGTGACATGCGCTTTAGTGCCTCGTTTGTTAGTATGCTGAAGAGTTTGACACACCCTTATCGTTTCTCCCTTTGTACGAAAAACAGTGGAAACTTGAGTAATGATCAAGGTGTTACCTTGCCTGCAGAGACAGACCAAGTAGGTATCCGTTCTGGCATACACACGGGGAAAGGACAGTCCTACGGTTCTAACCAGTTTATTGGCTTTAGCCGAATCAACAAGTTGCTGATTGATAAAGCACCTTTGTACCTGTTTAAGTGGGCAGAAATCGACTTCCTGCGTGCCGAAGGTGCCTTGCGAGGATGGGACATGGGTGGCAAAGCCGATCAGTTCTATACCCGTGCCATCGAAAACTCTGCTTTCTTGGAGCCAGGTTCAGATATTTACAATTCCTTAAAGCCAGTACTCTCGCAATATGCAAATGTGGAAGAACCAGTTGCTTATACGTATAAGGATCCCACTGGCTCGTCGCCTGATATGGAAAGCGTGACGAAGATTGGCGTCAAATGGAATGAAGCCGATGACAAGGAAACGAAGTTAGAGAAAATCATAACGCAGAAATACATCGCACTTTTCCCTAACAGTATGGAAGCATGGGGCGAAATGCGACGCACTGGTTATCCCAAGATGTTCCCCGTTCTAAACGTTGAGGAAGGAGACGGCAGTTTGAAACCTGGCGATTTGGTTCGGCGCATTCTCTTCCCCAATAGCGATGATGCTTCGTTGAAAGACATTCAGGCTACTGGACTTAAAGCCTTGGGCGGTCCCGACCAGCAAGCTACACGTGTATGGTGGGATGTGAAAGGAAAAGGAAACTTTTAACTTATTAATAATACGGTGACAGGGAACTACCGTCTGTTCGCTGAATATGAACAGACGGTTCCCTTAACCAATAATTTATCATTTACAACTTAACCATTAAAAAACAACCAAATCTATGAAGAAAAGATTTTTACCCCTGGTGCTTTTGGCTTGTTTGGCTGGATCTGCAAATGCCCAGTCTGACATGTCGCCAACGGCAACATCCACGATTTATGATTTCGCTGGATTTAATGAGGTTACTCTGCTGAACCTTTTCGATAAGGCTTTGCAGAACGGTCGCAACTATCCTACAAAGGCTGAATTTGAGGCTGCAGGTATTCAAGCCTCCGACATTGCTTTTGTGCGTTCGCACGTTAAGCAGCGTGCTATCTTGGATCGCAAAGACCGTTTGGTGAAAGACACCTACGAGAAGCGTAACCTGTTTATGAATATTCCGAGCGGTTCGGGTAAGGGCATCGGTGGCTATCCATCGTCCAACTTTGCCAATGATGTGTTCTCTATGTGGAACTACACCAACCTGTTTGGTTCTTGGAACCATGGTTTATTCCAGGCTCCGGGAGCATGGACCGATGCGGCACACAAGAATGGTACCGACATTATGAGTGGTATCAAGTTTTTTGAAAGCTGGACAGCAGGTTCAGGTGATGGAGCTTATGTAAGCTTTATCCAAACAAAAAACTCGGATGGCACCTACAAGTATGTTAAACCCATGCTCAACTGTCTATTGTTCTTCGGTTTTGACGGTATCAATTACAACTGGGAGGATAACTCTTACTCTAATTCTGATGTAACAGGTTTCCACAAGGCTTTGTACAAGGAAGCAGAGAAGATGGGCTTTAACAACTTCCATGCAGCACTTTACACGCAAGGTTCCAGCCTGTCAAGTGCAGCAGTTGACTATTTATATGGTACAAAAGCCACAGGCAAGACTTTCGACCTGTTCCTCAACTATGCTGGAGGTGACTTTGCTGTCCAGGGTTATGAAAGTTCTGTTCAGGTTGCAGAAAACGCAATGGGAACCGCAGAAGGTCTTTACGGAGGCGCTTGGATTGTTAGTATGAATCGCGATTGGCAAGGGTTGGTAGCAAAAGCAAAATACGATTTTTTCACGGGTACCTATACTTACGAACCTAACGAAACCGTGAAGCGTATTGGTATCTGCCTTTGGGGCGAGCATGGAGATAGCCGTTTCTGGAGTTACAACTCTGGTTCGGATGCGCTGAATGCACAGTACAACTACCAACGTTTGTTGGAGCGTGGCTTCTCTGGCGGTAACAGAAGTCCATTGAATCGTCCTGCAATTAAAAATACAGGACACGAGTGGGAAGGTGAGAACGCATTGAAGACATTCCATGGTTTGGCTTCGTTCATTCCAGAGCGTTCAGCAATACAGGGAAATCTTCCTTTCTTGACACACTTCAACTTGGGTAATGGAGAGCGTTACAACTATAAAGGAAAGAAAACAGCTGGTACATGGTACAACATGGCGAACCAAGATGTAGTGCCTACTTATCGCTGGTTGGTTTATGGTGAAGGAACAGAAACTGTTTCAAATGCTTTGCAGCCAGAATTTACACATATCGACTCTTATAACGGCGGTTCATGCTTACTGTTGAAAGGACAATCTTCAGCATCGGGTGTTGATGTAGTTCTGTTTAGAACCGACCTTAACGTGAGTGCAGCTAATCCTATTGCCAAGGTGGCTTTGAAGACAAAGGCAGCTGGCGAGTCTAACTTGTACCTGATTGTTAAGGTGAACAATCAGTGGAAAGAGGTGGCTGTTGGTGCTACTGACGACAAGACATGGCAAGAGAAAAAGGTGAGCCTGCCTGTTAGCGTGGGCGACCGCATTACTCACATTGGTTTGCGTGCCAAGAACGTAACCGACAAGTATAATGTGTTGGTAGGTAAGCTCGAACTCAACGATGACGTGAAGGCTACACCAGCTAATGTTAAGAATCTCATGGTAGAAGTGAAGGAAGAGTCACAGAAGAGTCTTTCTGCAAAGCTGCATTGGGATGTAGACCATTCTACAGGTGAACGTTCAGCTTATGGTATGATTTACAACTGCGAGGCTAACATCGATCACTTCGAGATTATGTATAAGAATGGTAAAGACGGTCGTATTTCAGAAGTAGGTCGTACCACACAGTGGGGTACCTATATTCCTAACATTGTATTTACTGATGCTGCTAATGAAAAACCATTTATCGGTGTTCGCTCTGTATCAACAGACTTGAAGACTTATTCTCCTATCGAATGGGTAGAGATTACGCGTGCCGACGCTTCTCAATTGCCAGAAGAAACAGTTGGTGGAACAGATACTTATGGAATTAGTAAGATTAATCCGAATGCTGACGGATTCAAGACAGCTGTAGAACAAAGATTCTTGACAAGCGTTACAACTACTGGTGCCGTACAAAACTTGAACTATACAGCTACGGAATCGCCACGCGACAGCTCACAGTATGCAAACGCACGCGACCACAAGTTGATTGTCAAGCAAGGACAAGAGATTACGATGACCTTTAAGGCTCCCAATGAAAAAGACGGTTTGAAGTGGTGCTTTGCAGGTGGTTGGTTAGACTTGGACGGTAGTGGTACATTTAACTATCCAGATGCTCCAACAGCGGAGAAACCTATGGGTGAGCGTATCTTCTTTGCTGGTAGAGTGCGTGCAGCAAGTCCTGAGATACAGGATCCGAACGGCTATACATTTAAGTTTACAGTACCACAAGATGCTCACGTAGGTACAAGTCGTTTGCGTATTGTGTTTGCAGATGCTTGGTTTGGTGGAACCTTCTTGCCAACTGGCTTGACCGCCAAAGGATTTACCATCGACTTTGATGTAGAGATCCAAGGTAAGAAAGACGGACAGCGTCAATATGTGGATACACAACATGATCAAGGTGTTGCCGACCAACCCGAAGGCTTGTCTGGAACAAGTGGCGTTGACAACACTGTGTTTGCTGGTGGCGTTTCTGACGTGACAGTAAATGGTAATGACATCCTCTTTACCAATGTAGAGAAGGCTTGGATTTACACTGTTGACGGAAAGATGGTACAATATCTTACAAACCCAACATCAGTTAGCCGAAACGAGCTTCAAGAAGGTGTTTTCCTTGTAAAGATGCAAAACAAGAATGTAATTAGAACCGAAAAGTTGGTGGTTAAATAATTCACATAGAACTTTAATCACATGAAACATAACCGTTAGGTAGTTGGTAGAACATCAATGCGATGAGCGCAACAACATTGAGAGTTCCAATTACCTAACGGTTTTGTTCGTCGTAAGCATCCAACATTGCCGCTTTTGTGTAGTTAAGTAGGAAGATAACACAAAGGCCGCAAATGTTGGATGCTTATGGTTTGACGCTATGGGTTGCCAGTTTCAGAGAGAATCCCTGATACAAAAACAGCCTACCAAATGTCCATTACACCCGAATCTTTGGTTTCATCAGATTTTAGTTATGGTGCAGTCAAACCTTGCGGTTCAATCAAGCACAGTGGAACAGATATTCGACCTGAATGTCTTTGGTGAGCTCTGTGAACAACCACTCTTGCAACTTGTCGGCTCGTATCACCGAATTCTTAATCGAACAGAGCTTTACGTTCTCGTCATTAGGATATATTGCCATCCATCGCCGATTATTTGAAGGCATCTATGAACAGGCGATAAGATAAGAGATTACAATATTCAAGAAGTGTTATGATACATCACCTTTTTGGTACATTATACAATAATATTTACTATATTTGCATATCATCTTATCTATATTTATGGAAAGTCCAACCAACAGAATGAAAGAGGTGTTGACCGAAAAAAGGATGAAGCAAAGATGGTTTGCAAAAAAACTGGACGAGAGTTCTCGATAGAAAACTCTTACGTTTGCAATCGTCATCAGCCAGCCTTAAATTGCTATTCCAAATAACAGAGATCTTGCAGGTGAATCCAAAAGAATGGATTAATACTCCAAATGAATATTTTTTTCATTATGGCAAAATATAAAGAACAACATAAGAAATCAATTCGCTTCTTCAACGACCGTGAAGTACGTGCCGTATGGGATGAAGAGAACAGCAAGTGGTGGTTCTCAGTGCTTGATATTATTGCTGCCATCAACGAGCAAGATGATTACCAAAAGACGAGGAACTATTGGAAGTATCTTAAGACCAAACTAAGAAAAGAAAATAGTCAGTTGGTTAGTGCTACTAACCAACTGAAGTTAAAAGCCTCTGACGGGAAGTATTATAAGACAGATACGTTTGATGCAGCGGGTGTAACCCTTTTGGCAAAGCATATCAATAATACCAAGGCTATGAACTTTCTTGACTGGTTCCTCTATAGTGATAACACGATTGACGGACAGAGCAAGAAAAAGGCTTATCAGCTTTTTGAAAGTGGTATCTTAAAGGCCGTAGACCCAGGTACAATCAAATGTTTACAACAAATACACGCTTATCTCTTTGGTGGATTGTACGACTTTGCTGGACAAATTCGCACAAAGAATATCTCCAAAGGTGGTTTCACCTTTGCTAATTGTATGCACTTCCCTGCTACGCTGCAAACGATTGAGCGAATGCCCGAAACCACCTTTGATGAGATAATGGACAAATATGTGGAGATGAATGTGGCGCACCCGTTTATGGAGGGTAATGGTCGCACCACTCGTATTTGGCTCGACCTCATGCTGAAGCGTTCTCTCAAGCGGTGTGTGGATTGGAGCCAAATAGAAAAAAACGATTATCTCAAAGCCATGCGTGAGAGTGTTGCAGACAGCACGCACATCAAAGCCTTGGTACAACCTGCCCTTACCACCAAGATCAATGACCGAGAAATGTTCATGAAAGGAATTGATTATTCGTACTATTATGAACAAGTATGAGAAACAATATTATCAATAACCTGTAATTAAGGAAGATAACCCTAACACTAAAAATACAAAACACCATGGACAAAGATTTATTGAAAAAACTAACTGCCGAACCAGGTAAAAAGCACAAGGTGTCTGATTTTGACACGAACTACACGGCAGACCTGAACAAGAAGGAAGGTAAAAAACTATTGAAAGAAAACGTCAAAACGATGGCGGCTTTGCAAAACATGCTTTATGCACATAACCGACATGCTGTGCTAATTATCTTCCAGGCCATGGATGCGGCGGGAAAAGATGGCACAATCAAGCATGTGATGTCGGGCATCAACCCGCAGGGATGCCAGGTGTTTTCGTTCAAACAACCTTCAGCTGTGGAGCTCGACCACGGCTATCTGTGGCGCATCCAAAAGAATGTACCAGAACGGGGGCGCATCGGCATCTTCAACCGTTCGCACTATGAAGACGTGTTGGTGGGAAGAGTTCATCCAGAGATTATCCTCGGAGGACAAATTCCGGGGATGAAAAAATTGGATGATGTCAATGAGGATTTTTGGGAAAAGCGATATCAACACATCAATGATTTCGAACGTTATTTGACGGAAACTGGTACGACCGTAATCAAATTCTTCCTCAATGTTTCGAAAGAAGAGCAAAAAGAGCGTTTTTTGAAGCGACTGAACAACAAAGAAAAGAATTGGAAATTTTCTGCCAGTGATGTTGAGGAGCGCCAACATTGGGACGACTATATGGACGCTTATGGCAAGATGCTCACCAAAACGTCAACCGATTATGCTCCCTGGTTCGTCATTCCAGCTGACCATAAATGGTTTATGCGTTACGCCGTTGGCGAGATTATCAGTCAACACTTGGACAAGTTGAAGATGTATTATCCGCAACTTACCAAAGAGGAAACGGAAAATTTAAAGGTATATCGCAAGCTGTTGGAGGAAGAGGATAAAGCTGAAAAGAAGGATTGAATACCTGCAAAACGTTGATATCCCTATGAAAAAGCAGCAAATCGTGAATTATTCATGACATTTTTAATAAATATTCGTAAAAATATACTGGTAATTCATTTGTTTTTATTATATTTGTATAGATAATTAACATAAAAGCCCTACTGCCTCGATGGTTTGTAGGTATCACCTTTTAACACATAAAAATATGAAAGAAGATGTGAAAAAGACTGCTGATGAAGTGAAAGACAAGGCAGAAAAACAAGCAAATAAAGTTGAAAAGAAAGTAGAAAAAGCGGCAGAAAACATTGCCAAGAAGGCCGACGAAGCGAAAGATAAAGCTGAGAAGAAAGTAGAAAAGGCAGCAGAAAATATTGCCAAGAAGGCCGACGAAGCGAAAGATAAAGCTGATAAGAAAGTAGAAAAGGCGGCTGACGACATTGCCAAGAAGGCTGACGAGGCAAAAGACAAGGCTGACAAAGCTATTGACAAAGCCAAGGACAAGGTTGAAAAAGGAATTGACGACTTGGAGAAAAACGAGCATGTACAGGAAGCCAAGAAGAAGGTAGAAGAAGTGGTGAACGACCACAACAAAACCGAGTGTAAGAAAGAAACTGAAAAGAAAGTTGAGCAAGCAGCAAAAGACATAAAAGAAAAAGCAAAAGATACGGCTGACGATGTAAAGGAAAAGGCCAAAGATGCCGTTGAAAACGCAAAAGAAAACACCAAGGACGCCGTTGAAAATTTGCGAGATAAAGCAAAAGATATCACTGAAACAGTGAAAGAAAAGACGGATGAGGTGGCCGACAAGCTGAAAGACAATGAGAAGGTGCAAAACGCAGCTAAGTTTGTAAAAGAGAAGAGCGACGACGTTTCTCAGGCTGTTGACAAGGCTGCTGACAAGGTAGAACGCTCTGGATTTTGGCAGAAGTTGAAAGACATCTTTGGGTTTAAATAACCCGTAACGGCGACGTATCCAGATGAGACAACATGCGTGACAGGGTGCACGCATGTTGTGTTTTTTGACAATTTTTAGCCTCAAAAACGGCACCTGTAAACTTTCAAACTAGAAAAAAACGATAGGCAAGCAGGCTGCAAGCGAGGAGATGATTTGGCTAAGAAAAACTGATTTTAGCGGTAAGGCATTGACTTTACCCGGTTAGCAACATCACCTTGGCTACCAATCAGCATGACTTTGCCACGCAAAAGCATGCTAATATTACTCTAAATGCAATGCTTTTGCCCTTCAAAGAGCTTGCCATACGGTGCGAAACCGTGTGACATAAGCGTAAGGTACTATGTATTAGCAAGATACAAACTCGTTGAATTTTGGACGTATTTACAGCAAGAGGCAGGTCTGCTTGCAAATACTTCAAGCATGAAGAGATAGGTTGTCAAAAAATATTCATGTCAATTGGTCGGCATACAGCCATTCACAACTTTATTTTAGTTGCCAAGTTTGTAGGGAAGCACCAGCCGTGTTTCCCTATATTTTTTCTCCCTAAAAAAGACCTACCGGTATGGATGTGCGAAACTCTTGAGGGCATGAGGACTCATGTTGCTATGCCATTCATCATTTTCTCCAATTGATGTACAGCCTCATCCATTTCACTCGCAAATGTTTCTGACGGCTGCAAAAAACTTTCACGACCCCTTGCCAGCAGGGCATACAATTCTTTGTTCATGCCGTCTACATACGAACTGATGGCATATTCAATATCTTCTTTCTGCCACTGCATGGTTGAATAACGATACACCTGCCACTTTTGATGGAAAAAACTATAGGCTGTTTCTATGCTGTCTTTGGGAATCATGAGGTGAGTTGGTGAGTTGATGAGTTTATAAGTTGGTGAGTTTTTTAGTTTTTGAGTTGGTAAGTTGATGAGTTTTTGAGTTAATAAGTTGGTGAGTTTGTAAGATGATAAGTTGATGAGTTCTTGAGTTAATGAGTTAAAAGTTGATGAGTTAAGAGTTTACCTCATCGTTGCATGACGCAACGTTGATGGCACATCACTGACTACCAAACCCTGTTTAGCTCGGCTGAATATTGAAATCCGCCAGCTGCCAGACGCTTTTCCAACTCTGCTCTATCAACATTGAAGTGATAACAGATTTGGTCGAGATTATCAAACTCCTCATCACGCAATAAAAAGTTGATGGCCGACACCAACATCGGCGTATCATGCAATGGTAAATGATCCATGTTTCTTTCTCCTGTCAATAATGAATGCCAGCAAAGTTACAACTGCCTGCATCCATGTTCCCTGCGACCAAGAGCCTCAACCGGGCATGGTTTCTGGCGAATACAAAGGTAATTAAAAAATTATCATCAATATTGATAAGCGTCAAAAAAACGTTCGCCGAAAAATTATGATGGTGTCATAGCATCTACATCCTGCTTTTTTACTAATTTTGCAGCCAGTTTTCTTACAACTAATTGTTTAATAATGCCTTCGAAGCAAGAAGGCAAGACGTTTTTTGTATTTATGAACATTTGGAAAAAATGTGTATTATGCCTGGCCGCCTTACTGTGCCTTGCGGCCTCAGCCCAAAAGCGGTTCACCATCAGCGGATATGTCAAGGACATTCACTCCAGTGAAACGCTCCTCGGAGCAACCATCCAAGACGCTAACAGCCACATGGGGACGACGACCAACTCGTATGGATTCTACACGCTGACGCTCCCCGCTGGACAGGTGCAGGTGGGCTATTCGTATGTTGGCTACGCACGCATGCAGAAATCATTTGCATTAGACAAAGACACCGTCATCAACATCCAGCTGACACCATCGGCCAACCTGCCCGAGGTAGTAGTGTCATCGGCGAAAGATAATGCGGGAATCCTCGCCACCGGCATGGGCGTGACAGACATCGGTGTGAGCCAGATAGAGCACACACCCTCACTGCTCGGTGAGACGGATGTCATCAGAACCATTCAGCTCATGCCTGGCGTTCAGCCGGGATCCGATGGAGGGTCGGCTCTTTATGTCAGGGGAGGCAATGGTGACGAGAACCTGATTTTGCTCGATGGCACGCCCATCTACAAGATTGACCACCTGTTTGGGTTCTTCTCAGTATTCACGCCAGAGGCTTTGAAGAAGGTCACCTTCTACAAAAGTTCCTACCCCGCACGCTACAACGGGCGATTGTCATCGGTCATTGACGTGCGGACGAAGGATGGTGACATGAACCACTTTCACGGAACAGCGTCGCTGGGTTTGCTCACCAGTAGGGTGCAGTTGGAAGGGCCTATCGTGAAGAATCGCACATCGTTCAACTTCTCTGCGCGCACCACCTACATCAACTGGGTGGTACAACCGTTTATGAAGAGCGACGAGAAGTTTGGCTATCAATTCTACGACCTTCACTTCAAGCTGAATCACCGCTTCTCGCACACGGATCGTTTGTATCTGAGTGTGTACCGGGGACACGACATGCTGAAAGAAGACTACAAGGATCGCTACAGCTCATCCAGCTACGAAATCAATTCTGCTTACGGCGACGACATCAACTGGGGAAACACCATCGCCTCATTGAGATGGAACCACATCTTCAGTAACAACCTCTTTGCCAACATCACAGCGGCCTACAACCATTACAACATGCACCTGGACAGCTACGATCACTCATGGCGCACCGACGTACTTGAGAAGAACAGCGCCAGCTACCGGTCGAAAATATGTGACTGGTCGGCAGCCATTGACTTTGATTACGAGCCACTTCCCTCACACAGAATCAAGTTCGGGTCGTCCTACACCTATCATACCTTCAGCCCAGAGACCTCTGGAAGCAGCTTTACGGAAGAGGGAAAGGATGGAAAGGTGAGCAGATCGGGCGAGTATTCTTCCCCCAGCAATCCCATCTACGCTCACGAAGCCTTGGCTTATGCCGAGGACGACTGGCGGATTCTGCCATCGCTTACCCTCAATGCGGGTGGGTCTGTGTCGATGTTTCATGTCAGGAACAAGTCGTACTTCACGTTTCAACCGCGTGTTTCGCTGCGCTGGCAAGCCCTGTCTGACGTGGCATTGAAGGCATCGTACAGCGAGATGTCGCAATATATCCACCTGCTCACCTCGATGCCCATTGCCCTTCCCACCGACTTGTGGGTTCCTATCACCGACAACATCAAACCAGAAAGGTCGAGACAATACAGTGTTGGCGCCTACTACACAGGCTGGAAAGGATGGGAACTGTCGGCAGAAGGCTATTACAAGCAGCTCGACAACGTGCTGGAATACAAGGATGGCATGAGCTTTATGGGATTCTCGAGCAACTGGGAGCGTTTGGTTAGCATGGGTGAGGGACGTTCAAAAGGCATCGAACTGATGTTGCGACGCACGACAGGACGCGCAACAGGATGGCTGTCGTACACGCTTTCCAAGAGCGACCGCAAGTTCAGCGAGGACAGTGGCGTGAATGGTGGAGAGCGATTCCCCTTCACCTACGACAGGCGGCACAACGTGAACATGGTGGCAAACTGGAAGATGACCAAGCGCATTGACTTGGATGCGACATGGTCGTTCTACTCTGGAGCAACCGCAACGATATCCTTGCAGAGAGGATTTGAGATGACTCCCGAAAGCATTGGAGAGAGTAGCTATGTATCAAGTCGCAACAATTACAGGCTTCCACCTACGCACCTGCTCTGCTTAGGTATCAACTTCCGCAAGACACTGAAACGGGGCGTTGAGCGAACATGGAACATCAGCGTGTACAATGCCTATAACGCGATGAACCCGAACTTCATACTTCGAAAGACTGACGAGTACGGTAAGGAAGTGCCCAACAAGCTGGCCAAATACACGTTGCTGCCCTGTCTGCCGTCGTTCACCCTCACTTATAAATTCTAATGACAATGAACAGAATGAAAACTTACATATATTGTTGCCTCTCAGTCATGCTCTTCGGTTTGTCAGCATGCGAGAACGAGTTGGAGCTTGACACAAAGACGGCCAGCAAGCAACTGTCGGTGAACGGATTCATCAATGCCGACAGCACCATCAACAGGCTGTTGGTGTCGTTCACGGGCATTGACCAGCCTACGATTGTCACCGATGCCACTATCAAAGTATCGGTCAACGGGAGCTTGCGCGAGACTGTTCATGAGCTTCCAGCGGGTTCGGAACAATACATCATTCATGGTCGTTTCAACCCAGGTGACCATGTTCGCATCGAGGTATCTACACCTGACAACAACTATCAGGCTTCCATAGAGGAGACGGTGCCGCAGCCCATTGACAAGATTGAACGTATCAGCACCGAGTTTGTCAAGGATGTAAGCTATGTGGACGAATATGAAATGGCGCGGGTAGACGACTTGCAAAAAATCAATCTCTCATTTCAAGACAATGGAAAGCGGGTTGATTATTACCGTCTGACGCTAACAGGATACCAGACTATCATGAACACACAGTTTAACTACACGCTGCGAAGAAAGGAGGCCACCTATCGATATTTCGTCAGCGACATGGGCAGTTCGTACATTGCCACGGGTGACCCAATCATCATGGAAGGCAGGGTATGCACACCTTCAACAGACATGGGCTTTGCCTCGCCCAACAATGTGGTGAACCAGATGGGCGTCTTCAATGACCTTCTGTTCAACGGACAGGAATGTTCCATCAGCGTATATTCCAAACTGTATCAATTCAATAAAATATCTGATCCAGAGATGAAGACATCGCTCGACCTGGTAGCAACCGTCTCGTCGTACACACCAGCGGCCTATTACTATCTGAAAGCCATGAATCTAAAGAAGTCAACGTATTATGATGACTATAACGATTTGACTGGTCCCATCAAGATGCCGTCCAATGTTAAGGGCGGAACAGGCTTGGTAGGATTCTACACATCGAAGTCAATACCAGTTCAAGTCTACGGAACTGATCGATATCCGCACCTATACGAGTAATAGGATAGGAAAACAAAACATGCGAAATGCCGTGTATCAATAGCACAATTGGGGCATTGATACACGGCATTTCTGTAAGAATACACTTGTCACTCTACCAGTTTCTCGCACAACCTGCGTTGCAGTACGCGGGCATCGAGGACAGACATCTCGCTGCTCATCACGGCAAATGCCAAGTCGTGTCCGTTGCTTCCACGACAATAACCCGCCAGTGAGCTGATGCCATAAGGATGCGACAGGGTACCCGTCTTGGCGTGTATCTTGCCCCGTGTCTTGGGTCCTGTCATCTCATGTGCCAACGAACCATCAACGCCAGCTATCGCAAGGTTTTGCATAAGCATCGCGTGAATACTCTTGTCCTTATAGCCATACACGAGAATCGCCGTCAATGCTTGAGGAGAAAGATGATTGTAAGTACACAAGCCACACCCATCGTGTACGACTAATGAGGTGTCCGTCATGCCGAGATCTTCCCTTAAAAACTTTCTAAGATATTCTACCCCTGTGGCTGTTGGGTCGGCTTGTGTGTTAATATGGTGGCCAATGGTGTACAGCAGTGCGGTGGACTGCGTGTTGGAACTGTTCTTCCACATGCGCTTAACAATGCGATGGATGGAGGTACCGTATCTGTAAATAACCTTTGAACCAGCAGGCATCGCACCCAACACCACCTGACTGTCAGCGAAAGCGATACCCTGAGTGCGCATAACACTCTTCAAACTTTTCATCACTCGAGGCGCACCTTTATAAAACAATCCGTATCGACTGAAAGATAAATCCCAAGGATACCAATGCTCTTCGCTTTTCACAGGTTCCTGTATCACGAGATCAACATAAATCTTGCCATTCACCTTATTGATTCCTCTCTTCTTTGCAGCCTGTCCAAATCGCATAAGCTCCTGTTCGTTGAGCTGAGGATCAAGGCTTCCTTTGAAAGTCAGGTCGCCCTGAAGGACACCATTAGACACCTTTCCCCGCTGATACAAGCCTGTAATATAACGATAATCGCTGCCCAAAAGATGAAGACCTGCCACGCCAGAAAGCAACTTCAGGCACGAGGCTGAAGGCTGTGACAAGGTTTCTTGGTAGCCATATACGGGCTTGTCCGCAGTAAGATCGTACACATGAAAGGCGAATTTTCCCTGCACTCTGGGGCCTTGTGCGAACGTTGCCAAGCGAGAACGCAAGCTATCGTCAATCGCTATATCAAGTTTCTTTTCTTTCGGTTCTTTCTGATGGGTATCGCTACAAGCCGCGAACAGCAGCGCAACACTCATCAAAATCATTAACGGAGTTGGCGCAACCGCCACCTTTCTTAAGATTTTCCTCATAGACTGCAAAGTTAATCATTTCTTTCCTAAACAACTTATCACAAAGGAAAGAATGAAAACAGCCCAGGTACTCATCTACTCAAACGTGATTTCACCAAAGAAATCGGGACGATGGAAATCGGGTTTCTCGATGTTGATTGGGTTCCACGACAGGAAATGTGGCTTCTTCAAGGCGTCGCCACATTTGTAAAAGTTGGCGCGGATGGTCTTCCCACTCAGGGATTTGATGTCATGCATGAAGAAAGTCTTGAGCGGAATGATGAAGGCCATCTGCCAATCATAAGGCCCTTTGAGTTCTTCAAAAGGTCGACGACCAAGCGATGACCAGCGGTCAACCTGATCCAATACCGTCTGAGGGGCTAACGTTCTGCCTTCTCTTCCCTTGCCACATCCCACCAAGATGGTTCCTCCACAATTGCATTCTATATTATAATAGGTGCCATCATCGGCAGGTTGTGAGAAAAATTCGCAACAAGAGTCTTCCCACACGCGCCCATTATCATGAGAAGCCGCCGCACGGATGGAATCCTCTTTTACACGAAAGTGCAAGAAGATAGCGCGGTCACTGTAAGCAATTCGAAAGACTACCTGTGGCGTATAGGGGTATTTCTCGGCCCAGTTGGCATGATTAATAACATGATATTCCACCCCCTCCTCATCCATCATAGAAGGGAGGATGGCTGCAGCATAAGGATGCTGCGTGAGTTTTTTAACTGTTAGTTTTTCCATGACAGATTTATTGATTCAGACAAGTATGAATGAAGGACACCATTTCGGGTTCATGAGCGCAAACACGGCGGAACAAACACAACTGATTCTGCGTGCGCACCAAATTATGTTTGTCGTAGTTAATCTTATAATAGGTATCGCCATTGATGTAATCGGCCAGGAATCTCACGCACTGCATGTACGGAAAGAGCTTGGCGGCATACGGCAGATTCTCTATTTCGATGGGTTCCAAGAAGCCTTGAGCCGACTCAAGATAGCCCCTCGTGAACGCCTCAAAGATATCCATCCGGAAGTCTATTTGGTCAAATTCTTTTGAATCTTCGGCAACGGTATTGGCGCCTGTACGCAGGAAATCGCCGTAATCGGAGAACACGAAGCTGGGCATTACCGTGTCCAAATCGATGACACACAGCACCTTTCCATCTTGGTCGAACATCATGTTGTTCACCTTGGTGTCACAATGACAGATGCGTTTCTTCAATTTTCCCTCGCGATACAAGCGTTCGGCCTTGCACATCTCCTCGGCATACTGCTCCAGTTCGTCCAAGATGGGCTGCACCTCAGCCACTCTCCCCACCTTATCTTCGGCTACGGCCTCACGCAATTGGCGCATGCGCAGCTCCATATTGTGGAAATCGGGAATGGTTTCGCCCAGCTGTTCAGGCACGTCCACCAGCATCGACTCGAAGTTTCCAAAGGCTTTTCCAGCATGATATGAGTATTCAGGATTGACGGTTTCATAGGTTTTGGCATCAGGAATATACAAAGAGAGCCGCCAATACTGGCCTTCATCATCCTTGTAATAAGTCTTTCCCTCAGCCGTTTGGACAAATCGCAGTACCTTTCTGTCCAAGTCATCCTCACCCTTTTCTTCCAGTTTTTGGCGGATGTGCGCCGTCACCACCTCTATGTTGCGCTGCAACAGGTCTACATCCGTAAAGATGGCATCGTTGATGCGCTGCAACACATAATCAGGAGTGTCCTGACCTTGTGTCACCACTCGATAGGTATCGTTAATCAAACCATTGCCCAAAGGCAATATGCGGTCTACCGTTCCCACGATTTCAAAGTGAGAAACTATCTGTTTAAGTTGTTCATTTTCCATGTATCTTGTTGTTTGAGGGTTGATTTTTTCAATAGATACGGCACATTCCAAGACCGTTCCATTGCCTCCTGTTCATGATCGTAATAGATACCGCAAAAATAAAGAATTATTCCCAAACGACAAAATGCGAAGGTTAGGAAGATGCCTGTTGCATCTTATAGAGCCACTTGCCGCTGAACAATCGGTACAAGAAAATGCAACCCCGGAAGGCCAATTCGATGGCCATGGCTGTCCAAACGCCCGCCAGTCCATACTGAGGAGCCAGCATAGCGGCCAAGGTAAGGCGCACGCACCACATGGACAGCAGGTTCATCATGGCAGGTTTCAGGGTATCACCAGCCCCAACGCAAACACTGTAAACAACGATGGCAGCAGCGAAGAAGGGTTCGGCGAAGGCCTCGATGCGCAGGCTCTGGATGCCCAACACACGGATTTCCTCCACAGGTGTGAGCACGCCAATCATCTCTGGAGCGAAGATGTACATCAGTATGCCCATGAAAGCCATGACGCCCATGCCCAGCCACACCGTCATGTGGGCAAAGCTCTTGCAGATGTCATATCGTCTGGCACCCGCACTCTGTCCCACCAACGTGGTTGCTGCCTCCCCGATACCATAACCCGGCATGTAACAAAGGCTCTCGGCAGTGATGGCGAAAGTATTGGCTGCGATGGACACCTTACCCAAAGGTGCCACGATGATGGTGCTGACAATCTGCGCCCCACTCATCAGAATGGATTGCGCAGCCATAGGCGCACCTATCTTCAAGGCGTTCGTGACGTAGTTTGACATCCATCTGAAAGGACCCTCGTCTTGCTTCAAAGCCAATATCTTGTTGCGGAAGATGGCAAAGTAAGCCTGCATCACCGAACCAATGAGGTAGGCAGTTGCGGTTCCAAAAGCCGCTCCCAACACCCCTAAATGCAAGATGTAGATGAAAAAATAATTAAAACACACGTCCATGATGCACATGCCTACACTCATCATACTGGGTATTTGCATGTTGCCCGAGCATTTGAGCATGGCCCCAGTGAGGTTGGCCAGTTGGATGAAAGGCATGGCTAAGGCAAACACCAAGAAATAAAGCGAGGCATCATGTGCGATGTCTTCCGTTCCGCCCAGCCAGTAGGGTAGTGGTTGATAAATAAACAGTGCAATGACCGCAATAACCACACTTAACAGAAGACAACAGATAAGTCCATGCCTAAACACTTGTCGTGCTTTCACAAAGTCGTTGGCTCCGATAAAATGGGCTACCTGCACGGAGAAGCCCATGGATGCCGAGGCAGTGACGCTGCCCAACAACCAGGTAGTACTTTCGACCAAACCAATAGATGCTGACGGATTGGTTCCTAAATGTCCCACCATCGATGCGTCGATGAAGAACATCAGTACGGTGGTGATTTGGGCAAGAATAGAAGGAATACTCAACTGTACAATCAAGTTGAGTTTCTCACCATTCGTCATGACTCTGCCCTCACGAATGCTGGCCAGCAGTGCATCTGTTTTGGTCGTTGAAAACATCTCGTTTAATTCTGTGATTCAGATAGTGCAAGCCGAAGACAAAGTAAGTTTACTTACTTTGTTGAGGCGAAGCTTATCTTATGCAAAGATAGCGCAAGCCGAAGCCAAAGGAAGTTTACTTGCTTTGTTGAGGCGCAGCCTATCTTGTGCAAAGGTACGGATTATAATTTGTTTTGGGTGAGATTTTCCAGAAAATCCTTTACGATTACGCTCCATATATCAACACATTGTCTAGCGAGGCGGAACATGATAAATCACGCATCGACATTGTTCGAAAAAATGACAATAAAATGGAACGTAAGAATGTGAAATCTAGAAAAAATCAATAGGCTTATGGTAGGCAAGCGGTCACCATTTTCAGTAAGAAAACTTCATTTTTAGGGCAAAATCATTAGTTTTACCCAACTATCAGGGTCACTTTGCTGCGCAATAGACACCAGATTGCGGTGTAAAAGCATGCTTATTGAGCCTCAAGAGCAATGCTTTTGCAGGTAAATACATGAAAAATAGAGTGAATAGGCGATTATTAATTCTCAATCTACTGACATTCAATGATTTACAAAACTATCTTATTTTTGGCGTATTTTCGACCAGGCCAGAGGTTGATGACTTAGAAGCAAATTATAGAGGGCCTGTTGTCAAGAATATTTCCACAGTTCATCATCCTTTTCAGGCGCCATTGCCTGCTCAACTACAACGGCGCAGGGTCCATCATCAAACAAGCAGATGGAGAAAACAAGACATAAAAAAAGCGACTCACCTCTTCAGTGTAATCGCTCCTTGTCATATTGATTTCTTTCTATAATCTCTCAAAAAGGGAAGTATTTTTTGTTTCTCTCACGCCCCTCCCGCGGCGTAGCCAGTGCAGCATATTGCTGCGACTAGGCTTTTCATCCAATCCTAAACAATCTTTTACCTAACCTTCTCCAACGCTTATCGTGTGGTTGGAGCCCTTTACTATTGAAGATTTCTCCTTACTAACAACCTTAATTTTTACCTTAACTAAACCTATTTTCGTCTATCCTAAAACACTTTTACCTTAACTAAACCTATCTTCTGTCTATCCTAAATCTTATTTACCTTAACTAATACCTCTTCTGTGTCTATCCTAAAATCTTTTACCTTAACTAATACCTCTTCTGTGTTATCCTCTGTCAAACCTTCTCTTTACCAACTAATACCTGATATCTTCATCTTTTACCTTTGGTTCTAATACCTATGATATCTCTCAAATTTTCAATTGAATCGATTTGTTTTCGAACGTCTCCCGACATCCTTTTTGTCTCATTGACGTTGCAAAGATACGGCTGTTCCCGCACACAACCAAGAAACAACAGGTAGTTTTTACACAAAAACATTGTTTCTTGATGTAAGTCAAAATGAAATTGATATATCCATATAACGACAAAAGGCCAAGCAAGTCATCTGAATTCGAAGTACTTGCTTGGCCTTTTTAGTTGGCATTCAGTCTATTTCTTGATCCAAGAACCTGATGCCGCACCTGCTCGGGTAGGCGCTTGGGGGCGATAATAGCCCGCCAAACCGATGTCGAAGATTAGCGTTGAATAGCCAGGGATTTCGCTTTTGGGAGCTTTCTCCGTACCATAGCCCAATTTATAAGGTATGTAAACCTCCCAACGGTCACCCACTGACATGTGCAACAGAGCCGTGGTAAAGCCGTCGACAAGTCCACTCACTACAAATTTGGCAGGATTCATGGTCTGCGGATTGTACGCACCCGAATAGCTGCGGTCGAACAAATAACCTGCCGTATAGGTGGCTGAGGGGATGAGGCGGCCACGATAGTTCACCATCACCGAATCGGTGTACAGCGGACTGCCAGAGGTACTGTTGCCACGTTCCAACACATGCACGATGATATAATTGTTCAAATCGGCATGAAAATTCTGTCCATCGGCTGGCAATGACCAGTTGCGAATGATCTTCCAGTTCTGGTCGCCCTTCGCAATTCGCTCTTGCGTGGCAGCATGAAGCTGTGCGAAATAGGTTTCGTTCTTATGTTGCCAATCGGCAAACTCTTCCACCTCGCCGCTGTCTTCGCTACACGATGCCATCGTGAAGACAGCCATCATGAGCAGGAGAAGGTAGCATATTGAATTTTTCTTCATTGTCGTTTCGTTCTAATCTGCCTGCATAAGCTTGGAATGGCTTGCGGGCAGTGGGATTTATTGCATTTTCTTTAACAAGCTGGTAATACTTACCTTTTCTTCTATCACCGAGCACAACTCGCTGATATCCACGCGCTGCTGTTCCATGGTGTCACGATGGCGCAGCGTCACCTTGTTGTCTTTCAGCGTGTCAAAGTCAACCGTCACGCAATAAGGTGTGCCAACCGCATCCTGACGGCGATAACGCTTACCGATAGAATCTTTCTCATCGTAGCTCGTATTGAAGTGGAACTTGAGCAAGTCTACTATCTCGCGCGCCTTCTCGGGCAAGCCCTCCTTACGCACCAAAGGCATCACCGCACATTTTACAGGTGCCAAAGCCGCCGGCAGACGAAGCACAACACGCTTCTCACCATTCTCTAATTCTTCTTCCTGATAGCTGTGGCACATCACGGAGAGGAACATGCGGTCTACGCCAATGGATGTCTCGATGACGTATGGCACATAGCTTTCGCTGGTCTCTGGGTCGAAATATTTCAGGTTCTTGCCACTGAACTTCTCGTGTTGTGACAAGTCGAAGTTGGTACGCGAGTGTATGCCTTCCACCTCTTTGAATCCAAATGGCATCTTGAACTCGATGTCGGTGGCTGCATTGGCATAGTGAGCTAACTTCTCATGGTCGTGGAAACGATAGTTTTCCGCACCGAAGCCCAGTGCCTGATGCCACGCCATGCGTGTCTGCTTCCATTGCTTGAACCACTCCAACTCGGTGCCGGGCTTCACGAAGAACTGCATCTCCATCTGCTCGAACTCACGCATACGGAAGATAAACTGGCGCGCCACAATCTCGTTGCGGAAAGCTTTGCCGATCTGTGCGATACCAAAAGGCAGCTTCATGCGCCCCGTTTTCTGCACGTTGAGATAGTTCACAAAGATGCCTTGCGCCGTTTCTGGTCGCAGATATATCTTATTGGTAGCGTCCGAGAGCGAACCCATTTCGGTGGAGAACATCAGGTTAAACTGGCGAACGTCGGTCCAGTTCTTGGTGCCACTGATGGGGTCTACGATGCCTTCATCCACGATAATCTGTTTCAGTTCTGCCAAATCGGGACCTTGCATGGCCTGCGTGTAACGCTCGTGCAGGGCATCACGCTTGGCCTGATAGTCCAAAACACGTTTGTTGGTGGCCTTAAATTGTGCCTCATCGAAAGCATCACCAAACCGCTTGGCAGCCTTGGCCACCTCCTTATCGATTTTTTCTTCGTACTTAGCAATCTGATCCTCTATCAGCACATCGGCCCGATAGCGCTTCTTCGAGTCGCGGTTGTCTATCAAAGGGTCGTTGAAAGCGTCCACGTGTCCGCTGGCTTTCCAGATGGTGGGGTGCATGAAGATGGCCGAATCGATGCCCACGATGTTGTCGTGCAGCAGCACCATGCTCTTCCACCAATATTCTTTGATGTTCTTTTTCAGCTCTACACCATTCTGTCCATAGTCGTAAACGGCAGCCAAACCATCGTATATATCACTGCTGGGGAACACAAAACCGTATTCCTTGCAGTGGCTCACAATCTTTTTGAAAACATCTTCTTGTGCCATATCTATTTCTATTTATGATTCTATAATGTCTGGCAAAGGTACTGATTATTTTCGAGTAAGCGGACATCTCGCCTGTAATTCTTTGTGTTTCGTGTCATTTTAAGCATGTTTCTACCAATCATTTTGTATTTTTGTAAGCAAAAAGAATCGTCACATGCAAATACTTCTTTCGTGCGCCAAGGACATGACGGACACCGCTGCCGCCACAGACTTGGGCACCACACAGCCCATCTTTCAGCGAGAAGCCGAGCAAACGGCCGTGCAACTCACGAGATACAGCGCTGACGAGCTGGCTGAAATGTTGCACGTTAACCCACAATTGGCGGCGCTTAACAAACTGCGCTATGCTCATTTCTTAGATCCTAACCCTACTCTTCAAGCCGCATGGGCCTATCACGGCATCGCCTTTAAGAAGTTGGATGCCGCCACCATGACAGCCCAGCAACTGCTTTATGCCGAACGTCACCTGTGGATTACCTCGTTTTTGTACGGGCTACTTCGTCCGCTCAATGGTATCAAAAACTACCGACTGGAAGGCAATGTGCGGCTACCCGAATACGACGACCAAACGATGTTTGACTTTTGGAAACCGCGTCTGACCGATGTTCTCATCCAATCGGTTCTCGATGATGACGGCATCTTGCTGAACTTGGCGAGCGGGGAAATGAAGAATCTGTTCGATTGGAAACGCGTCCGAAAGGCCGTGCGCATCATTGAGCCGGCCTTCAAGGTTCGCAAAGGCGACAAACTGCGCACCATCGTGGTATACACTAAAATGTGTCGGGGAGCCATGGCGCGCCATGTCATCGTGCAACAAGCGCACAACCTTGACGCACTCAAAGCGTTTGAATATGAAGGATTTGCATACGATGAGCAAGAGAGTAAAGGCGATCATTGGGTGTTCACCATGCTTTAAGGCCAACTATGCGTGTTTAACACTTGCGGATTGTGCTGACATTTCGGCAGCAAAGCGAACTGACTTTTGCACATTTGGCTTATTTTTCTTACTTTTGCATATTGACTTTTCATCCTCTTTTTAATTCACGATAATGAGCGATAAAACAACAGATATAGACAACCTGGAAACTGAAGACGACGAGTTGCAGACCGACCAGCATTCTGATTACCAACCAGCCGACCGATTTGACGCTTCGGCAGTACATCATTTGAGTGGGATGTACAAGAATTGGTTCTTGGATTATGCCTCGTATGTCATCTTAGAGCGTGCCGTTCCACACATAGAGGACGGGTTAAAACCTGTGCAGCGGCGCATTCTGCACTCGATGAAGCGCATGGACGATGGGCGATATAACAAGGTGGCCAACATCGTTGGACACACCATGCAGTTTCATCCCCACGGCGATGCGTCCATCGGCGACGCCTTGGTACAGATGGGACAGAAAGACCTCTTGGTAGACACGCAAGGTAACTGGGGAAACATTCTCACGGGCGACCGCGCCGCCGCACCCCGATACATCGAAGCACGATTGTCGAAATTCGCACTCGACGTGGTGTTCAATCCCAAAACTACCCACTGGCAACTAAGCTATGACGGGCGCAACAAAGAGCCCATCACACTGCCGGCAAAGTTTCCTTTGCTGTTGGCACAGGGTGCGGAAGGTATCGCCGTAGGACTGAGTTCGAAGATTCTGCCACACAACCTGAATGAAATTTGCGAGGCGGCGATACATTATCTCCGAGGCGAAAAGTTCCAACTGTATCCCGACTTCCCCACGGGTGGCAGCATTGACGTGGAGAAATACAACGACGGACAGCGGGGCGGAACGCTGAAAGTGAGGGCCAAGATTGAGAAACTGGACAACAAGACGCTGGTCATCAAGGAGATTCCGTTCAGCAAAACCACCACCACCCTCATCGACTCGATACTGAGAGCGATAGACAAAGGCAAGATTAAGGCCAAGAAAGTGGACGACAACACGGCTGCGGAGGTGGAAATTCAGGTGCATCTGGCACCGGGAGTGAGCAGCGACAAGACCATCGATGCGCTGTATGCTTTCTCCGATTGCGAAATCAACGTGTCACCCAACTGTTGCGTTATCGAGGACGACAAGCCCGGTTTTCTGACCATCAGTGACGTGCTGCGGCACAATGTGGACAGCACCATGGGACTGCTTCGCAAGGAATTGGAAATACGCAAGAATGAATTACTGGAACAATTGTTCTTCGCCTCGTTGGAGAAAATATTCATCGAAGAACGTATTTACAAAGACAAGAAATTTGAAGAGGCCAAGGATTTAGACTCCGTGGTGGCTCATGTAGACAACAGATTGGAGCCATTCAAGCCCAACTTTATCCGTGAAGTGACCCGCGATGACATCCTGCGACTGCTGGAAATCAAGATGAACCGCATCTTGAAGTTCAACAAAGACAAGGCCAACGACTTCATCGCACGCACAAAAGCCGACATCAAGAGCATTGACCACGACCTGGCTCACATGACTGACGTGACCATCCATTGGTTCGAATTCATTCGTGACAAGTACGGAAAAGACCATCCCCGACGGACTGAAATCAGGAGTTTTGAAACCATCGAGGCCACCAAGGTAGTGGAAGCTAACGAGAAGCTGTACATCGACCGGCAGGAAGGGTTTGTGGGAACCGGACTGAAAAAGAACGAGTTTGTGTGCAACTGCTCCGACATCGACGACATCATCATCTTCTACAAGGACGGAAAGTTCAAGATTATCAGGGTGGCCGACAAGATATTCGTGGGCAAGAATGTGATTCATGTGCAGGTGTTCAAGAAGAATGACAAGCGCACTATTTATAATGTAGTATACCAAGATGGCAAGAAAGGCACTTACTTCATCAAGCGTTTCAACGTGACCAGCATCACGCGAGACAGGGACTACGACCTGACACAAGGAAAGCCTGGGTCGAGAGTGATGTATTTCACGGCCAATCCGAACGGTGAGGCCGAAACCATCAAGGTGACGCTGGACCCCGATCCGAATAAGAAGAAACAGAACATCTTCCTGGAAAAAGACTTCTCTGAAGTTCTCATCAAGGGCAGAGGAGCCAAAGGCAACATCCTGACTAAGAAGGCTGTTCACCGCATTGGCCTGAAGAGTCATGGACACAGTACGCTTGGTGGCCGAAAGGTTTGGTTCGATCCCGATGTCAACCGCATCAATTACGAAGAGCATGGACGGTTCTTGGGCGAGTTCAACGATGACGAATCGATATTGGTTGTGCTGACCAATGGTGACTTCTACATCACCGACTTTGACCCCAACAACCACTACGAGGACAACATCCAAGTGCTGGAGAAATGGGATGAGCGCAAGGTATGGAGTGCCGTGTTGTTCGATGCCGACAACCAAAACTATCCATACGTGAAGCGATTCACGATGGAAGCGACCAAGAAAAAGCAGAACTACATCGGAGAAAATCCAGACAGTAAGCTGGTCTTTCTCACCGACGTGGTCTATCCAAGATTGTTGGTGACCTTCGGAGGAAACGATGCCACGCGCCCTGCACAGGAAATTGACGTGGAAGAGTTTATTGCCGTCAAGGGATTCAAGGCCAAAGGCAAGCGCATCACCACATGGGAAGTGGACAAGATTGAAGAACTTGAACCCACACGTTTCCCCGAACCACCGGCTGAAGAACGCGACAACGACCCGGAGGAAGAGGGCGAAGGTCAAGAGGATGCTGATGCAAACGAAGAAAATCTCGACCCGGATGCAGGAAAAAGTCAACAGCAGGTGATTGACGAAATATCGGGACAACTCAACCTGTTCAGCGATGAAGACTTGGGATAATCACAGGAAGCCAGCATGGCAATGGGCGTGTATCGCACTAATGCTATATTGGTCAATGGGCATGGCGGCACAAACAGACGCCACACCGTTGGACAAAACAACCACCAACGTCAAGATGATTGGCTGGGGCTATGTGGACATGCTCGACACTTATCTATCTCCTGAACGCTATAAGGGTTGGCAAGTCAACTATCTATCGCATACCATGCACGAGCGCGAAGACCGTCGCATCAGCACTTTGAGCGTGCATCAAGGTAGTTTTGCACACGCAGACAACAGGGCAGGCAACGCAAACGAAATGCAGGCGATGTACCATTTTGTATACGCCTGGCATTACAATTGGCACTTTTTGAACCGACGTTTGAACGTCAAGGCCGGCGGCATGCTCAACACACACCTCGGCATGTTGTACAATACCCGCAACTCAAACAATCCCATGCAAGCGCAAGTGGGGCTGAACGTGGCTCCATCAGTCATGGCAAGCTATCGTTTCAGCATCAAGAATAGGCCGTTGACGGTGCGCTATGAGGCTGATGCACCACTGTTAGGCATGATGTTTTCGCCAAACTACGGTCAGTCATATTACGAGATTTTCTCAGAAGGAAATTACGATCATAGCGTCGTCGTCACCCATCCAATCAACGCTCTCTCACTACGACAGATGCTCACACTCGACTTCTCATTATACAAAACCACGTTTAGGATAGGTTATCTGGGTGACTATCAGCAAGCCCATGTGAACCATTTGAGATACCACACCTATTCGCATGTGCTCGTATTGGGCATTGTGAAGAAGTTCACCATAAATCATCTCCGTCCATGAAACAGTTGTTCTACCTATTGATGGCCTGCTTTTGTTTGATTGGCTGCGTCCACGAAGAGCCGTTGCCAGACACTCCTCGGGGCAACATGGAAGCCTTGTGGCGCATCATCGACGAGCATTACTGCTTCTTTGAATACAAGAACATTGATTGGCAAGAGGTGTATCAGCGATATTCCAAGCAGATGGAAGATCGCATGGGGCCAGAGCAACAGTTTGAGGTGCTGTCGAACATGCTGGCCGAACTGAAGGATGGACACGTCAACCTTTACACCAGTTTTGACCACGGACGCTATTGGAAGTGGCACGAAAACTACCCATCCAACTTCAGTGACACCTTGCTGAACAAATATCTCGGCACCGATTACCGTATCGCCACGGGCATGCGATACCGAATATTGGACGACAATATTGGCTATATTTACCTGGCATCATTCGGCAATGGCATGGGTGCGGGCAACCTTGACAACGTGTTGTACCACCTGGCACCGTGCAATGGTCTCATCATTGACATCCGCAACAATGGTGGGGGCATGCTGACATCGGCCGAACAGCTGGCCGCACGATTTACCAACAAAGAACTGTTGGTGGGCTACATGCAACACAAAACAGGCAAAGGCCATCGGGATTTCTCCGAATTGCGAGAACAACGACTCAAGCCGAGCAAAGGCTTGAGATGGCAGAAAAACGTGGTGGTGCTGACCAACCGACAGGTGTTCAGCGCGGCCAACGAGTTTGTAAAATACATGAAGGTGTGTCCAAACGTCACGATTGTGGGCGACCGTACGGGCGGAGGAGCCGGACTTCCTTTCTCCAGCGAGTTGCCTAACGGCTGGGGCGTTCGTTTTTCCGCTTGTCCCATGTACGACGTGAAAAAACAAAGCACGGAGTTTGGCATCGACCCAGATTATCGCGTGGACATCTCCCATGAAGATTTTCTGCGAGGAAAAGACACCATCATCGAGTTCGCACGCCGCATTCTCAGCACGCACGACAAGCAGACAACAGCAATGAACCTTGTCAAAGCCTGCAAAGAGCAAATGGGTCGCAACAATCTTACAACCGGACATTGACAATGAAACAAACAGTTAGTCGCATGAAACAATGGCTGCAAGGACTATCTTTCCGCACTGGCGTGATAGTGCTGTGTATCTGCATCCCCTGTTACATTCTCTCTTTCGCCCAGATGCTGCTTCCCATCAGCCAAGCCTCCAAAGGTGCGTTGTGGGTGGTATTCTTTGGATTGGCCAAAACCTTCCAATATGGTGGCCTCACGATTCTTGGAGTGGATGGCTACAAACGACTGAAGAACAAATTCGGTCATCACAATGAGAACAAAAAGCTACGAACGCCACAAGAATAAGACCTGCACATGAAGGATATTTCGTTGGAAAGCAAAAAAACAGCTCAAAACAAACTAAAATAGAATATTATTCATTACCTTTGCAACCGCCTGAGCGCCCGTGGCGAAATTGGTAGACGCGCTAGACTTAGGATCTAGTGTTTTGCGACGTGTAGGTTCGAGTCCTATCGGGCGCACTCAATATAATCCTAACTGCTTGAACATGAGCGGTTAGGATTTTTCATTCGCGTTTTTTCCGAATTTTAGATTCGATAGTATATCTACAACATTAGTTGTTCAACAACATTCCTTTTAGATGATAAGGCCGTGGGTATGGTGATGACGCCAAGAAAAAACCGATGAAACCAAAAGCTCTGTCTTAACATAAGATAGGAGAATTGGTTTCATCAGGCTTTAGTTATGGTTCAAGGGCAGTTCTATCAATTAGCTTTGACAGCTTATGAGACTTTTTTTGAGGTCAATTTGTTTGTGAGTGAAGGAGTATAGCGAGCTATACGACTGAACGAACAGGCAAATTGAACCAAAAACGGAGCAAGCCGAATACAATCAAACTTGTTTGAATTGTTGAGGCGCAGCCTGTTTTATATAAAAAAGAGTCCACAAGATGACAAAACGTAAAAAAGACTGACATAAAAAAACTTTACGGTGGTAATTTATAGAACCGCCCTCAAATAAGCCCTGCGGTTCAATTAAGCGCCGTGGAACAGATATTCGGCTTGAATGTCTTTGGTGAGCTCTGTGAACAACTGCTCTTGCAGTTTGTCAGCTACACATAGCGCACGAGTCAACACCTTGTCAGAAAATTCTTGCAGCATGTCTTTCGCGCGTAACGGCTGTGTTTTGTATATACGCAAATACTCTTCTTCCATTTCACGTTGTCGTTGGTCGGTTTCCTCCTCAAATTTGCGATACGTTTCTTTAATCATGGGCGCATATTTGTTATAGTTCACCATGCCCAGCGCCATCACCTTACGGAATTTCCAATAAGCAGAGTCGGCACTCGACTGGTCGGTTCCCTGCGTATATTCAACTGGATATGAGCTGATGCCCTGATACAGCGGCAAGAACAAACCTAAGTCGGCCATGCCCATGGCAACGTAAGCAACACAGCCAATGGCCTGAGGTAGTTCGGGACGCACCTGTAGGATGTGTGTCTGTGTGGTTCTGAAGATAGATACCGGGCGATAAGGCTCTTTTGGATTGCTATGAAGATAAGGGTCGTGTTCGGTATTGTCGTAGTGGAAGCGGAATGCCGTACGCAAATCTGTGATGCTAATAGGCTTCTCTGCTTTGGCGTAAACGGGGAATGTATTTTTGGTTACGTCATTCTTTATCGCAGGTGAAAACATCTGTTGCAGACCCCATACGCGCGGATAATTATAGGTAGTGTCGAGTTTGACATCGCGCGCATACGACACATGGAAATCAAATTCGCCCTTCTTCGGGTCGTGTAATCCATGTTTCTCGGCAAATTCAATCAAGTCGGCAGATGCCAAATAGTTCTCTTTGTCGTTCGGGTCGTACTGACGGAAACGGCTTTGGTTGCCGGTGACGAAGTATTGTCCTTTCGGCATTCTGCAAGCCAACCACCGATGTCCGCAGGCTGTTTCCAAGTACCATATCTCTTGTGCGTCTACGAATCCGATGCCGAAACCTTCGGCAATACCATGTTTCTCAATGAGCATACCCAACCGCTCTACGCCTTCGCGTGCGGTGTGAACGTAAGGTAGTACGACATTGAACACGGCATTCTCTGCCAAACCCGTTTCTACCAAGGGGTCATGTTTTAACACCTCGTCGCTGCTGAATATGCTTTCAGTAGCACTCATGCCCACGCCGGCGGTGTTGAATCCTGCACTTCCCCAGTGGCGTGGTAGGTTGAAGGGTGCCAATGCGCTGTAACCCAATGCTTCTTTGGGCAGTTCACAGCGGAACGGACTGTCCAGAGCGATAAATTCCTTCGGTCCCTCTTTCGTGTCTTCGTACAGTTCGTAGTTTTTGGCTTCCATGGCATCCCAGTCTTCCGAACGGGCTACAATCATGGAACCGTCTGCTGTCATCTCTTTACCTACTATGATGGTAGTACATTCTGATGGTAATTTACTTACTTGGTTTTTCTTTTTTTTCATAGGTTGTTGTGTGTGATATGATATTTAAAATTTGATGTTGTGCGGTATTAGACTCCGCCATTTGCAAATTTAGTGAATATTTTTTGGATGATGTATCGATAGGGTGGTAAATTTTTCCAGAACCACACGGCTCTTGCGTTTAAGCATGTTAGTTTGCGTTTGTAGCCTATCAATCGGAACGTTTTTCGATGAAATGGCTTCCGCTGCAACAACTTTTTAACACAAATGCTGGGCGTTTTTTCAACCAACTTGCTTATTCACTGAAAATATGCGAAAAATAGAGGCGTTTTGTTATTTTGTTGATTGTTAGCTTGTTATACGATTTTAAAACCCAAAGCACCATGAAAAGGTAAAGTGTTTTGAAGGTTAGATACCTTCTTTTAATACAAAAAGGCCTGCTTTATGATGCAAATAGGGACGTAAAGTCATGCGCTTTAAGACTCAAGACCATACATATTGGAGTTCAAAAGCATAGATATTGCCGATTTGTTCTGTGTGAATGTGGTATAAGGTGATGATTTCAAGGCTTTGAAAACCTAAATTATCCTCCCGGTTTATCTATTTCACGATTTTGTTTTGTCAAAGAAAACGAATCGATTTAACAAACGAAATGTTTGTTAACACATACAAGTAGCGATGTCTACATCTATAACATCATCCACAATGACACAACTGGGGAACTTGCCAAACACACAAGGCATAAGATGAAGTACAGGCATCGTCCCAAGAGCAAACATCTTCCAATCAAGGACAGGGTGAGCATCCATGAAATAAGTAAGGAAGTTGACGGGAAGAGATTCGGGGATTTTGAGATGGACTTGATCGTAGACTCTGACCAGCACGCCATACTCACGCTGGTGGAGAAATCCACCAATATGCTGCTTATGCAGAAACTGCCAAACAGTCAAAGCCCCTGGTAAAGGTGGTCAGGAAACTGCTGCTGCCATACAAGGACTGTCTGAAGACCATTACGACAGACAACGGACCTGAATTTGCAGCACATAAGGACATTACCAAGTACTTAGGCGTACCCGTGTACTTCGCCGATCCATATTGCTCATGGCGAAAGGGAGCGATTGAGAATGCAAATAAGCTAATCAGGCAATATATACCGAAAAAGGATTCGTTTGAACGTTATACAGACAAGAGAATAATGTCTATACAAAAGAAACTGAACGAAAGGCCGAGAGAATAATTAAACTTTTCTACGCCTAAACGAGAGTTCTTCAAACACATTCTGTAATTTTGCACTTGCTGGTTGACTCTACGTGTTTTAGTCAAAACATCAATAGTAGTAATTACGAAATGTTTAACTCGATTTTAATTACCAAATAGCATGAAATATAGGAAGAGAAATATTGTAAAAGGTGTAAGTGCTTATCAGTTAAAGGAGAATTGGTTGATTCATGATTCTGGGAAAGAATTAAGAAAACACGAATTATATTTAAATAATAAGAATATTGGTGTAGAAGGCGTGTCCGATTACTTTATAAATAAAAGTTTTATTCTATTTAATAAATGGGATGGAAATGACAGCTTTTCCTACGATTTGAAAACTGGCAAGATTGAGGTTATTATACATAACGCACAAATAGTATCTATAAATAAATATCTCATTTATGAAGATACAAACAACGTCTTCCACTACAGGAATAACAATTTTGTAGATGTTTTTTCTTCTAAATATTTCTTTAATATATTGGAAGACAACTACGGGATTACTTATACTAAAACACATTTATCAAAAGCAAATTTTCAAGATGAAATTCTCTGGCAATTTCCTCTTTCTTCATTGGGAGGGACGGAATATGAACCCGGCAAAACCGATAAAATAGATAAAATTTTAGGCATTGCTCATGGCAATATTTGGTTTTATACAGATTTTGGAAGGTTGGTAGCTTTGGATTTGGGAACGGGGGATGTGGTTAAAAAGATATCGGGCAATCCTTCCGACAAAAATTCTACTTATGAAATGACATTGGGATTAGGAGATTGTTTTTTCCGACCATCGGATAGAAACATTGTAAGTATTAATGCATTTGAGTTTCAAATCATCGACACGGAACAGTTAGTAGTTACAGAACAGTATGATTTTCGGGAAGCTGACCCCACGGGCATAGGAACTTATCGAAGTGTATATAGTCCGATGCTTCAAGGAGACTATTTCACCTTTTTGGGAATTAAAGAGGAGGACTTTGGATACATTCGTCGGATTGGTATTTTCGATTACAAAGTCCGCAAACTTGTTTGGGAGTATGAAGTTATCAGCGAAGAGGAGTTCGATGAAACAAATAACTATTTAGTGGCTCCGCAACCTTTGTATATGAGTGGCAATAAACTTTATATCAAAGATATCAAAGATAATTTGCATATTTTTGAGCGAGAGGATATATGATGGTAACAGAAAATATGAAGAAAATTAAGATGCAGAATAGGAATGTATTAATATTTATGTTTGCTTTCTTTGCCTCTTCCTGCCTCAAAGAAACTGCTGTTCCTATCGAATCTGCATTCACTATTGATGCATCGGAAGATAAAACTTCTCCTGTAACGATTCAGCTAAAAAATGAAAGTTACGGAGCTGATGAGTATGAATGGACATTTGAGGGGGACAGCCTGGTAGTTTTACGGACAAAAGTCCGGGTAAGGTTGTGTTCACGCAAGCTGGTGAGCACAAGATAACCTTGCGCGTTTGGAATGCTGTAGAGGAAAAAATGAGTCAACAGACCCTCAGAGTTGATTCCGCCATGACGATAGACTTTGATTTTACCGTGGCAATCAATGATATTGCTCCGGGAACTGTCTCCATCATCAACAAAAGCAAAGGCGGAAGCCAATATGAGTGGACTTTTGAAGGTGGCATTCCCTCTACATCCAACCAACAACATCTGGGAACAATAACCTTTGCGGATGGTGGTGAGCATAAGATCCACCTGAGAGTATTCAATGGCAGTAAATACGAGGAACGTACTAAGACGTTAACCCTACAACCTCCTATTCAAGCCGACTTTTAAGTCGTACTTCCCTAACGCTGTCTCTTACAACCGTTTTGTTGAACTTGAAAGTAGGGCGTTTTTCCCTCTTATGTTCTTTCTTAATCTGCGTGCATTTGGAAGATGTACAGGTGTTACATTTGTTGACTCAACAATGAACATTACGCTTAACTTGTCAGAATAAGGTCGGGAGGAACCCGAATTGGGGTATAAAATATAATACGCGAGAGTACGTTTTACGGATTCTTTTCGCGCTCTTCACGAACGATAAGTGATGTTGATATACATTTGTTTTCGACGTAAATTATTAAAACGAATGCTATATTTTGTTAAATTTTTAAGCTCATGAAAAATTGAACTTATTATTTTGTACGAGTTTTAATTATTATTTGTACCTTTGCAGCCCGAAAAGGTTCATTGTGTCCTATTTATTCAAAGGGGGTATTGTGCCTTCTTTCGATATTGCTTCGATAATATACAAAATAATATATAAAATTAAAAAGTAAAATTATGCCTACTATTTCACAGTTAGTAAGAAAAGGCAGACGGGTGATTGAAAGCTCAAGCAAGTCGCCAGCTTTGGACAACTGTCCTCAGCGTCGTGGCGTATGCGTGCGCGTGTATACAACCACTCCTAAAAAGCCTAATTCGGCGATGCGTAAGGTCGCCCGTGTTCGTTTGACCAACCAGAAGGAAGTAAACTCTTACATCCCAGGAGAAGGACACAACTTGCAAGAGCACAGCATCGTGCTGGTTCGTGGCGGTCGTGTGAAAGATCTTCCTGGTGTGCGTTACCACATCGTTCGCGGAACATTGGATACCGCCGGCGTTGCAAACCGCACACAGCGACGTTCTAAATATGGAGCGAAGCGTCCTAAGGCAGCTAAGAAGTAAGCTGAATACAAGAAAGATTCTAAATCAGTGGGTTCTGTGGTTGGTAAGAATGTAGGTGATACATGACTTCAGAACCGGAGATTGGAAATAGCTCAAGAGCCCAGTGACTTAGAATCTTTTCTTTATCCCATTAAAATAATATTTATCGTTTTGCTGGAGAATTATTATCAAGGTTGAGTAAATGCTCAAGAGTGAGTGTTGAAGATCAAAACAATAACAGCCTCCGCAGACACAATTTTTTTATGAAGTAAAAATGAGAAAAGCAAAACCAAAGAAGCGTGTGATCTTGCCAGATCCAGTCTTCAATGACAAGAATGTATCTAAGTTTGTCAATCACTTGATGTACGATGGAAAGAAAAATACAGCGTACGAAATCTTCTACAAAGCTCTGGACACCGTAAAGGCTAAGATGGGCAATGAAGAAAAATCTCCATTAGAAATTTGGAAGCAGGCGTTGGATAACATCACTCCGCAGGTGGAGGTGAAAAGCCGTCGTATCGGTGGTGCCACATTCCAGGTGCCAACGGAAATCCGTCCTGATCGTAAGCAGAGTGTGTCAATGAAAAACTTGATACAGTACGCACGGAAGCGTGGCGGAAAGAGCATGGCAGATAAGCTCGCAGCAGAGATTATGGATGCCTTTAACAACCAAGGTGGCGCTTATAAGCGTAAAGAAGATATGCACCGCATGGCTGAGGCTAACCGCGCATTCGCTCACTTCAGATTTTAACTATATAAAATAAGGTAAAAAGACAATGGCAAATCGCGATTTACATTTAACACGTAACATAGGTATCATGGCCCACATCGATGCCGGTAAAACAACAACTTCTGAGCGTATCTTGTTCTATACAGGAAAAACTCATAAGATTGGTGAGGTGCATGATGGAGCAGCTACCATGGACTGGATGGCCCAGGAACAGGAACGTGGTATTACCATTACTTCTGCTGCGACAACCTGTAACTGGAAATATTTGGGCAAAGATTTCAAGATCAACCTGATTGATACTCCGGGACACGTCGACTTTACCGCTGAGGTAGAACGTTCTTTGCGTGTGCTGGATGGTGCAGTAGCAACCTATTCTGCAGCTGATGGTGTTCAGCCACAGTCGGAAACAGTGTGGCGTCAGGCTGATAAATATAATGTACCGCGCATAGGATATGTGAACAAGATGGACCGTTCTGGTGCAAACTTCTTCGAGACAGTTCAGCAGATGAGGGACATCTTGGGTGCGAATCCTTGTCCAATTCAGATACCAATCGGTGCTGAAGAAAACTTCAAAGGGGTAGTAGACCTTATTAAAATGAAGGCGATGTATTGGCACGATGAGACCATGGGTGCTGAATACGACATAGCTGATATCCCTGCTGAGTTGGTGGACGAAGCAAACGAGTGGAGAGAGAAATTATTAGATTCTGCTGCTAGTTTTGACGATGACTTGATGGAGAAATACCTCGAGGGTCAAGAGATCGATGAGGTGCAGTTGATCAAGGCAATCCGTAAAGGAACTTGTGCTATGGAGCTGACTCCTATGGTACTGGGATCATCCTATAAGAACAAGGGTGTTCAGCCATTATTGGATTATATTTGTGCATTCTTGCCTTCACCTTTGGATACCGAGGCTGTTGTAGGTGCTAATCCTGATACAGATGAGGAAGAGGATCGTAAGCCTTCTGAAGAAGAGCCGACAGCTGCTTTGGCATTCAAGATTGCGACAGACCCATTCATGGGACGTTTGGTATTCTTCCGTGTTTATTCGGGTAAAGTCACCGCAGGATCGTATGTCTATAATCCTCGTACCGGAAAGAAAGAACGTATCAGTCGTTTGTTCCAGATGGACTCTCATAAAGAAATTCCGATGGATTCTATCGATGCAGGTGATATCGGTGCCGGTGTAGGATTCAAGGATATTCGTACGGGTGACACCTTGTGCGATGAGGCTAAGCCTATCGTGTTGGAGTCTATGACATTCCCCGATACCGTGATATCGATTGCCGTAGAACCAAAGAGCCAGGCTGATATTGCTAAGTTGGATAACGGTTTGGCCAAGTTGGCAGAGGAAGATCCAACGTTTACCGTTCGTACCGACGAGCAGAGTGGTCAGACAATTATCTCTGGTATGGGTGAGTTGCACTTGGATATCATCATTGACCGTTTGAAGCGTGAATTCAAGGTAGAATGTAACCAGGGTAAACCACAGGTTAACTATAAGGAGGCTATCACCAAGGATGTAACCTTGCGTGAAGTTTATAAGAAGCAGAGTGGTGGTCGTGGTAAATTTGCCGACATAATCGTTACTGTAGGTCCTAAGGATGAGGATTATACCGAAGGCGACTTGCAGTTCGTTAACGAGGTTAAAGGTGGTAACGTGCCTAAGGAATTCATTCCTTCTGTACAGAAGGGTTTCCAAGATTGCCTGAAGAATGGTGTTTTGGGAGGTTTCCCCGTTACAGGCTTAAAGGTTACGTTAACAGATGGATCTTTCCACCCTGTTGACTCTGACCAATTGTCTTTCGAGCTTGCTGCACACAATGCATTTAAGAATGCTTGCCCGAAGGCTGGTCCTGTTTTGATGGAGCCTATCATGAAAGTGGAAGTGGTGACACCAGAAGAGAACATGGGTGATGTTATTGGCGACTTGAATAAGCGTCGCGGACTTGTACAAGGTATGGATGAGGCGCGCAGCGGTGCACGTATCGTTAAGGCGATGGTGCCATTGGCCGAGATGTTTGGTTATGTAACAGCATTGCGTACTATCACCTCAGGACGTGCAACCAGTTCGATGGAATATGATCATCATGCACCCGTTTCTACTTCGATTGCGAAGACGGTGCTTGAGGAGGTTAATGGTAAAGCAGACCTTCTGTAAGAAATGAATATCAGGAAAGAGAATCACGTCTTAGCGTATGACTCTTAAGACGTGTATCTCTCTCCTCACTATAAATAATAAATAAATATCAAAGATGAGTCAAAAAATTAGAATTAAGCTGAAGTCTTACGACCACCAGTTGGTTGACAAATCAGCCGAGAAAATTGTGAAGGCAGTAAAGGCGACAGGTGCCATCGTTAGTGGTCCTATTCCATTGCCTACTCACAAGAGAATTTTCACCGTGAACCGCAGTACTTTCGTGAACAAGAAAGCACGTGAGCAGTTTCAACTCTCAAACTTCAAGCGTTTGATAGATATCTATAGCTCATCAGCTAAAACTGTTGATGCTCTGATGAAGTTGGATTTGCCAAGTGGTGTTGAGGTTGAAATCAAAGTGTAGAGGTGATATAGTTATGCAATGAACATAGAGGTTTTTTTGAATCCATTTATTTGGATGTTTTTTTGGATTGTGCTTGCACCTATTTCTATTTATAGATTATGGAACGAGTTGCAAAAACCAAAAAACCGCAATATAAGTGGTATCATAGAATCTTCTCTAGTGTTGCTTGCTTCTATTATCTATATAGTGATTAAAGTACTGAAATGAAATATAACTTATATACATTTTTGTCGTGTCTTCTTTAGCATTATTATCTTGTTCGCATGAGATAAATACTTTAGAAGTATAAACTCGTCAACTAAAAAACTCATAAACTAATAATTTTATTGAAATGCCAGGATTAATTGGAAGAAAAATCGGAATGACATCCGTTTTCAGTGCCGACGGTAAAAATATACCGTGCACTGTTATCGAAGCTGGTCCTTGTGTTGTAACCCAGGTAAAAACAGAAGAAACTGATGGTTACAAGGCTCTTCAATTAGGTTTCGGAGAAGCAAAGGAAAAGAGAACAACCAAACCTTTGCTGGGAACCTTCAAGAAAGCCGGCACAACACCTAAAAAGCACTTGGTCGAGTTCAAATTTGATGGGGAGTATAACCTGGGTGACACTATTACAGTTGAGTTGTTCAACGATACAGAATTTGTTGACGTAATAGGCACCTCTAAAGGTAAAGGCTTCCAGGGCGTAGTAAAGCGTCACGGATTCGGCGGCGTTGGTCAGCGTACACACGGTCAGGATGACCGAGCTCGTAAGCCGGGTGCTATTGGTGCATGTTCTTATCCAGCTAAAGTGTTTAAGGGCATGCGCATGGGCGGCCAGATGGGTGGTGACAGAGTCACAACTCAGAATCTGAGAGTGTTAAAAGTGATTCCAGAGAAGAACCTCTTGATTGTCAAGGGCTCGTTTGCTGGATGCAATGGTTCAACTGTTTTAATTGAGAAATAATGGAAGTTAGCGTATTAAATATCAATGGTCAGGAAACTGGAAGAAAGGTTACGTTGAACGAAGCTATCTTCGGAATAGAGCCAAACGACCATGTGCTATATCTTGATGTAAAGCAGTATCTTGCAAATCAGCGTCAAGGAACAGCCAAGGCGAAAGAGAGAAGTGAGATGAGTGGTTCTACTCGCAAACTTGGGCGCCAAAAAGGTGGTGGTGGAGCACGTCGTGGTGACATCAACTCGCCAGTACTTGTTGGTGGCGCTCGTGTGTTTGGTCCAAAACCACGTGACTATCGCTTTAAATTGAATAAAAAAGTAAAGAATCTTGCTCGTAAATCAGCTTTGTCATACAAAGCGCAGGAGAACGCAATCGTTATCGTGGAGGACTTTACTTTGGATGCCCCAAAGACTAAAGATTTCGTAAATATTGCAAAAAATCTTAAAGTTGAGGGCAAGAAGTCGCTCCTGGTTTTGCCAGAAGCAAATAAAAATGTATATTTGTCGGCTCGTAATCTGCAACAAGCAGATGTGATGACGGCATCTACACTCAATGCTTATAAAGTTTTGAATGCAGATGTTCTTGTTGTGACAGAAAACTCGTTGAAGGTGATCGACAATATCTTAATTAAATAAAGGAGACAATAGAACATGGCATATATCATTAAACCACTGGTCACTGAGAAGATGACTAAGATTACAGACAAGTCTTCTATTGAAAAAACTTATAAGCTGAAAGGTGAGAACCGCACGAAAGTTGCAGAACTGAAGTACGGCTTCATCGTTCGTCCAGAAGCCGATAAGCTCCAAATTAAGAAAGAGATTGAAAGTCTGTACAATGTTACAGTAATAAATGTGAACACAGCTCGCTACGCTGGGAAGCGCTCAAGCCGCTATACGCGCGCTGGACTTGTGAAGGGACAGAAAGCTGCGTTCAAGAAAGCAATCGTCACTCTGAAAGAGGGCGATACAATTGATTTTTACAGCAATATTTAAAATAAAAAATGGCAGTACGTAAATTTAAACCGGTAACTCCGGGACAAAGACACAAGGTTATTGGCACGTTCGAGGAGATTACTGCATCCGTGCCAGAGAAGTCTCTCGTTTACGGTAAACGTTCTTCAGGTGGTCGAAACAACACCGGAAAAATGACTGTCCGCTACATGGGTGGAGGTCATAGAAGAAAACTTCGTTTTATCGATTTTAAGCGTGAGAAAGATGGTGTTCCAGCTGTAGTAAAGACAATCGAATACGATCCAAACCGTTCGGCTCGTATCGCTTTGTTGTTTTATGCAGATGGTGAAAAACGTTACATTATTGCTCCTAATGGACTACAGGTAGGTGCTACGCTGATGTCTGGTGCTAATGCTGCACCTGAGGTAGGTAATGCACTTCCTTTAGCAAACATTCCTGTTGGTACAGTGATTCACAACATTGAATTGCGTCCAGGACAGGGTGCGTTGCTTGTCCGTTCGGCTGGTAATTTTGCTCAGTTGACTTCTCGTGAGGGCAGTTATTGTGTGATTAAGCTCCCTTCTGGCGAAACTCGCCAGATATTGAGTGCTTGTAAGGCTACGGTAGGTAGTGTAGGCAACTCTGACCATGCATTGGAACAGTCTGGTAAGGCTGGTCGTTCACGTTGGTTAGGTCGTCGTCCGCACAACCGTGGTGTAGTGATGAACCCTGTTGATCACCCAATGGGTGGTGGTGAAGGCCGTCAGAGTGGTGGACATCCTCGTTCACGCAAGGGCTTGTATGCTAAGGGCCTCAAGACTCGTGCACCTAAGAAGCATTCTAACAAGTACATTATTGAAAGAGCTAACAAATAATCAAGTAAACTAAGAGTAAAATATGAGTCGTTCACTTAAGAAAGGTCCGTATATCAACGTAGCTCTGGAAAAGAAAATTCTCGCTATGAATGAGAGTGGAAAGAAGAGCGTTGTTAAAACATGGGCAAGAGCTTCAATGATTTCCCCTGATTTCGTGGGACACACTGTTGCAGTCCATAACGGAAATAAATTTATCCCTGTTTACGTTACTGAAAACATGGTTGGACATAAGTTAGGAGAGTTCTCTCCAACTCGTCGTTTTGGTGGCCACGCCGGTAACAAGAAATAATAGGGACAAACCATTTAAAAAGTAAAAATTAATAATGGGAGCAAGAAAGCATATAGCGGCTGAAAAATTAAAGGAAGCCCGCAAAAATTTATACTTCGCAAAGCTCAAAGGTGTTCCTTCATCACCCCGGAAAATGCGCTATGTAGTAGACATGATCCGAGGAATGGAAGTAAACCGCGCTCTCGGAGTATTGAGATTCTCAAAAAAGCAAGCTGCTCAAGATATAGAGAAGTTACTTCTTTCTGCAATTGCTAACTGGGAAGCTAAGAATGATCGTAAGGCTGAAGATGGAGAGTTGTTCGTCAGCCGTGTCTTCGTAGATGAAGGTGTTACGATGAAGCGTATGAGACCGGCACCGCAGGGTCGTGGGTACAGAATTCGTAAGCGTAGTAACCATGTTACTTTGTTTGTTGATGCCAAAACTAATGACGAAAAATAATAAATAGAATGGGACAGAAAGTTAATCCAATAAGCAATCGACTTGGAATTATCCGTGGTTGGGATTCAAATTGGTTCGGTGGTAATGACTTCGGAGACAACCTTGTCGAGGACAGGAAAATCCGCAAGTATCTTAATGAGCGATTGGCTAAAGCTAGCCTTTCACGCATTATCATTGAACGTACCTTGAAGCTCGTTACCATTACTATTTGTACAGCAAGACCTGGTATCGTCATTGGTAAAGGTGGTCAAGATGTAGATAAACTTAAGGAAGAATTGAAGAATCTTTTCAATAAAGAAATTCAAATCAATATCTTTGAGGTGAAGAAGCCTGAGCTCGACGCCAACATTGTAGCAAACAATATCGCTCGTCAAGTAGAAGGTAAAATCGCTTACCGCCGTGCTATCAAGATGGCCATCCAAAATACCATGCGCGCAGGTGCAGAGGGTATCAAGGTCCAAATATCTGGACGTTTGAATGGTGCAGAAATGGCACGTAAGGAAATGTACAAAGAAGGTCGTACGCCTTTGCATACATTCCGTGCTGACATCGATTACTGCCAGACAGAAGCGCTTACGAAAGTAGGTTTGCTTGGCATCAAAGTTTGGATTTGTCGTGGAGAAGTTTATGGTAAGCAAGAATTGACACCAAACTTCACACAGGATAAGACGAATAATGGTCGTCCAAACGGTGGCCGTAACGGTGGTCGTGGTAATCGTAGAAGAAACAATAACCGTTAAAAGAAAAAGTTATCATGTTACAGCCAAAAAGAGTAAAATATAGAAGACCTCAAGATGGACGTGGAAATAAAGGAAACGCCTACAGAGGAACACAGCTCGTTTTCGGTTCGTTCGGTATCAAGACGCTTGAGCCCAAATGGATCGATAGCCGACAGATAGAAGCTGCACGTGTAGCAGTAAACCGTTACATGCAGCGTGAAGGACAAGTCTGGATTCGAATTTTCCCGGACAAACCAATCACTCGTAAGCCTGCCGATGTCCGCATGGGTAAAGGTAAAGGTGATCCCATGGGATGGGTGGCTCCGGTTACGCCGGGACGTATCCTCTTTGAAGTAGAAGGTGTAAGCTTTGATGTAGCTAAAGAGGCACTGCGCTTAGCAGCTCAGAAGTTGCCTGTGAAGACAAAGTTTGTTGTACGACGTGATTACGATAAAAACGCTTAAGCTATGAAGATGACAGAATTAAAAGGACTCGCTGAAAAGGACTTGCGAGAGAAGCTAGAGAATGCAGAGGCAGCTTACAATCAGATGAAGCTGAATCATGCAGTATCTCCTTTGGAGAATCCATCTCAGATTAAGATAGCTCGTCGTGACATCGCACGTATGAAAACTGAACTGCAGCAGAGAGAACTTAATAAATAACAATGGTTCAGATGGAAACAAGAAATTTAAGAAAAGTAAGACAGGGTGTCGTTGTTAGCAACAGCATGGATAAGACCATCGTCATTGCATCAAAGTTCAAGGAGAAGCACCCTATATATGGTAAGTTTGTTCAGAAAACAAAAAAATACCATGTACACGATGAAAAGAATGAGGCTAATGTAGGTGATACAGTTCTCATTATGGAGACACGTCCTTTGTCAAGAACAAAGAGATGGAGATTAGTTCAAATAGTAGAAAAAGCTAAGTAATTATGATACAGGCAGAATCAAAACTTACAGTATGTGATAACAGCGGCGCACGTGAAGCTCTTTGCATCCGTGTACTCGGTGGTACCGGTCGCCGTTATGCAAGTGTGGGAGACGTTATTGTTGTTTCAGTGAAAAACGTAATTCCATCAAGTGATTTGAAAAAAGGTGCAGTATCTAAGGCTTTAGTCGTTCGTACAAAGAAAGAGATTCGTCGTCCGGATGGTTCATACATTCGTTTCGATGATAATGCTTGTGTTTTGTTGAACAATGCTGGGGAGATAAGAGGCAGCCGTATCTTCGGTCCTGTTGCTCGTGAGCTGCGTGCAATAAATATGAAAGTGGTTTCTTTGGCACCAGAGGTTCTTTAATTATTAAAATAACAAGCAAATGAGTAAGTTACATATAAAGAAAGACGATACAGTGATTGTACTATCCGGTTCGGATAAAGGCAAGACTGGAAAGGTGCTCAAAGTGTTGGTCGACGAAGAACGTGCCATCGTTGAGGGGGTGAATGTAGTAGCCAGAAGTACTAAGCCTTCTGCGAAGACTCCTCAAGGAGGCATTGTTAGGCAGGAAGCACCTATACATATTTCTAATTTGAGTTTAATTGACCCAAAGAGTGGCAAGGCTACTCGTATTTCTATCAAACGAGATGGAAAGAAAGTGATACGAATCGCCAAAAAATCAGGGGAGGAAATCAAATAATATGGATACAGCGCAATTCAAGAAAACTTATAAAGAGAAAATCGCTCCAGCATTGAAAGAACAGTTTCACTACTCTTCAACCATGGAGGTTCCCGTTCTCAAAAAAATCGTCATCAATCAAGGACTTGGTAATGCAACTGAGGACAAGAAGATTATTGACGTTGCGATGAATGAAATTTCATCTATTTCCGGTCAGAAAGCTGTTACGACGTATTCTAAGAAGGATATTGCAAACTTCAAACTTCGTAAGAAAATGCCGATTGGTGTGATGGTAACCTTACGTCGCGAGCGTATGTATGAGTTCTTGGAAAAACTCGTACGTGTAGCTTTGCCTCGTATTCGTGACTTCAAAGGTATTGAAAGCAAGTTTGATGGACGCGGTAATTATACGCTGGGTATCGAAGAGCAAATCATCTTCCCGGAAATCAATATCGATGCGATTGATCGTATACAGGGTATGAACATCACTTTTGTCACGTCTGCCAAGACTGATGAAGAGGGATATGCATTGCTCAAAGGTTTCGGTCTTCCATTTAAGAACGCAAAAAACGATTAAAAGAATATGGCAAAAGAATCAATGAAAGCTCGCGAAATTAAGCGTGCGAAGCTAGTCGCTCGCTACGCTGAAAAACGCGCAGCTCTTAAAAAGGTTATTGCAACAACAGAGGATCCTGCAGAAGCTTACGAGGCTGCTCGTAAATTGCAGTCAATTCCTAAGAATGCGAATCCTATCCGCCTTCATAACCGTTGCAAGGTAACGGGACGTCCAAAAGGATATATCCGCCAGTTCGGCCTTTCTCGTATTCAATTCAGAGAAATGGCTTCGGCGGGATTGATTCCAGGCGTTAAGAAGGCTAGTTGGTAATTGTTAACGCAATACTGACACCATACATCAAAAAGATGCTAATTTAATATTGTCGGGGTAGTCCCGATTAATTAAACTTTTATAAAATGACAGATCCAATAGCAGATTATCTGACAAGACTCAGAAATGCGATTATGGCACATCACCGTGTCGTTGAGATTCCTGCGTCTAACTTGAAAAAGGAGATTACTAAGATCCTTTTCGAGAAGGGATACATCTTGAACTATAAGTTCATTGAAGATGGTCCTCAGGGAACAATTAAAGTTGCTTTGAAGTATGATCCTACTACAAAGCAGAACGCTATCAAGAAATTGAAGCGAGTGTCTACACCCGGTTTGCGCCAGTATACCGGTTACAAAGACATGCCGAGAGTAATTAACGGACTAGGTATTGCAATATTATCTACGTCTCAGGGTGTAATGACTGACAAGGAAGCTACCGCACAAAAAATTGGCGGTGAGGTTCTTTGCTACGTATATTAATTGGAGGTTAGAATATGTCTAGAATAGGAAAATTGCCAATTAGTATTCCTGCAGGAGTAACAGTGAATTTCGACGAGAAGACTAATGTCTTTACTGTCAAGGGACCCAAAGGCGAATTGTCTCAGGAGATAAATCCTTCTATCAAACCATCCATTAGCGATGGACAAATTACTTTCGAGGTAGATGAGAAAAGTCCGGTAGATTATAAGCAAAAACAAGCTTACCATGGTTTGTATCGTTCATTAGTCAACAATATGGTCGTTGGCGTAAGCGAAGGCTATAGTAAGACACTCGAACTTATCGGTGTTGGTTTCCGTGTATCTAATCAAGGTAACCTTGTAGAGTTCTCTCTTGGATATACTCACCCAATCTTTATCCAGCTTCCTAGTGAAGTGAAAGTAGAAACTAAGTCAGAAAGAAACCAAAATCCGCTCATTAAGTTAGAGTCGTGTGATAAGCAACTGTTAGGTCTCATTTGTGCTAAAATTCGTTCTTTCCGTATGCCTGAGCCTTACAAGGGAAAAGGTATTCTCTTCAAGGGAGAGGTTATTCGTAGAAAGTCTGGAAAGACAGCTGCGGCTAAGTAATTTTAATTTTTTACGATTATGACAACAAAGAAAGAAAAAAGACGAATGAAGATAAAGTTCCGTATTCGTAAGAATGTAAACGGAACAGCTGAGCGTCCACGTCTAAGTGTTTTCCGCTCTAATAAACAGATTTACGCTCAGGTAATTAATGATATAACTGGTACAACTCTCGCTTCTGCTTCCTCTTTAGGCTTAGAAAAAATGCCAAAGGATGAACAGGCACAGAAGGTTGGTGAACTCATTGCACAAAAGGCTCAGGCAGCTGGAGTAGAAGCTGTTGTCTTTGACCGAAATGGTCACCTCTACCATGGACGTGTTAAAGAGCTGGCTGATGCTGCTCGCTAGGGCGGACTTAATTTTTAAACGGTTATGGCTATG
>CABTXD010000006.1:0-65593 GCA_902488665.1 uncultured Prevotella sp. | reverse complement strand
CAGGTATAATATCTTATTCATATACGTATTCTTGTTCTGTTTCTTTCAGGGCACCTTGTCAGCACTCTCTGGGACACTTCATTCACACACAATCCCAGCCGCCCATCTTCTGCAAAGATAATATGTATTGTTTGTGAACAAAATTATTTAATGCTATTTAATTTGTTTACAGGCTCCTTTTAGCATTTTTTTGGAATACAGAGCCTCATCTATTCCTCTTTTGACAACTCATGTTCGATGCGGTGCATGGTGTACATCTCCAAGATAGCCGCAATGAGCAGCAGAACCACCCACTTGTTATAAATGGTGTTATAGTACGTCAGGTAGTTGTCAAAGGCCGATTGCAGAAAGCGATAGACCATGTCCACCATCAGGAAACCAGACAGGACAAAGAAGATGTCGGCCAAGCTCATGATGCGTTTCAGCCGCTTCACGATGAAGTTATGGCCTTGGTATTCCTGCATCATCTGCATGACACCAAACATTAAAGCGCCCGCAAGATAAATCCAACACGCGATTTTCTGCTGCCACATCAGGGCGAAGCATCCGGCACCAACCACCATCATGGCCCCACCAGTGAGGAATATCAGGGTCTGCAGTTTATTGAGCTGTTTCATTTGTCGATTGAGGTTGTTCTGTTTTAGGGTCATCACTCAACACGAAAATGTCTTCATCATCGGCCTTCATGAAATAGTTCTCTCGCGCTATCTTCTTGATGGCACTGGGATCACGCTTCAGTTCTCTCAGCTTCTTCGTGTTGATTTCATTCAGCGATTTGTACTTATTGATATCGTCCTTCAAATCACTGATTTGCCATTCCAGCTGTACACGTTTCATGAAACTGTTCTCATCAAGGACTCCAACAATGAGGAATCCACCAACAAACACGATAAGGTATTTATAGTGATTGACGAAGCTCAGTATGACATTGACACGTTTCAAGAGTGGTAGGATTTAGTGATTGCAAAAATAAACATTATAATTGAAAACGAAAAATGCACCTGTCATAATTTCATCTTATTAACAAATAATCAAACAGGGCGGCCCAACGATGTCTAATCTTTTTGCTATCTTTGCAAAACAAATTCATCCACAATGAAAGATTACATTGTTTCAGCGCGCAAATACCGGCCCATGACCTTTGACGCAGTCGTTGGCCAATCCGCGCTTATCACAACCCTTAAAAACGCAGTAAAGAGCGGGAAGCTGGCTCACGCCTATCTGTTCTGCGGCCCGCGCGGCGTCGGTAAGACCACCTGCGCGCGCATCTTTGCCAAAGCCATCAACTGCCTGAACCCCACTCCCGACGGCGAAGCCTGCAACGAGTGCGAGAGCTGTGAGGCCTTCAACGAGCAAAGATCGTACAACATCTTCGAGCTTGATGCCGCCAGCAACAACTCGGTGGAGAACATCAAGTCGCTGATGGACCAAACACGCATACCGCCACAGGTAGGCAAGTATAAGGTATTCATCATCGACGAGGTGCACATGCTCTCCACATCGGCCTTCAACGCCTTTCTAAAAACGCTGGAAGAGCCGCCCGCACACGTCATTTTCATCCTGGCAACGACCGAGAAACACAAGATTTTGCCCACCATCCTCTCGCGTTGTCAGATATATGATTTCGAGCGGATGGCCACTACAGACATCATCAACCACCTGAAAAAGGTGGCTCAGCAGGAAGGAATCACCTACGAAGACGCTGCCCTGAACATCATCGCAGAGAAGGCTGACGGCGGCATGCGCGATGCCTTGTCGGTCTTCGATCAGGCTGCCAGCTTCTGTCAAGGTAACATCACGTACGACAAGGTGCTGGAAGACCTCAACGTGCTGGATGCAGACAATTACTTCAAGATGGTGGACTTGTGCCTCGAAAACAAAGTGAGCGACGTGATGGTGCTGCTCAACTCGATTCTCGCGAAAGGCTTCGATGGTGGACTTCTCACCAACGGACTGGCCTCGCACATACGCAACGTGCTCATGGCAAAGGATGCACAGACACTATCTTTGCTGGATGCAAGCGAGCAACAACGACAGAAATATCAGCAGCAGGCACAGAAATGCCCAACGAAATTCTTATATCAAGCGTTGAAAATACTGAACCGTTGCGACGTGAACTACCGCCAGAGCAGCAACAAACGCCTGTTGGTGGAGCTCACGCTCATCGAAGTGGCGCAAGTGACACAGGCAGATGACGCTTCTGACGGGGCGGGGCGCAGCCCCAAACGCTTAAAATCCTTGTTCAAAAAGTTGGCTCCCGCGATGGGCGGTGAGACCAATCAACGTGTGGCGAGCTCAGAGACCGGCAAGGTGTCTCCAGCAAATGCCCGCCACACCCCCATCACATCAGCACAACAACCATCAACCCCAACACCGGCTGCGACAAGTAAGTCAGCCGTCCAAAGGCCGCGGCTGACACTCTCGGATATTGGAATGAGCTTCAACGACCTGCGCAACGGCGGCAAGAAGCCATCCTACCAAACCAAACCCGAACAGCAAGTAACCACACAAAACACGACCTTCAGCGAGCAAGAGCTGATGATACAGTGGAAGATGATGTGCAACCGAATGCCACAAGAGAAGATAGGTTTGGCGCAACGCATGAAGAACTTGACGCCCCGTATCACCACCTTCCCCAACATAGAAGTGGTTATCGACAACGACATCCTGCTCAAACAGGTGCAAGAAGACAAGGAAACTATCCTGGCAGAGATGCGCACACTACTGAAAAACGCGCAGCTCAACATCAACCTGAGGCTTGCTGAAGCCCAGGAGGTAACCAAGATTTACTCGAAACGCGAAATCTTTGAAATGCTCAAAAAGGAGAACCCTCAGTTCTCCAAACTATGCCAGAGCTTAAAATTGCTGTTGGGATAAGTCTGTTTTCATTTGATTCTTCAAAACTTTCACGCACCCTAAAATTGGTCATTGGACGATGTCCACCAAGTAAATTTATTTAACATGAGTTTTCTGTAAAATAGGATTTTCCAGCACGGAAAAAAGCCCTTTTCATCCCCCAAAATTGCACTTTCACGCCTACTGCCATGCTTTTACCCTTCAAAAGCATTGCTATTACCATCCAATTTACATGAGTTTGCACGCCAATAGATAGCATTTAACCGCCCAAAAACAGCGTTTTTCAGTGCTTCTGAATAGACAAAAATAAGACAAACACCTAATTATCAACTATTTACATTTTAAGCGTATTTCAGACAGAAGATTGTTTTGTGAGAAATACGCGAGTTATGAAGGGGGTAAAACCGCAAAGTTTTCTGTTTTTAACACTTGCGACATCCCATCACATGCATAGATAAAAAAAAGGCATCGCCACATGTGACGTTGCCTCCTTACCATATTATTAAATAAAATAAATTCTCCTTTCAAAAGATGAAAGGCAAGATTTTTACTTGCTATTCAAGTTAATCTTGCTTCCCAAATGAATGGCCTGTGCTATAGATATAGCCACAACAGCCAAAGTCATAATTGTTACCATAATCTTTTTACCTTTCTTTTAAATTTGTTATCCTTTTGTCTTAATGACGATGCAAAGATACAACCATCGCGCTGTGTGCGCAAACATTTTCATTCATTAGTCGCATTTTATGCTGTTTTGTTGATACAAATCAAAGAAAACAGTCATTGAGCTACTTTAAAAAACCCATTTATTTATTTGGATATCCACTAATATTACGCTACATTTGCATAGTATATTTCACATACCAGTATATCAAACAAACAATATAACCAACGGCTCTCCATGAAACAAGCCACTCATCAAACCTTGAAGGTAGCACTGTCTTTACTCCTTGGCAGTGCCATTCTATACTGGATGTACCGCGACTTTGACTTTCAACTCATCAAGAACGTGGTGCTACATGAGATGGATTGGACCTGGATGTGGCTGTCGTTTCCGTTCGGAATATTGGCCGAAGCTTTTCGAGGTTGGCGCTGGAAACAAACGTTGCAGCCCATGGGCGAGCGTTCCAGGGCATCGGTCAGGGTTCATTCCGTATTCCTATCGTATGCCGTCAGCTTGTTGATTCCGCGCATAGGCGAGTTCGCCCGTTGCGGCATTTTAAGCAGATTTGATGACGTATCGTTTCCCAAAGCATTGGGAACCGTGGTGACCGAGCGCATCATCGACTCTCTCTTGGTATTGCTCATCACCGCACTTACGCTGACAGCCCAAATCAAGATATTCGATACTTTTTTCGTTCACACGGGCACCAGCATTGATGCGATACTACGACAATTCTCCACTGCCGGCTACATTGTCACGGCCATCTGCGCCATGGCGGTGTTGGTGCTAGCATTTTTCCTACTGAAACGTTTGTCTATATATAATAAGGTGAAAATCACCTTGCATGACATTGGACAAGGTATCGCTTCACTTCGACAGGTAAAAAGCATACCTTTATTCATTGCTTTCACCTTATTAATATGGCTATGCTACTTTCTGCACTACTATCTCACCTTCTTTTGCTTTGATGCCACCGCCCATTTAGGACTGTCGTGCGCATTGGTAACGTTCATCGTAGGCTCCATTGCCGTTATCGTTCCAACGCCAAACGGAGCCGGCCCCTGGCATTTTGCCGTCAAGACGATGCTGATTTTATACGGAGTAGCTGAAACCGATGCCCTATACTTTGTGCTGATTGTACACTCAGTGCAAACTCTTTTAGTGGCCATACTGGGCATATACGCATGGATTGCCCTGTCGTTCACAAAGAAAAAACTTAAATGCGTGAAGGCAGGAAAAATCATTCTGCCTGCGCAAGAATAACTGAAAAACCTATTTATTCACCACGAGTTGGAAGCAACGTGTATCAAAACACACGAGCAACAACTCTAAAAAAAACAAAATACTATGAGTGAAATTAAAGATCTGAAACCGACCTGTGTATGGCGAAACTTTGACGCACTGACGCAAGTGCCACGTCCTTCTGGACATCTTGACAAAGTACATCAATTCTTACTCGACTTTGCAAAGCGCGCAGGTGTCGAGGCTTATGTGGACAAAGCCAAGAATGTAGTGATGAAGAAGCCCGCCTCCGCAGGCATGGAGAACAGGAAGACGGTGATTTTGCAAGCACACATGGACATGGTTCCACAAAAAGCACCGGAGAGCAACCACAACTTTGAAACCGATCCGATAGAGACTTGGATTGACGGCGAATGGGTGAAAGCAAAGAACACCACCCTGGGAGCCGACAATGGAATGGGTGTAGCCGCCATCTTGGCTGTCATCGAAGACAAGAATTTGAAGCACGGTCCGATAGAAGCCCTCATCACCGCCGACGAAGAAACGGGTATGTTTGGCGCCAACGACCTGCCCGAAGGCGAATTGGATGGTGACATTCTCATGAACTTAGACTCTGAAACGTGGGGTAAATTCGTCATTGGTAGTGCTGGTGGTGTGGACATTACCGCCGAATTGGATTACAAAGAGGCAGCGACTGACGCTTCAGATAAGGCCGTGAAGGTAACACTTTCAGGTCTTCGTGGCGGACACTCGGGCTTGGAAATACATGAAGGTCGTGGCAATGCCAATAAACTGATGGTTAGATTGGTACACGAAGCAATATGCGAACTCGATGCCCGATTGGCCACATGGCATGGTGGCAACATGCGCAATGCCATTCCTTTCAAGGCCGAAGTGGTGCTCACGCTGCCGAAAGAAAACGTTCCTGCGCTGCAAGAGATGGTAGCCGACTGGAAAGAAGAGTTCATACAAGAATACAAGGACATTGAGAGTGGCATCGAATTGACAGCCGAAGAGGTAGACACGCCGGCCACACAGGTTCCCGAAGCCATACAAGACAACCTCATCGATGCCATCTATGCTTGCCACAATGGCGTGATGCGCATGATTCCTTCCATCCCAACTGTGGTGGAAACCTCATCCAACTTGGCCATCATTGACATAGAATCGGGCAAAGCTTCATTTAAGATTTTGGCTCGTTCATCCAACGAATCCATGAAAGCTTACATCGGTGAAACCCTGCAAAGCTGCTTCAACATGGCTGGAATGAAGGTAACGTTCAGCGGAAGTTATGGCGGATGGGATCCAAATCCTGACAGTGAGGTGCTCGATTTGCTGATGAAACTGTACAAAGAACAAAACAACGAAGAGGGTATCGTGCAGGTAGACCACGCCGGTTTGGAGTGTTCCATCATCTTAGGCAAATACCCTCACCTGGACGTTGTATCGTTCGGCCCCACCATTCGCAGTCCGCACACTTCAACAGAGCGTTGCCTTATCAGCACGGTAGAGCCTTTCTGGAACCTGTTGAAGAAAGTGTTGGAAGAGGTTCCGACGAAGTAACAGAAGTTAAACTGATTCATAATAACAATTAGATTCATGGAAGAATCCACATTCTTCCATGACACTGAATCTCTTAGAGAGCCGATGTGCGAGCCAAAAAACCTGCACATCGGCTTTTTATGTTTACCGCCTTGAATGCCTATAAATCTTAAAAAAGCAACAAGGTCATGGACAAATTGATTTTTTTTGCTTAATTTTGCAACACCTTGTAAAGGTTGATAAGGAGAAAATTATGAAGAAAAAAATACAGTTTAGTCTCATTTATAGAGACATGTGGCAGTCTTCCGGAAAGTTTCAGCCACGCAAAGATCAATTAGAACGCATTGCTCCAGTCATTATAGAAATGGGCTGTTTTGCTCGTGTAGAAACCAACGGAGGCGCCTTTGAACAAGTGAATTTGTTAGCAGGCGAGAACCCTAACGACGCTGTGCGTGCTTTCTGTGCGCCCTTTAACAAGGTAGGTATCAAGACACACATGCTCGATCGCGGACTGAATGCATTGCGCATGTATCCCGTACCCGATGACGTTCGCGCCCTGATGTACAAGGTAAAGCATGCGCAAGGCGTGGACATCCCGCGCATTTTCGATGGTTTGAACGATGTTCGCAACATCATTCCAAGCATCAAGTGGGCAAAAGAAGCAGGCATGACACCACAGGGAACACTGTGTATCACCACCTCTCCCATCCATACGCTGGAATATTACGCCAACATTGCCGACACTTTGATTGAAGCAGGCGCAGAAGAAATCTGCTTAAAAGACATGGCCGGCATCGGTCAGCCTACTTTCTTGGGACAGTTAACCAAGATCATCAAGGAAAAACATCCAGAGATTATCCTCGAATATCACGGTCACTCAGGTCCTGGATTGTCGATGGCATCGATGTTAGAGGTAGCAAAGAATGGCATTGACATCTTGGATGTGGCCATCGAACCCCTATCATGGGGCAAGGTACACCCTGACGTTATCTCGGTGCAGAGCATGCTGAAGACGGCTGGTTTCGATGTTCCAGACATCAACATGGATGCTTACATGAAGGCTCGTGCATTGACTCAAGAGTTTATCGACGACTGGTTGGGCTACTTTATCAATCCACAAAACAAGTTCATGAGCTCACTCTTGCTGGGCTGTGGCTTGCCTGGTGGCATGATGGGCAGCATGATGGCCGACCTTGCCGGCATTCATGGCACCATTAACAACATCCGCAAGAAGAAGGGAGAGGAAGAACTTTCCACCGACGACATGCTCATCAAGCTGTTCGATGAGGTGGCATACGTATGGCCTCGTGTGGGTTATCCACCCTTGGTGACACCTTTCTCACAGTATACCAAGAACATAGCACTGATGAACCTGTTGACCATGGAGCAAGGAAAAGGCAGATTCGTCATGATGGACGATTCGATGTGGGGCATGATTTTGGGCAAGAGCGGCAAGGTACCCGGCAAGGTTGACCAAGTATTAGTTGACCTCGCCAAGGAAAAGGGATACGAGTTCACCGACGCAGACCCACACACTTTGTTGGAAAACAACTTGGATGACTTCAAGAAAGAAATGAAGGAAAACGGTTGGGACTTTGGCAAAGACGACGAAGAGCTGTTCGAATTGGCCATGCACCCCGAGCAATATCGCAATTACAAGAGCGGACAAGCGAAGAAAAACTTCTTGGCTGACCTGCAAAAAGCGAAGGATGCGAAACTCGGCAGCAAGGTGTCGAAAGAAGAACTCACCGCATTCAAGCACGCAAAAGCTGACGCTATCGTGGCTCCGGTCAAGGGACAAGTATTCTGGGAGTTCAATGGTGAGGGCGAATGTGCTCCTTCAGTTGAGCCATATATCGGCAAAGAGTACGCCGAAGGCGACAAACTATGTTACATTCAAGCACCATGGGGCGAGTTCGTGGAGATACCTGCGGCCTTAGGAGGCAAGTTGGTTGAGATCAATGCCAAGCAGGGAAGCAAGCTGAACAAGGGCGACGTGATTGCTTACATCGAGCGCCCACAAGCTTGATGATTTTGTTTTTACGCCAAACAACATACAACTCATCTTCGGGTACTTTCATGCCTGAAGATGAGTTTTTTTAATGATTAAAACGCTTTTTCATGGACTATCTATCCATCATCGACCAGTATTACCCGCAAGGAAGCAAGGTGCGGGACATCCTCTTGACGCACAGCGAATGCGTAACCCGCAAGGCATTGCAAATTGTCGACAAGCATCCGGAGTTGAAACTTGACCGTACCTTCATCGAAGAGGCGGCCATGCTGCACGATATCGGCATTGTAAAATGCGACGCACCGGGCATCGAATGCTTTGGCACCGAACCGTATATCAAACATGGCATCATTGGAGCAGACATGCTGCGTGCGGCTGGTTTCCCCCAACACGCGCGGGTTTGCGAACGCCATACTGGTGCCGGAATCGCCTTAAAGAACATCATTGAACAGCACCTGCCCCTGCCCCATCAAGACTTTTTGCCCGAGACCATGGAGGAACAGGTGATTTGTTATGCCGACAAGTTCTACTCCAAAACGCACCTCGAACGTGTACGGACGCCCGAACAGGCACGAAAGAGCCTCGAAAGATTCGGAAAAGAGGGAGCGCTGAGATTTGCCAGATGGATGCAACTGTTTGAATAATCGCCACCCATTCCATACACCATCGAGCATCGCAACTGCTGTCATTTTCTTTTACAACACCCTCTTAAATACGGCCGTTTTTTCAAACAAGCATGCTGGTGGCTGCAAATACGCAAGTTATGTGCAAGTTCTGTATCTAATTAGTAATCATACACTTACACTAAAACAATCGTTCTTTACACGTTTTCCCCATGGCGTTGCACGCCAATAGCATTGCATTTGAACCGCAATATGTATGCTATTGAGTGGTTAACCGTATGACTTTGATGCCCAATTACAAAGAGATAATGGTGCCAAGTGACGTGAATAGGGTGGTTATCACCCTATTTTTATCGGAAAAAGTCTATTTCGCAGCTCCCAAAATACATTTTTTCGGTCTGAAAACATGACAGATTTTTCTAGTTCACAACTTTGCAATCAACGTTTTTTTATCATTTTTTTGGACAGAAGCCAACAAGAGGTTACGCACAAGGAGAAAAGCAATCAAAGCGCATGTTTAGCACGATGTGTTAAGTTAAAAATAAAAAATTGTATATCAATTCGTTCTTATTTATGTAATTTTGCACATTAAATGAGAACTCCGTCGGTTATAGTTCTGCTGCTGTTCATCTTTGCCTTCGTCATGGCAGACATGAACAGGTTTGATTCATACGCCAGGCAACAAACGCAACAACGTGACACGCTGGGTGTGGGCGACACCTTGTTACCAATTAAGCGCGATTCCACACTCGACAAACTCCCTGACTCCGTTGCCGCCGACACCACCCTATTAGACTCGCTCCAGTTGGCCATCCGCAAGCATAATCAACTGATTGACGACTCGATTCGGCTCGACTCGCTCAACAGAAGGAGGGCGAACGGCATCGACGCACCCGTAGAATATACCGCAGAAGATTCGCTGGTGTATAATGCAAAGAGCAAGACCACGCACCTCTACGGCTCGTCTACCGTGAAATACGAGAACATGGACCTCAAGAGTGAGAAGATATACATGAGCATGGACAGCAACCTGGTGCACGCAACTGGTGCCATCAAGGACACTACAACCAAAGAGCTGGAAGGCACTCCCGTGTTCAAACTGGGGCAAGATTCGTACGAAAGCGACACCATGGCGTTCAACTTCAAGACCAAGAAGGGACTCATCAACAACGTTTACACCCAACAAGAAGAGGGATTCTTGCGCAGTGAGCGGTCAAAGCGCGACTCATCGGGCGTGGTGTACATGGAACACGGCCGATATACCACCTGCGATAAAAAGCATCCCGACTTCTATATCGCACTTTCGAGAGGTAAGGTACGCCCAGGCAAGGACGTGGTTTTCGGTCCTGCCCATTTGGTAGTGGCCGACGTTCCGCTGCCTATTGCCGTTCCATACGGTTTCTTCCCCTTTACCAAGAGCTATTCATCAGGCTTCATCATGCCGTCTTACGGTGATGAGATGGATCGAGGTTTCTATCTAAGGGACGGCGGGTATTATTTCGCCATCAGTGACAAAATCGACCTAAAGCTGCTTGGCGAGATTTACACCAAGGGTTCTTGGGGTGTTTCGCTGGCCAGCAATTACAATAAAAGATATCGCTATAGCGGCAGTATATTTCTCAGTTACCAGGATTCAAAGACGGGTGACAAGGGCTTACCTGACTTTTCCCGACAGCAAAGTTATAAGATACAATGGAGCCACCGGCAAGACCCAAAAGCCAATCCCTTTAGCTCGTTATCGGCCAGTGTTAACTTCGCTTCCTCCAGTTACGAGCGCAACAATCTCACAAGCTTGTATAATCCGCAGGCACTCACACAAAGTACCCGCACATCTTCCGTGAGTTGGAGCACCACTTTCTCAAGCATTGGCTTGTCACTGAGCAGCTCGATGAACCTTTCGCAGAACATGCGCGACTCGTCCATCGCCCTGACAATGCCCGACCTGAACATCAGCATCAGCCGCTTCTACCCCTTCAAGCGCAAGCATGTGGTAGGCAATGAGCGCTGGTACGAGAAGATTGCCGTAAGCTACACGGGTCGCTTCTCCAATTCTATCCAAACAAAAGAGGACAAATTGTTCAAGTCGAACCTCATCAAAGACTGGAGAAACGGTTTCCAGCACGACATTCCAGTCAATGCCAACTTCACACTTTTCGACTATCTCAACGTCAATCCGTCGTTCAATTTCACCGACCGCATGTACTCAAACAAGATACATCGGTCGTGGGACGCAGCTTCTCAAAAGGTTGTGAACGACACCACATACGGCTTTCATAACGTCTACAACTGGTCACTCAACTTGGGTATGTCTACCAAACTCTATGGTATGTTCATCCCAAATCGCAAGATTTTCGGCGATAAGGTGCAGGCCATCCGCCACGTCTTAACCCCTTCCGTCTCGTTCAGCTATGCTCCCGACTTCGGTGCGCGCCGCTATGGCTATTACGATTATTATCAAAAGACCGATGCCGACGGCAATGTGTCGCTCGTAGGATATTCTCCTTACGAAAATGGCATGTACTCTGTACCAGGCAGAGGACGCAGCGGAAACATATCATTCGACCTGGGCAACAACGTCGAAATGAAGGTTAAGAGCGACAAAGACTCAACGGGAATGAAGAAAGTGAGTATCATCGACGAGCTGGGATTATCGATGTCGTACAACATGGCGGCCAAGGAAAAGCCGTTGAGCGACTTGAATATGCGCATCAGACTGAAGTGGTGGAAGAACTACACCTTCAACCTCAACGCGCGCTTTGCATCGTATGCCTACGAATTAGATGAGAATGGCAGACCCTACGAGGGCAATCATACGGAATGGGGAATGGGCCGTTTCGGTCGTTTCCAAGGCATGTCGCAGAACATCTCGTACACACTAACGCCCGAAAAGCTAAAGAAACTCTTCACTGGCAGCCATGATGACGAGGATGAAGATGAACAAAACAAGAATGATATTGAAGGTCGTGACACCGACATTGAGAGCAACATTGATGACAACATGATTGAGGGTCAGCATGGAGCGAAGAAGAAACAAAAGGCTGGCAAGGCCGAAACCGATGACGATGGCTACATGGCGTTCAAGTTACCTTGGTCAATTACCTTCGGTTATGGTATCACCATGAGTGAGAATAGGGACCTCAAAAAGTTCAATTATAAGACCATGCGCTATCCCTACAAGTTCACTCAGACGCTCAATGTCAGCGGTAATGTTCGCATTAGTGATGGATGGAACATCAGCTTCTCATCGGGTTACGACTTCGAGAACCATGCCATGTCGATGACAACGGCATCACTTCAGCGCGATCTCCACTGCTTCAACATGAGTTGCTCCGTGGTGTTGGCCCCTTATACCAGCTACAATTTCACGTTTAGGGCCAACGCTGCCACCTTAGCCGACGCACTGAAATACGATAAACGTAGCGGCTACAGCAATGCAGTGCAGTGGTATTGAGTGATAGTTGACAAGTTCACAAGTTGACGAGTTTACGAGTTGATAGTTCATAAACTCACACATTGCAACGACAATCCTCATAAGTTGAAAGTTGAAAGTTCAATGTTCAAATCTCAAAGTTCAATGTTCAAACCTCAAAGTTCAAAGTACATCTTTCTTCCTCGTTACATACAATCCTACAAAGGTGAGGAAACCGTTGAGCAAGAGCAATTCGTAACCAAAATGATAGTGCCACACATGCTGCGCAACGGCATCCAACACATAGCACAACACCGGTGCGGCAATGGCTAAATAAGGTACCCATCGGTCGTTTACACGGTACTTCGTGAGCAGTCCAAACGCAAACAATCCCAACAAAGGACCATAGGTATACGACACCAGTATATAGATGGCATCGATCAAATTGGTCGAGTTGAACGTCCTGAACATCAGGATGAACAAGACAAACACTACGCCCATGGCGGCATGAACACGATGTCTGAGCCGTTCATCCGCAGGCTTTTGACAAATGTCCACACAGTAAGTAGTGGTCAAAGCCGTCAAGGCAGAGTCGGCACTACTGAACGATGCCGCCACAATGCCAATGGTAAAGAACATCACCACCATGGTTCCCAACTCGCCCGTTGCTGCAAACATGGGCAACAACTCATCGCCTGCTGACGGCAAAGACACACCCTGTTGCGCGGCCAACATAGACAACAGCACACCTAACGCCAAGAACAACAAGTTGACAGGTACAAAGGCAAGTCCGTAGGTACACATGTCTTTCTGTGCCTCTCGCAAGGTTTTGCACGTCAAATTCTTCTGCATCATGTCCTGATCAAGCCCCGTCATCACGATAACGATAAAGATACCACTCACAAATTGCTTCCAAAAATTCTGTTTAGACAGCCAATCATCAAACACGAAGATGCGACTTCTGTCATCCTGTGCGATGGCTTTCACGGCCTCAACCACATTCATATCAAGCATGGACATCACCTGTACGATGATGAAGATGAGCGCCGCGAACATGCAAAAGGTTTGAAACGTATCCGTCCACACCAAGGTCTTGATGCCTCCGCGCCGCGTATATAGCCAGATAAGTGACACCAGTACCAACGCAGTGACCATGAAAGGCACCCCCATGGCATCGAGTACAAACCGCTGTAAGAGCATGCACACCACATAAAACTTAACCGCCGAACCCGACATTTTGGATAACAAAAAGAACCAAGCGCCGGTTTTATACGAACGAGTTCCCAAACGTTGTTGCAGATAAGTGTAGATGGTGGTGAGATTCAGACGATAGTAAATGGGCAACAACACAAAGGCCACCGCCACATAACCCAGCACAAAACCCAGACAAGTTTGCAGGTAAGTCATGCCAATGGTATTGACCATGCCCGGCACAGACACGAAGGTGACACCCGAAACCGATGCGCCAATCATGCCAAAGGCCACCAAATACCAGGGCGACTGTCGGTTTCCGCGATAAAAAGTATCGTTTGTGGCATGCCTTGTCGTCATCCTACTCAGTAACAACAAGGCCGCAAAATAGCCTAATAACGTAAGAACAATCGTCATGTTTTTCATGCAAAGTTAACAAATCTCACATGTATTGACCCACAAATGCAATCTTTTTCTTACCTTTGTTGGTGACAAAACCAGGCTTATCGGCCTATTTCGGGCCATCTGAATCATCAACCCAACAAAAAAAGACAACAATGCTGAGCAAACAAAAGAAATTCATACTTCAGGAAAACGACATTCCTACACAGTGGTACAACATACAAGCCGACATGGTGAACAAGCCTTTGCCGCCGCTTAACCCAAAGACCAAGCAGCCAGTTACGGCTGAAGATTTGTCACACATCTTTAGCTTAGAATGCTCTAAGCAAGAACTTGACACCGAACACCGATGGATTGACATTCCCGAAGCGGTGCTGGACAAGTACAAATACTACCGATCCACCCCATTGGTTCGTGCTTATGCGCTGGAGAAAGCCTTGGACACGCCTGCACATATCTATTTCAAAAACGAGAGTGTGAATCCGCTTGGCTCGCACAAACTCAACTCGGCGCTGGCCCAATGCTACTACTGTAAGCAGGAAGGTACCACGAATGTCACCACCGAGACGGGTGCCGGACAATGGGGAGCAGCCTTGAGTTATGCGGCAAAAATCTTCGGATTAGAAGCTGCCGTGTACCAAGTGAAGATTTCGATGCAGCAAAAACCCTACCGCAGTAGTATCATGCGCACCTTCGGAGCCACCGTGGAAGGCTCGCCATCGATGTCAACCCGAGCTGGAAAGGACATCATCACGCGCGATCCACACCATCAGGGAAGCCTCGGGACAGCCATCTCTGAAGCGATCGAGCTGGCTACTACCACGCCTAACTGCAAGTACACGCTCGGCTCGGTGCTTAACCATGTGGCGCTACATCAAACTGTTATCGGCTTGGAAGCAGAGAAACAAATGGAGATGGCCGGCGAGTATCCCGACATCGTGATTGCTTGTTTCGGCGGAGGAAGCAACTTTGGCGGTCTAACCTTCCCCTTTATGCGCCACACTATCTTGGAAGGAAGACAGACAGAATACATTGCTGCCGAGCCCAGCAGCTGTCCAAAACTAACCCGAGGCAAGTTTGAATACGATTTTGGTGACGAGGCTGGCTACACGCCCCTGTTGCCCATGTACACGCTGGGACACGACTTTAAGCCCGCCAACATTCATGCCGGCGGTTTACGTTATCATGGTGCGGGCATGATTATCTCACAATTGGCAAAAGACAAGCTGATGCATGGCGTTGACATTCCACAGCTGGAGGCATTCGATGCCGGTGTTCTTTTCTCTCGAACCGAAGGCATTATCCCGGCTCCAGAGAGCTGTCACGCCATCGCAGCCACCATTCGTGAGGCACAAAAGTGCAAAGAAAGTGGTGAAGAGAAGGTGATTCTCTTTAATCTTTCGGGCCATGGACTCATCGATATGACGGCATACGACAGTTATTTGAGGGGCGACTTGCGTAATTACAACATCACCGATGAAGAGATTGCGGACAGCCTCAAAGATGTTCCCAAGGTGTAATTTTCTTGACAACACACCGCTTCATAATTGGCGTATTTGCAAACCAACCTTCCTTGTGGTGCAAATACGCCAAATATGAGCAACTTTCATAAGCAACTACCGCACAGAGAGTTATATCTTTTGCAGCCACTTTTAGCATTCAAATTGAAAACAATTTCAAGCCAAAAGCATTGCTTTTAGCACGCAATTCACATGCTTTTGAAGCACAAACTCATGTAGATTGACCGCCAAAGTGATGCAGATTGACCGCCAAAGTCATGGCTTTGAAGGAAAAACAGGATATTGATGACAGAGCAATCGGATGTTTGCTGCCTTCCTGCCTATCGATTTTTTCTATTTCATCAATTTTCAAGTGCCATTTTTAGGGCTTAAAACGATGAAAATATCCAACATTTTTTGGTGTGTAACGGCATGATTCTTCACCTGGCACGCTGCTCCTTTGATTTATTGATTCCTTAAATTCGTTGTTGAAAACAATGATGGCGGATCGTGTGTAGCGACACAAAATAGCAGCCAACTTGCCACGCAATTATAAAAAAGATGAAAAGGTAGGCACATTCAGATTAATTTCGTACTTTTGCATAAAATAGGCTGCGCCTTAACAAAGTAAACAAGCTTTCTTTGTCTTCGGCTTGCACTATTTTTGCATAAAATAGGCTGCGCCTTAACAAAGTAAACGGTTGTGAGTGCTTTTGGCGGGCTCTATCCATCAGAATCGGGAAAAAATAGCTATTTTATCATATATGAACATCTTAGAATTGAGTGAACAGGAGATTGGTCGCAGACAAAGTCTCCAAGAGTTACGAAATATGGGCATCGACCCTTATCCTGCCGCAGAGTTTCCTACCAACGCGTTCAGCACAGAGATAAAAGCTGACTATCAAGACGGTGAGGAAAAGCGAGAAGTGGTGATAGCAGGCCGCATGATGACGCGACGCGTGATGGGCAAGGCCAGTTTTGTAGAATTGCAAGACTCCAAAGGTCGAATACAAGTGTACGTTACGCGCGATGACATCTGCCCGGATGAGAACAAAGATTTGTACAACGTGGTGTTCAAACGCCTGTTGGACATTGGCGATGTCATTGGCATCAAGGGCTTTGTGTTCAAAACTCAAACAGGTGAAATATCGGTACACGCACAAAGTTTAACACTGTTGAGCAAGGCCTTAAAGCCTCTTCCCATCGTGAAATACAAAGACGGAGTGGCCTACGACAAGTTTGACGACCCCGAATTGCGCTATCGCCAACGCTATGTCGACCTGATTGTGAACGACGGCGTGAAAGATACATTCCTCCAACGTGCCACGGTGTTACGCACTATGCGCAAGGTGTTGGACGAGGCGGGCTACACAGAGGTGGAGACTCCTACCCTGCAAGCCATTGCCGGTGGCGCCAGTGCGCGCCCATTCATCACACACTTCAATGCGCTGAACACCGACATGTACATGCGCATCGCCACCGAACTGTACTTAAAACGACTGATAGTGGGCGGATTTGAAGGCGTGTATGAAATCGGCAAGAACTTCCGCAACGAGGGAATGGATCGCAATCACAATCCAGAATTCACTTGCATGGAATTGTATGTGCAGTACAAAGACTACAACTGGATGATGTCGTTTACTGAAAAACTGCTGGAAACCATTTGCATTGCCGTCAACGGTAGTGCCGAACGGGAGGTTGACGGACAGATGATTAGCTTCAAAGCTCCTTACCGACGCCTGCCCATTCTTGATGCCATCAAAGAAAAGACGGGCTATGACCTCAACGGAAAGAATGAAGACGAGATAAGAGAAATCTGCAAAAAGCTCGACATGGAGGTGGATGAGAGCATGGGTAAAGGCAAGTTGATTGACGAAATATTTGGCGAGTTCTGCGAAGGAACGTTCATTCAACCCACGTTCATCACCGATTATCCAGTGGAAATGTCACCGCTTACCAAGATACACCGAAGCAAACCTGGACTGACGGAACGCTTCGAATTGATGGTGAATGGCAAGGAATTGGCGAACGCTTACTCTGAATTGAACGACCCAATCGACCAAGAAGAACGTTTCAAGGAGCAAATGAAATTGGCTGACAAGGGTGACGACGAGGCCATGATTATCGACCAAGACTTCCTGCGCGCGCTGCAATATGGCATGCCTCCCACATCGGGTATCGGCATTGGCATCGACCGTTTGGTGATGTTGATGACCGGAAAGACGTTCATACAGGAAGTGCTGTTCTTCCCACAAATGAAACCTGAGAAGAAAATACCGCAGAGTACGGTGGAAGAATGGGCAGCCATTGGCGTTCCGGAGCAGTGGGTTCCTGTGTTCAGAAAGGCAGGATACAACCTGATTTCTGACATCGCACAGGTAAAGGCACAGGCCTTGCAAATGAATGTTTGCGGGGTGAACAAGAAATATAAATTGGGCTACGACAATCCGAAGGTTGAACAATTCCAACAATGGATTGACAACAGCCAGAAATAATTCATCATGCACAATTCATGATTCACACGCTTCTCGCTAACTATCAATTGGATTGAGGAAAGAAGAATCATGACTTGTGAACAATCAGGATGAAGCTTCTCGCTAACGATCTATTGGATTGAGAAAAGAAGAATCATGACTTGTGAACAATCAGGATGAATTATGAATTAAGAATTATGAATTACAACTGCGGCAAGATAGCAATCATCGGGGGCGGAAGTTGGGCCACAGCCATCGCCAAAATTGTGGTGAGTCATGCTCATCACATTGGGTGGTACATGCGAAGAGACGACCGCATCGAGGATTTTAAGCGTCTGGGACACAATCCCGCCTATCTGACAAGCGTGCATTTCAACACCGATGAGATTTTTTTCTCATCGGACATCAACACCATCACCGGTGCTTACGACACGCTGGTCTTTGTGACACCGTCACCCTACTTCAAGAGTCATCTGCGGAAACTCAAGACCCGTCTGCGCGACAAGTTCATCATCACCGCCATCAAGGGCATTGTTCCCGACGAAAACTTAGTGTGTTCAGAGTATTTCCACCAAGTGTTTGACGTGCCATACGAGAACTTAGCCGTGATTGGAGGGCCGTCGCACGCAGAGGAAGTGGCCATGGATCGCTTGTCTTACCTCACCATCGGCTGCGCCGACATACAGAAAGCGGAGTCGTTCGCCGAGTTCATTGCCAGCGATGTCATCAAGACCAAAACCTCTTCGGACGTGATTGGCATCGAATATTCGTCGGTTCTGAAGAACGTTTACGCCATCGCTTCGGGCATTTGTAGCGGACTGAAATACGGTGACAACTTCCAAGCCGTGCTCATTGCGAATGCGGTTCAGGAGATGTCTCGGTTCCTCACAGCCGTCCACCCCATTGAACGCAGTGCGTACGACTCGGTTTATTTGGGCGATTTGTTGGTGACATCGTACTCCAATTTCTCGCGCAACCGCACCTTTGGCACCATGATTGGCAAGGGATATTCGGTGAAAAGCGCGCAGATTGAAATGGAGATGATTGCCGAAGGATATTTCGGAACCAAGTGCATGAAAGAGATCAACCGGCACATGCATGTGAACATGCCGATTTTGGATGCTGTGTACAACATTTTGTACGAACACATCAGCCCACAAATAGAAATCAAATTATTAACAGATTCATTTAGATAACTTGAAGATGAAAAGTATTAGTTTAGACATCACAAAAGCCACTCAGTTCTTGAAACCTGGCACAATACAGGCCTATGAAGGAAAGGTAAAAGCCGTACAAGAAGCGCTTGAAAACGGTACTTGTCCGGGAAACGATTTCTTAGGATGGTTACATTTGCCTTCTTCCATCACACCTGCGTTTCTTGACGAAGTGCAAGCGTGCGCCAACACCTTACGCGAAAAGTGCGAAGTGGTAGTGGTTGCCGGTATTGGCGGAAGCTACTTGGGCGCTCGTGCCGTGATAGAGGCCTTGGGAAATTCATTCGCTTGGCTGGTAAACGACAAGAAGAATCCTGCCATTCTCTTTGCAGGAAACAACATTGGCGAGGACTATTTGGCAGAACTTACCGACTACTTGAAGGATAAGAAGTTTGGTGTCATCAACATATCTAAATCGGGAACCACCACTGAAACGGCTCTTACTTTCCGCTTGTTGAAGAAACAATGCGAAGCACAACGTGGCAAAGAAGAGGCTAAGGACGTGATTGTGGCCATCACCGACGCAAAAAAAGGTGCCGCGCGCACATGCGCCGACAAAGAAGGATACAAGAGTTTTGTCATTCCCGACAATGTAGGCGGCCGCTTCTCCGTACTCACTCCTGTTGGTTTACTGCCCATTGCCTGCGCTGGTTTCGACATTAAAGCCTTGGTACAGGGGGCTGCCGACATGGAAAAGGCAACGGGGAAAGACGTGGCTTTGCATGAGAACATAGCCGCACAATACGCTGTTGTGCGTCATGCACTATATCGTGAAATGGACAAGAAGATTGAGATTATCGTCAACTTCCAACCTAAATTGCACTTCATCGGTGAATGGTGGAAACAACTTTACGGTGAGAGTGAGGGAAAAGACCATCTGGGTATTTATCCTGCCGCATGCGATTTCACCACCGATTTGCACTCCATGGGACAATGGATACAAGAGGGCGAGCGTTCAATCTTCGAAACCGTAATCAGTGTTGAGCAGCCTAATAAGAAGATGTTGTTCCCCAAAGATGAGGAAAATCTGGACGGTTTGAACTTCTTGGCAGGCAAACGAGTGGACGAAGTGAACAAGATGGCCGAGCTGGGTACACGACTGGCGCACGTTGACGGTGGTGTTCCCAATATCCGTATCAGCCTTCCAGAACTGAATGAGTATTACATCGGACAGCTGCTTTACTTCTTCGAAATAGCCTGTGGCATCAGCGGAAATCTCTTAGGCGTGAATCCTTTCAACCAACCTGGTGTGGAAGCGTACAAGAAGAACATGTTCGCCTTGCTCAACAAGCCTGGCTACGAAGCTGAAAGCAAGGCCATACAAGAGCGTTTGGCAAACGAAAAATAAGATTGAATGTTTGAAAACGAAATACAAAATTATTTGAGAAAGCATGACTTTGCGGCGTTCCAACCCAAAGTCGTGCTTTTTGATATGGACGGTGTGCTGTACGATTCAATGCCTCATCACGCCGTTGCGTGGAAAGAATCGATGAAGACTTTCGGTCTTGACATGAGCGAAGCGGATGTGTATGCCACTGAAGGAATGAAGGGTGTAGACACCATCAGGACGATGGTTAAGCAACAACGAGGTCGTGACATTTCAGAAGAAGAGGCACAAAAGATGTACGATGAGAAAGGCAGACTATTTCATCAAATGCCCGAAGCGCCCATTTTTGACGGGGTACTCGACCTCATGAGCAAGATAAAGAAGAGCGGATTGAGCATTGGTATTGTGACAGGTAGTGCGCAAAAGCAGCTGATCAAACGACTTGTAAACGATTTTCACCACTTCGTATCTGAAGAGAATATTGTCACAGCCTATAGCATCAAGCACGGAAAACCTGCGCCCGACCCGTATTTGAAGGGCTTACAACTGACCGGAAGCCACCAGCCTTGGGAAGGAATCGTGGTGGAGAATGCGCCCATGGGCATACGAGCAGGCGTGGCGGCTCAAATCTTTACCGTAGCCATCAACAGCGGTCCTCTACCCGACAGTACCCTTAGAAAAGAAGGTGCCGACCTGCTTTTCCATCAAATGAGTGAGTTTTGTGCAGTCTGGGAACAGCTTTTGGATGCATCCAAACACGCTTAAACCCAGCTTCAACCAATGGTCAAGAAAGGTAAGATGTAAGATGTCCACCTACAAAATGTTGGGTGACTACTGGTAAAATATATAACAACCACCAACAAAACGTAAGATGTCCACTAACACTTACTTACCACATACCATCATTCTGCGGCGGGTTTTTGTTTTAACCACCGTACTATTGCTTGGCGGAATGAAGCTCCAGGCACAGCAATGTTTGGTGTGTGACGCCATTACCCGCATCCCTATTCGCGACGTGGAGGTGCATGCGAACGACAAATTTGTTGGAAAAACCACCTACAGAGGACTAATATCCTTACCTTACAACACAAAGAGTGCCACTTTCTACAAACGCAATTACCTGAAAGAAACACTCTCTGCAGAAGAAATTAGGAAAGACACTGTCTTCCTCTTCCCCGCAACATACAGCATTGACGAAGTGACTATCTGGGGAAAACACATGCAAAATATTGACAGTCTGAAGGCCAATCGTCCCTATTTGCCACCAGACCATGACGCACCCCATGGCTTCTTTGAGTTCGATTTAGCCAAGATGCTCGACTTTAGGAAGAAGAGAGACATGAAACATCTCAGGCAGTTGAAGGAGGCATTTCGCAAGATAGATGCCGCTGAAGACCCCATAGAAAAGGCCTACCGCGAAACTTTACGCGAGCAAGAGAGGCAAGAACAACGGGAAAAGCGGCGCTAAATGAGCACCGCTGTTCCGCTTACTGCCACCATCAACATGCTCCCCGACTGTCCAATCGTTTCATAATCGATGTCAATACCCACGATGGCATTCGCACCCAAAGCCTCAGCTCGTTCTTGCATCTCTTGCAAGGAAGTATCCTTCGCTTCACGAAGCACCTTCTCATAAGCATTGCTACGGCCGCCAATGACGTCGCGTATACCGGCAAAGAAATCCTTCAATACATTGGCGCCAATAATGGTTTCGCCCGTTACCACACCCTTGTACTCCAGGATTTTTCTTCCTTCAACAGTAGGAGTTGTAGTTAAAAGCATTTATTATGACTTTCTAAATAGTGATGCTATCCAAAGTACTAAGACGGCACCCACTACAGCTGTTCCTAAAGAGCCAATGGTTCCACCCCAAGAGATGTTCAACAGGCTCAACGTCCAGCCACCAACAACACCACCAACGATACCCAGCAGCAAGTTCATCCAAAAGCCGAAACCGCCACCACGCATAATCTTACCGGCTATAAAGCCAGCCAAACAACCAATAATAATTGATCCAATAAGTCCAAACATAATCTTTATTTTTTAAATTAACACAAATTTCTTACAGTCCCCTATCCGCTCTACTATCACGTTCAGAGCATGCAGTTAGGGCAAAAACAAGGTACGGCCACCTTGCAAAATGAATGAAACTCTGTAGCCAAAGCATCATTCATCCCATGTAGTACACGTCTCTTTAGGGAAGAACAGGTTTGCCTACGGCTTCCCAACCTAAGATTCCGTCACGTAGATTGACCACCTTAAAACCGGCCTTTACCAGTTTCTGAGCGGCCAACATGCTGCGTTTGCCCGAACGACAATAAACATACACCGGATTGGTGTGATCCAACTTTGCCTGAGCCTTGTCAATAAAGTCAGGCTGCTGCACATCAATATTTTCTGCATTGGCGATGTGTCCTTGCGCATACTCATCGCCCGAACGCACATCCAGCAATTGTACATGGCCGTCATAGAGGGCGTTTTCAAACTCGTCTGCTGTCACAGACTCGATTCCTTGATGACTGGAACAGCTTGCAAATAGCGTACTAAATATCACGATAATAAAACCTTTCAATAAATTATTCATCCGTTTAGTTACTCTTAATCATCTCAAAATTACAAAAAAAAGTTGAATCTATCAAATAAATCTTACAAAAATTCACTACTTACGACATATTTGTCTCTGTAGATGGCCGCAGCTATCTCCTTTTGAAGAATGCATCTAAGACAACACACGAATGCCAAGTTTTCCCACAAGTCGCGGCTTTTTGCGTTCCAAACATAAAAATTTCTCTCAGTAAATTTGTCTCGATTTGTTTTTTTTCTCTACTTTTGTGTAGTAACAACATTAAACGGAAAGCGATGAAAACCAAGACTTTTATTCTATTATTGTTCCTTACCATCTTTTCCATAGGAGCGTCGGCACAAGGCAGGATGATGCCCAATCTCGACAAGGTAACCATCTTTTCAAAAGGCGCACAGGTATACCGTCACAAACAAGTGGCCCTGCAAGCCGGCGAACAGACACTCAGTTTCACGGGACTATCGCCCTACATAGACGTCAACAGCATACAGGTCAAGGCCGGAGGCAACGTGACAATACTGGGTGTCAGTCAGCGATTCATTCGTCCTGACAGTGCCATGCTTACCGGACAGCTACGCGCTGCCGAAGTTGCACTAAAGAAAGCACGCAACCGCCTGGCTGAGGTGAAAGCCAAGCGAACCGTGATGAAGTCGCAACTGGAGATGGTGAAAACCAACAGTTCCACAGCTGCACGCACCGTTGCAACACCCCTCGAAGCCATCAAACAGCTCAACCAATATTATTATGACGAAACCATGGCCATCAACAAGCGGCTCATCGGTCTCGACGAAGAAGAGCAGCAGGCCAACCACAATGTGGAAAAGCAGCAAGAAGTTATAGACTCCATCGCCGGACTCAACACCAAACGGCTCACCGTAATCGATGTCAAGGTTGACGCGCCGCGAGCTTCTAATGCTAACTTCACCTTTGTCTACTACGTCAATGGGGCGTCATGGTACCCCACCTACGAACTCCGTTCCGCCAGCACTGCGGATCCCCTGCAACTCACCTACAAAGCCAACATCACGCAACAAACCAATGAAGACTGGCGCAACGTGCCCGTCACACTGTCGTCGGCCAATCCAAATCGCAGCAATGTGTCGCCTGAGCTCAAGACTTATTGGCTCGATTACGACCTCGCCGCACCCACCTACGACTTTGGTACAGATAACAACCGCATCTCAGGCACTATCACCGACGAGGAAGACAATCCCGTCATCGGCGCCACCATCCAAGTGAAAGGCACCACCATTGGCACCGTGAGCGACATCGACGGACACTACACGCTCACGCTGCCCAATGGTAATCGCAACGTGGAAGCGAGCTATATTGGTATGGAAACACAAGTGAAACAAGCCACGGGAAGCCGCCTCGACTTCCGCATGGAGGAAAGTAAACAGGCATTGCAAGAAGTGGTGGTCATGGGATTTGGAAGCAAAAACACAAAGTCGAGCGTGAAATTTACAGCTCCAGTGATAAAGGCCGACAGGGAGGTGAAGGCCGAAAGCATTGCTGATGAAAACAGCATGGATGTCATTTCCACTGCCGCCAAGTTTGGATATGAGTTTGAGATAGGGCATCCGTTGACCATTCTCTCCGACAACAAGCCCGTGAGTTGCCAGATAGGCAAATACCAGTTACCCACCACCTATGCTTACAAGGGCGTTCCCAAGATTGACAAGAGCGCTTTCCTCGTGGCTGATGCCACTGGCTGGAACGAGCTGAACCTTATTCAGGGAGAAGCCACCGTGTTCTTTGACAACAGCTATGTAGGCAAAACCATCCTCAATCCCGACCAACAAAGCGATACCCTCCACATCGCCATGGGGCGCGACAACGGCATCCACATCGAGCGGAAACTCATCAAGAACAACACCTCCCGCAGACTGCTGGGTAGCAGTAGAGTGCAAACCATGAACTGGGAAATCAGCCTACGCAATGCCCGAGCCGAACAAGTGGTCATCAGCATTTACGACCAACTGCCCGTTTCGAGAAATTCAAGCATCACCGTCACACCTCAGGAACTAAGTGGCGGACAACTTGACAAGCTGAACGGACAGGTAGTCTGGAAGCTGACGCTTGCTCCAGGTGAAGTTAAAAAACTGTCGCTTGGCTATCAGGTGAAGTATGACAAATATCGTCGTCTAACTATAGAATAAGGAGAAAATTGGAGTACCTGAATTATAAGGCTCATCTATTCATTGCGCACACGCTGGCAGTGTAGGGCAAAGAGTTTTAGAATTAGCAACTCACCGCATCAACAGTCATATACCTTTCGGTTTAGCACCCTGACTTGATGATTGATGATGGGTACCCCCTGAAAGATTTATTACATTTCACCATGAAGGCTGAATTCCTCACTTGACATTCAGCCTTCATTGTGTTTCTTTGTATTCACTAGAATATAACCTCTTCCATCATGATGGAATATCGCAAGTTGTATCATTTACGAATGGAGGATTTGCCAAACACAACACGACCTCTCTGACGGCAACGCAAGTCGGTGGGAAGCCATCTTCGGAGTTGGTTTTGCGCTACAATTAGCTTGAAGTTCGGAAAAAACATGTAATTTTGCACGCAAAAGACCCAAAAAGATGAGATCCTTCCTACTTTCATGCTTGCTAATTGCAACGACATTTGCCCACGCCATCCCTGCAAAAAAAATGTGGAGAACCTACACCCAACGTGATGGTTCGACCATACGCGTACTCATGGTGGGCGATGAGCACCTGCATTATTTCTTGACAGACGACCAGGTTCCACTGGTCCAGCGCAGCAACAACTTCTTCTATGCGAAGATCGAGAACGACAAATTAGTGTCTTCAAATATTCTGGCGCACGAAGCTTCTCTGAGAACAGCCTTTGAGAAAAAGAACATCCGCACCGTGGAAGAGATAGAACCGCTGCGCGAAAAGGCTCCTACCCGACTGTACCAGTTAAACAAACTGCCGGCTATGCGCAAAAATCAGTATGCGGGAAAGAAGAAGGGCCTTATCATCTTGGCAAATTTCAGCGACAAAACCTTCAGGGACGATGACCCTCAGAAAGTGTTCGATGAAATCGTTAACAAATCGGGATACAAAGACTATGGAGGCGTTGGCAGCGTCCATGATTATTTTTATGACCAAAGCAACGGACGGTTCGACCTCACTTTTGATGTCATGGGACCTGTGCAACTCAAGCATCCCCTCGCCTATTATGGCGGAGATAAAGACGGTCAAAAAGACGTGAGAGTTTCTGAAATGATTGTCGAAGCCTGCCAAGCGGTCAATGAAAAAGTTGACTTTCGGGACTACGACTGGGACAACGACGGTGTCGTAGACCAAGTAGTAGTCATCTATGCCGGCTATGGACAGGCTACATCTTTTAAACCAGAAACCATCTGGCCACACGAATTCAACATCAACAGCAAAAACCTGGTGCTGGATGGGGTAAGAATCAACACCTATGCATGCACCAACGAACTGTACGAATATTACACCGGAACGGGCATAGGGCGCGTGCGCAACACACTCATGGGCATCGGTGTTATCTGTCACGAGTTTTCGCATTGCTTGGGAATACCCGACTTTTACGACACCGGAGCATCTAAAAACTATGGCACGGGCGACTGGGACATTATGGCCAGTGGCAGCTACAACGGTCCTTTAGGTATCGGATGGGTACCACCCGCCTATACCAGTTATGAGAAAAACTTTGCAGGATGGCTGGATTATACGGTCTTAGGAAACGAGCCCCTGAACGTTACTGGCATGAAACCTTTGCTGGAAGGCGGTGAGGCATACGCCATCTACAACCCGCGGAACCATGATGAATACTATTTGTTAGAGAACAAAGGACGTAGTAAATGGGACTCCTATCTGCCCAAAAACGGTCTGCTGGTGCTGCATGTTGACTATGATGCGAAACTGTGGGCTTACAACATGGTGAACAATACCGAACAGAAACAACACAACACGCACCAACGACTGACCATCGTTCCGGCCGATGCCAGCTACGGCAACGCTGACCGCGACACCTATCCCTTGGGGGAACGCGACAGTTTGACGGCAAACAGCACACCTGCGCTAACGCTTTACAACGCCAACTGGGACAACAATTATGTACTATATAATAAGGTGTTGAACATCAGAAAAGACGCTAACGGCCTCATCAGCTTCAACTATTTACCCGACCCGCATTTCAACACGGCAGGAATAGAGCCTTCGTTCAACGGCAACGGCTCCGCAACAATCGTTTCCATTTATAACATGCGGGGACAGCGAATGCCCACAAAGCAGCTCAACGGTCTACCTGGCGGCCTGTATCTCCTGAATTTATCGGATGGCACCACGCGCAAAGTCATGGTAAAATAACAAGAAGTTCGTATGCAGCACCCCGTCTCTTTTTGGATTAGGCGTAAAGATGATGGAAGAATCATCAGCCATTCAAGAAAAGACGGGGTGGCGTTTTTGTCCGAAAAGATGACAATAAAACCAGCCATGGCGAATGGGGCTTCTAGAAAAAATCAATAGGCTTACAGGGAGTATAAACGTTAATTCTTAACTGAAAAACTCACAATTATTCCCCAAAAGCATCAAGATGACGCTACTAGATGCACGCTTTTGTTCGGCAAAATGCATGACATTGAGCTTTAAAAGCATGCTTATTGCGGTCTAAAAGCTATGCTTTTACGAACGAAACAGGCAACCATGAGGGCTAAAAATCACTGTAATACATCTAACTTGCTGTAAGACAGCTAATTATAAAACACGCTCATTTTGAGCGTATTTGCGACTGATTGCCTACCTACTGATAAATATCGCAAGCACAGCGAGGTATTTGTCAAGAAAAAAGATGATTGATGCAAAGTTATAGGAACGTGACTCATCACCTTTCGTCAACATCAAGTGGTGCTTTTCCAAACTTGCAGACAGAATGAAGGGAGCTATTTCATCAGTTTCAACCAAGAGCGGAAGACCGTTGGAACGCGGCTCCTTCATTTAATGAAGGTAGCTTGCTGAAAAAATCAATCCCTTTTTTTGTGTCAACAACGAATCTACCTCTATGTACGTTGTTTAACTACCTCCCCCTTAAATAAAAGTGCCATGCAGTTGGTAAATAATTTTATGTCACTCAACCGCTTTTATCATTTTTTTTGCTTATCTTTGCAAACACTTCATTGTCCGTCGGCAGATTCCATCGCCATCAACAAGGGTTTGGAAACCTGAAGAGCGGATAAAAGGTTATTTTTAACAAAAATTTATGGACGACTATCATTCGGAAAAATGTAACGAAAGGTAGAAGAGTAGTCTCCAGGAGGCTAATCTTCGACCCCATGAACCATGGAGATTAGCGAAAATGAGAACTTACTGGAACATCAACGAAATACTTAGGCCCATCGAGGAATGGCAGCCTAATTGCTGGATTCAGGTGACCTGTCCAACAGAGGAAGACCAACAAGAGCTGGAAGAACGCTTCCAAATACCCGATTATTTCTTGCAAGACGTCAGCGATACCGACGAGCGTGCCCGCTATGAATATGACGATGGCTGGATGCTCATCATCCTGCGTATCCCCTACGTCAAAGAGATACGCTCTCGCACTCCCTACACAACGGTTCCTTTGGGCATCATCCACAAGCGCGACGTGACCATCACGGTGTGCTATTACGAGACCAACATGATGATAGACTTTGTGAGCTATCAGCAAAAGCGAGGCTCGGGCTTCACCGACTATGTTGACTTGACCTTCCGTTTGTTCCTCTCCAGCGCCGTATGGTACTTGAAACGACTGAAGCAGATCAGCACCCTCATCGAGAAAGCCAAGCACAACCTGGACCACGAGGTGAACAACGAAAGCCTCATCGGACTGAGCCGACTGCAAGACTCGCTCACCTATTTTATCACCTCCATACGCGGCAACGAAAACTTGTTGGCCAAGCTGAAGTTCAAGTTGCAGGTAGACGAACTGGATGCCGACCTGATAGAAGACGTCAACATCGAGATGACGCAGGCCCGAGAGACCACCAGCATCTACGCCAACATCCTCGAATCGACCATGGACACGTACTCGAGCATTATCAACAACAACGTGAACACGGTGATGAAAACCCTTACTTCGGTTTCCATCCTGATGATGTCAACTACCCTGGTGGCATCACTCTACGGCATGAACGTCATCAACGGCATGGAAACCTACAAGTACGGTTTTATCGTAGCCTTTGGCATTTCCATCCTCGTGGCCGTGGTTTCATGGGCCATCATGCGCCACAAACGACTGCTGTAGACCGAGCATGGACAGACTCTAAAACAGACAAAACAATAAAAAAATCACTATTGTTTAGGAAATTAGCATATTTTTATATAAGTTTGCAACATCTAATGCCCTTACTATCGGCATGACAATCATCTACATAGACGAAGTGAAGGCAAACAAGTGACACATCCAGGATGTGTCAAAGCACCGGAAAACCAAATCATAAACTTAAAACAGTGAACTGATGGACTCTCAAGAAAACACCCCGAAGCAGGGTAATTTAGAAAGCGAGAAACAAGTTGTAGGCACCGAAAACACGGTTGTCACACCAAACACTCAAGCATCTGAAGAAGAAAAGGAAGCGAGTGTGGAACCACAACAAGCAACCATGGAAGAGGCTGAGCCGAAAGAGGACAAGGCCGAACAAGAGCCTGTGAGCGAACCTACCGAAGAGCAAACAGAGCAACCTGAGGCGACGAAACAGGAAGAAGAAACGCCAAAAGAGGAAGAAGCTCCGAAGATTTACGCAACGAAGCAAGAGGTTCTGGACAGACTGAAGGAGATTGCCAACAGCGATGAATACCCACAGAAGGGCGAACTTGACCTACTCAAGACCACTTTCTACAAGCTGCATCTGGCCGAACGAGAGGCACAGCAGAAGGAATACCTTGACAATGGTGGCGATCCGGAGCATTATCAGATAGTGCCAGACAAGCTTGAAGAAAGCCTTAAAACAGAGATGGCCATCATCAAAGAGAAACGGGCTAAGATATTTCAACAGCAAGAGGCAGAGAAAGAAGAGAATCTGAAAAAGAAACTTGAGATTATTGACAAAATCAAGGCGATGGCCACATCGCCCGACGAAGCCAACAAATCGTTCCAGGAGTTCAAGTCATTACAACAGCAATGGAAAGAGATTAAGGCCGTACCCGCACAGAACGCCAGCGAGCTGTGGCGCAACTACCAACTGTACGTTGAGCAATTTTACGACTTGCTGAACCTCAATCGGGAAGCGCGCGAATATGATTTCAAGAAAAACCTGGAGCTGAAGAAGAAGCTGTGTGAAACAGCGGAAAACCTAGCCAACGAAGAAGACGTAATTAGTGCCTTCCACCAATTGCAGGAATTGCATCAGCAATACCGCGAAATTGGACCGGTAGCCAAAGAACTGCGCGAAGAGATTTGGACACGTTTTAAGGCTGCGTCTACCGTCATCAACAAGCGTCACCAGCAACATTTCGAAACATTGCGCCAGGAGGAAGAAGAAAACCTGACGAAAAAGACAGCACTTTGCGAGAAGGTGGAGGACATCGTTGCACAGGAATACAAGACGGCTGGCGAATGGGAAAAACATACAAAGGAGATTATCGCCATTCAGGCAGAATGGAAGACGATAGGGTTTGCCCCGCAAAAAATGAACGTCAAAATATTCGAACGTTTCCGCTCAGCCTGCGATCGGTTCTTCCAAAACAAGGCAGAGTTCTTCAAGCAGATGAAACAACGCTTCGCTGAGAACGCCGAAAAGAAGAAAGAACTTGTGGAAAAAGCACAGGCTTTGGCCGACAGCACGGATTGGAAGTCGACGAGCGACAAACTCATTGCCTTGCAGAAAGAATGGAAAACCATTGGTATGGTACCCAGAAAACAAGGCGACCGTCTGTGGAACGACTTTATTACGGCTTGCAACACATTCTTCGAGGCGCGCAACAAAGCCAATGCAAGCACGAAAAATACCGAGTACGAGAACCTGGACAACAAACGAGCCATCATCGCCCAGCTAAAAGAGTTGGCTGAAAAGCCTAATGAAAACACCAAGGAAAAGGTACAGGAACTGGTGGACGAGTACAGCAAGATTGGACATGTTCCGTACAAAGAGAAAGATAACGTTTATCAGGAATACCACGACATCTTGGACAAGCTTTATAAGGACTTGCACATTTCGTTTGCCCGCCGACACCTTGACAACTTCAAAAACAACTTGAAGAACATGGCCAAGATGGGCGAAGATGCGCTGGACAACGAGCGTGGCAGACTAATGCACCGCTACGAACAGCTGAAGTCGGAGATAACAACTTATGAAAACAACCTCGGTTTCCTGAACGCATCGAGTAAAAAAGGCAACAACCTACTGGACGAAATGAACCGGAAAGTAGAGAAATTAAAGGATGACTGCAAGATGATTCGTGAGAAAATCAAGGCCATCGATGCTGAAAATAAGAATGCTGAATAACGCTAAAATAGCGATTTACATTAATTAAATAAATCCCAGTTGGCTTGATGCCCTCTGGGATTTATGCTGTATTGTCACTCGCAACACGTTCTGGTTTAGCCTGCGCAAACAGCTGGTAAATTAGCAATTCATCAACTTACCAGCCATCAACTCGTAAACTTGTGGACTAGTTCACGAGTTTACGAGTTCACTGGCTTACTAGTCAACTAATAAACTTATCAACTAATAAACTTATAAACTAATAAACTCGTAAACTTGTCAACTCGTTAACTATCACACTTGATGGTACACTTGCTCGAAAGGAAGGCGATATCGTTCGGATCGAACACCGTCAGGCAGACGAATGCCACACGTGATAACCATGTTGATTTCCGTGTGATAAGGAAGTCCTAAAGCCTTCTTGACTAGCCAACTGTCAAATCCCTCAACGGGACACGTATCATATCCTTCCTCACTCATGGCCAACATGAACGTCTCGACAACAAGGGCGCAACTCTTATGAACCGTGATACGCGTATCGCCTTCGGTCACCTGTTTCACGATAGGACGGAACAATCCGATGGTTTGCGCCAGCAATTTGCGAAACAATCCCAGTAACCAAAAGAAGCGAGTGTAAAACAGTGGCATCACAAAATCGTAATACACCTGCCATTTTTTGATGCGCTTCGCTTGTTTCTCCTTCGGACTGTTTTGCATGACATTCTCTATTTCGAATGCCTTCACAGCCTTGGCATGCGCCCGATGCTTGTCCCTACGTGTGACGAACACCACCATTTGCTGTGCGGTTTCTGCCGTTTGCTGATCTAAAAGAGCATGGGTCAGCTTTTTGAGAGCCTTCGGTTGGGTGACATGATAACACTCCCAAAGTTGCATATTCGAACTGGTTGGTGCCAAAGCAGCCAACTCCAGGCAATGACGTACACGCGCTGTGTCAAGTGGTTTGGCAGGATCGAAATGACGAATGGCACGTCGGTGATTCAAAATATCTTGTAAACTCATATCTATTGGTTTTAGTTCTTGTTTTAGAGAGAAATCTCCTATCGTTTTCACAGCACTGCTTGAAAGACCATCATCCCATTGACTAAAGCCCCTGAAGCCAACGGGACGACCCGTCTTTCTCAATGCTCCAGTAAAATAAGATACTTTTCATATCCTTGCGCTTTCATTTCCTCTTTGGGTACAAAGCGCAAAGAAGCACTGTTAATGCAATATCGCAACCCACCTCGGTCTTTAGGACCATCGTTAAAAACATGTCCCAAATGGGCTTGTCCCTTTGCACTTCGCACCTCAGTACGCTGCATGCCGTGAGACGAGTCTTGGTTTTCTACCAAGAAATGCTGGTCTATTGGCTTGCTGAACGCAGGCCATCCACAGCCCGACTCAAACTTATCGGTACTCAAAAACAGCGGTTCGCCAGTAGTTACATCAACATAGATGCCTGGTCTGAGTTCATCATTGTATGCATTATCATAAGGACGCTCGGTGGCAGCATGCTGGGTAACCTCGTATTGCAAGGGTGTCAACTGCTGTTTCAGTTCTGCATCCGTTTTCTTCACATAACGTGAAGATTCGGTTGTATCCTTGTTGGCTACACGCGCATACTGCATCAATGCCTGTGGAACATGGCAATATCCTCCAGGATTCTTATCCAAGTAATCTTGGTGATAATCTTCTGCTGCATAGAAATTTCTAAGTGGCTGTACTTCTATTTGTATCTTCTTCGAATATTCTTTGCTCAACTTGGCCATCTCAGCTTGAATCATGGGCAAGTCATGTGCATCAGTATAATAAATACCAGTGCGATACTGTGTTCCAACATCCCCACCCTGTCTATTTAAAGAGGTAGGGTCGATGGTTTTAAAATACAATGTTAAAAGTAAAGAAATAGGTAATACTTGCGGATTATAAACAACGTGTACAGCTTCTGCAAAACCTGTTTGATCTGTACAAACCTCCTCATAAGACGGATTTTGTCCATGTCCATTCGCATATCCAACTTCTGTACGGAGAACTCCATTGATTTGCTTCAAAAAGTGTTCTGTACCCCAAAAGCATCCACCTGCCAAGTATAATTCAGCTTCATCGTTCATATTCAATTCTTTTTCTGCAGCTACTTGTGCTCGTCCAAGACAACCCATTAAAAGGAAAGCCCATAACAAACAAAGTATTTGGAAATTAATTATTTTCATACCTTTTATGGTCTGATGATTTACAAAACTATAGAAAAAAAATGAGGTTTCGCAAACTCATACACTTAAAAAAGATGAAAAAACAACCGTTTTCTAACACCTTTAATGGATGAACTAAGTTAGCATGTAGCCCCTTAGGAATCAAAAAAAGTGCCTTCTATGATAAGAAAACACTTTTTAGTAGTTGGGATACTCGGACTCGAACCAAGAATGACAGGACCAGAATCTGTAGTGTTACCATTACACCATATCCCAAAATCAAATACGGTCATTGCTTATTTGCGTTTGCAAAATTACTATTTTTTTTTGATAACGCAATAATAAGTGGTGCTTTTTTCTTAAAAAAACAAATTTATTCCATAATTTATGCCTTTTGTAGTTATTTAGCACTAACTTTGTAGAATAATAGTACCACATATTATACTTCATTTTTGAAAGGATGAAACAATCAAAACAATTAGTCGACATCATTACAAAAGGAATACAAGAAAAGAAAGGTCAGGACATCGTCATTGCTGACTTAAGCAACATCGAAGGGGCCATAGCCAATTACTTTGTCATCTGTCAAGGCAACTCTCCCACCCAAGTGGAGGCTATTTCTGAATCAATCGGCGACACAGTCCGTGAGGATTTGAAGGAGAAACCGGTCAACGTCATCGGCCTTGGAGCGAACCAATGGGTGGCCATTGATTTCACTGACGTGCTGGTACATGTCTTCTTGCCGGAAACAAGAGCATTTTATGACCTGGAGAATCTTTGGGAAGACGCCAAACTGACGAGGATTCCAGACCAAGACTAAATTAGCTTTGCATTTGATAGTCCTATCCTATTATAACAGAACACATCTTTATGGACAATAAAAACAATCCCTACAACAATAACAACGACAACCAACCCAAGATGCCTAAGTTCAATATGAACTGGATTTACGCAATTGTTGCTATTACACTGGCCATATTTTTCATGACTGGAGGTGGTAACTCTTTGGGCAACGCAAGCGCCAATAAGAAAGCAACTTATTCGAAATTCAAGCAATACATCGCCAAAGGTTACGCCAAGAATGTGGTCATCAACAAGGAACAGAATATATTGAAGATGTACGTTAAGCCCGAACACATCCGCGATGTCTTCAACATGACGGCCAAGCAAACGGGCACTTCTCCCTACGTTGAAGTGGAATTTGGATCGGTTGACGAGCTGGAAAAATACCTAACAGCAGAACAATCATCTGGTAAAATTGCCGACTTCAGCTACGAGAACGAGAAAGGAAACGACCTGATGAACATTCTTCTCAACCTCTCATTCCCCATTTTTCTCATCGTCATGTGGATTTTCCTGATGCGAAGAATGGGTGGCGGAGGTGCTGGTGGGTCTGGTGGCGTCTTCAATGTTGGTAAGAGTAAGGCCAAGATGTACGAGAAAGGCAACGACTTGGGCATCACCTTCAAGGACGTAGCAGGACAAGCTGGCGCCAAACAAGAAGTGCAAGAGATTGTTGACTTCCTGAAGAATCCACAGAAATACACCGATCTGGGCGGCAAAATACCCAAGGGAGCATTGCTCGTAGGACCTCCGGGGACGGGTAAAACCTTGCTGGCAAAGGCGGTTGCAGGTGAAGCTGGTGTGCCTTTCTTCTCCATGAGTGGCTCCGATTTCGTAGAGATGTTCGTTGGAGTTGGTGCCAGTCGTGTGCGCGACTTGTTCCGACAAGCCAAAGAAAAATCACCCTGTATCATCTTCATCGATGAGATTGATGCCGTAGGAAGGGCCCGCAGCAAGAATCCTGCCATGGGCGGAAACGATGAAAGGGAGAACACGTTGAATGCCTTGCTGACCGAAATGGACGGCTTTGGCACCAACAGTGGCGTCATTATTCTGGCTGCCACCAACCGCGCTGATATGCTCGACAATGCCCTGTTACGCGCAGGACGCTTTGACAGACAAATCAGTGTAGACTTGCCTGACCTGCCTGAACGCAAGGAAATATTCCTGGTTCATCTTCGCAGAGTGAAGGTGGCACCTGATTTGGACATCGACTTCCTGTCACGACAAACGCCGGGATTCTCGGGTGCCGACATTGCTAACGTCTGCAACGAGGCCGCATTGATTGCCGCAAGACACAATAAAACTCAAGTCGGAAAGCAAGACTTCTTGGATGCAGTTGACCGTATCGTGGGTGGACTGGAAAAGAAAACCAAGATTATGACCGCTGGTGAGAAGCGCACCATCGCTCTTCATGAGGCTGGACACGCCACCGTTTCATGGTTCTGCGAGCATGCTCATCCGCTTGTTAAGGTCTCTATCGTGCCGCGTGGAAGAGCCTTAGGTGCCGCATGGTATCTACCCGAAGAGCGACAAATCACCACGAAGGAGCAGATGCTCGACGAGATGTGCGCCTTATTGGGTGGCCGAGCTGCCGAAGAACTGTGCGTAGGACAGATTTCCACTGGTGCCATTAACGACTTGGAGCGTGCTACAAAGAGTTCGTATAGCATGATTGCCTACGCCGGTATGAGCGATGTACTGCCCAATATTTGCTACTACAACAACCAAGAATATCAGTTCCAGCGGCCCTACTCAGAGACCACGGCAAAGATTATTGACGACGAGGTACTGAAGATGATTAACGAACAGTACGACAGAGCCAAGCAAATACTCACTGAACACAAAGAGGGTCATGCCAAGCTGGCAGAACTTTTGCTCACTCGCGAGGTCATATTCGCTGAAGATGTTGAAAAGATATTCGGCAAACGCCCATGGGTCAGCCGCTCTCAAGAAATCATGCAGGACAACGAACCCAAGCTGGAAGACATGCCTGAAGAAGTAAAAGCGGCTGAAGAAGAGCATCAGAGGGCATTGAAAGAGAGTAAACAAGAGAGCTAAAAACAGAAGCCTCTCCCCCTACCCCTCCCCAAAAGGGAGGGGAGTAGATAGCTGACTTGTTAGTTTACGAGTTGGCGAGTTGACAAGTCTACAAGTTGACAAGTTAAATCTTAAGCTAACAATAAAGTTCAAATCTCAAAGTTCAAACCTCAAAGTTCAAAGTAATCCACTAACTACTCCCCTCCCTTTTGGGGAGGGGTCAGGGGGAGAGGCTAAATTTCTTTACATCCATGACACCAAAACTTAAAAATCTCATCACTCGAACCATCACCGGCATCTTGTTCGTTGCCATCATGACAACCTGTTTTTTGCGCCCTGTTGCCATGATTTTCGCCTTTACACTCATCACTGGCATGACGATTTGGGAGTTTACAGGATTGGTAAACGACCGTGAAAACGTTACCGTTAACCGATTCATCACAACGGTAGCCGGCGTTTATTTCTTTCTTGCCGTGGCAGGTGTCAATAGTGGTTTCATCCAAACCAATGCGGTATTTGTTCCCTATCTCCTCACCATCGTTTACCTATTCATCAGCAATCTGTACACACAAAGCAAGGATGCGGTGAACGACTGGGCATACACCATGCTTTCGCAACTGTACATTGCGCTGCCGCTCTCGATGATCAACGTGCTGGCTTTCAGACAATCAGCAGACGGTGTGACCCATTTTTACTACTTACTTCCTCTGAGTATCTTCATTTTTTTGTGGACCAACGACACGGGAGCCTACTGCACAGGCTCGCTCTTTGGTAAGCACAAACTATTTCCACGCATCTCTCCCGCCAAGAGTTGGGAAGGCAGTATCGGTGGCGGCGTACTGGTATTGATTGTAGCCACCATCATTTATTTTTTAGAGTCGCAAGGTGAAAACTTATCCACCCTGAACCTTTGGGAATGGTTAGGCTTGGGTTTGGTTGTGGTTGTATTTGGCACTTGGGGCGATTTGGTCGAGTCGTTGTTCAAACGTACATTAGGCATTAAAGACAGTGGCAACATCTTACCCGGCCACGGAGGCATGCTCGACCGCTTCGACTCTTCCCTGATGGCCATTCCGGCAGCCGTTATTTATCTTTATTCCATCACCTTGTTGTAAGGTTTCCACATACCCAAAACCAACACGGGTGATTCATCTCAAGAATCATCTGCACCACATTTCGCCTCAGTTTGCCTACATAAACATTTTCCACGTCTTTTGTTTGTGCTTTATACTTTAATTTTCTTAATTTGCAAGACTCAATGAGTTAACATGAAAAAAACTACATACCAATAACATTAATCTCATACTTATGCGTCATTTCAAAGTCATTTTTTTCCTCCTTGTCTTATGGTCACCTACCCTTGTGTTTTCACAAATCACTTACTACAACGCCGATCAGTTTCCGGTTATTGGAAAGATATCCAATGATACCGAAACCAGATATGAGCGTTTACCGCGTGAACTAAAAAATACTTGCCGACCTCCTGTTTGGCATTTGGGTAAACACACATCAGGTCTCGCCGTGAGGTTCAAGACCAACAGTACAACGATTGCGGCCAGATGGGAAACCCTGAACGATGCCTACATGAACCACATGTCGCCAACGGGAACCAAAGGACTTGACTTATATACCTGGGATCAAGGCAAATGGGTCTTCATGAAAACAGGTAGACCCACCGCAAAAATCTCCACGCAAGTCATCATCGATCACATGAAACCCATCGAGCGAGAATACATGCTTTACCTTCCTTTGTATGACGGAATCGTCTCACTCGAGATTGGCATTGACTCTACCAAGACTATCGCCCAACCCACACTGCCATTTCCGAGGACAGAAGCACCCATCGTTGTGTATGGAACGAGCATCACACAAGGAGGCTGTGCGGCCCGACCGGGAATGAGTTTTACAAATATATTAGAACGCAGGCTCAACACCGAGGTAATCAATCTTGGATTCAGCGGCAACGGCAGACTGGACATGGATGTGGCGGAAGTCATTGCTAAAAAGACAAATGCGCAGATGTTCATCCTTGATTTCGCACCGAACAACGGCCCGGAGGATGTCAAGAACAAGACAATTCCTTTCGTCAACATCATCAGAAAAGAAAATCCTAATACACCTATCGTGCTCATCGAAAACCCCATATTTCCCCATGGTACTTACGATCAAGAGATTAGTAAAGTTGTCCACGACAAGAATATCGAACTGAAAAAATGTTTTCAGGCCCTCAAGGCAAAAGGAGACAACAACCTCTATTACATCAGCAGCGACAACCTAATCGGCAATGATGGCGAAGCAACGGTCGATGGCATTCATTTTACAGATCTTGGTTTCATGAGGATGGCGGATGTGCTGTTGCAAGAAATGAAAAAGATGGGGATTGTCAAATAAACCGAAGCATAACCTTGATGCCACGGCATAGACCGTACTAAAAGTGCCACTTGCCACGTTCCGTCCTTCGGTCAATCACGAATAGGAATGCGTAATCCGTGGTTCGACATTCTTCTCTGACGAAATATGAAACAGCACGCCATTACCCTCACATATTAATAGCATTGAGTTTGTCCGCCAAAGTCATTGACTTTGGCGGACAAACTCAATGACTTTACAGGTCAAACCCATAGACTTTGAAACGAATTTGTAAAGCACTGATAGACAAGGAGTAAAGAAACTCATTAAAAAGATCGGACACCACTCGGTTACTGCCGTTCGCCCTTCAACAATGAAACCATAATTCTGGCGGCATTGTCTGGTGCTACATGATCGCCCAGCTGGCGACTCACCTCGGCATAATCGGCGAGCATTTTCTGGCGTTCTCCGCCACCCGGCAGGATAAGTCCCAGTTCTTTGACGATGTTCGCGAGAGTAAAGCGGTCGGCAAACAGTTCTCGCACCACTTCCCGATCAGCGACGAGGTTGACCAAAGAGATGTACTTTACTTTAATGATATGCTTGAACGCAAAACGTATGAGTTGAGGTACAGGCGTCTTGTAACACACCACTTGCGGCACATCAAACAAAGCCGTTTCGAGCGTTGCCGTGCCACTGGTCACCAAAGCTGCCACAGCATGGGCCAACAACGGATAAGTCCTGTTTTTAACCAAGGCGACGTTCGTGCCGGTCAGGTACTCTTCGTAATAAGCATCCTCAATAGCTGGCGCTCCCGCCAGCACAGGTTGGTACTGGGGATAAGCGTTGGCTGCCTGAATCATGGCAGGCAAATTGTCCTTAATTTCCTGCTTTCTACTTCCAGCCAACAAAGCAATGATAGGCTTATTTTTGTCAAGATGATTCGCAAGACAAAACTGCTCGAAACTTTCGGTGTATGAAGTGCGGAACTGACGCACCTCATCGGCCGTCGGATTGCCTACATAATGGATGGGATAATGATGTTTTTTCTCGAAGAAAGGGACCTCGAAAGGCAGGATGGAAAACAGCTCAGCCACATCGCGCTTGATGTTCTTGATGCGGTATTCCTTCCAAGCCCAAAGTTTGGGCGATATGTAATAATAAGCAGGTATGTTTGTATTGGTTTTCAAGAACTTAGCAATATTCAGGTTAAAGCCGGCATAGTCGACCAAAATCACTACGTCGGGCTGCCACCGAACTATGTCTTCTTTGCACATTTTCATGTTCTTGAAGATGGTTCGCAGATGCAGCAGCACGGGGATAAAACCCATGTACGCCATTTCCTTGAAATGCCTCACCCGCTCTCCCCCAACCGCCGTCATGAGATCTCCGCCGAAGAATCGAAACCGAGCGTCATTGTCCTGTTTTTTCAAAGCCGTCATCAAGTGCGAGGCATGCAAGTCTCCACTGGCTTCGCCAACAATCAAATAATACTTCATAAGCTCATGATTTTGGAATATAGTATGGTGCGCACGCTCGTCAACATGCAGTGTTCAGCGATCGACGAGCGGTTCAAAGAGCCTTCATGGGTTAGTCTTGGGCGTTGAATGCCGAAGGGGCAACTGGTTTTTCCCATTCTCTGATCTCGTCCATGAACTCGTAAGCAGTGACATCCATCTTAGTGGGCGTAATGGCAACGTAGCCATGATTGAGTGCCCACTGGTCAGAGTCCTTTGCATTGGGTTCATCATTCAGATACTCACCCACCACCCAATAATAATCGTATTGGCGCGGATGATGCTGTTTTACAATCTCGTTGACCCACCGGCCCATCGTCATTCGGCACGCTTTGATACCCTCAAACACCTGTCGGGCAGGAAAGTTGACGTTCAGGCAGATGCCCTTAGGTAGTCCGTCCGCCAGCACCTTCTTCACCACCTTCCGCACGTATGGACGCAACGGTTCGAGGTTGGCATCCTCCTCGTAATAACAACTGGAGAAAGCCACCGAGGGGATGTACTTCATGCAGCCTTCCATGGCGATGCCCATGGTACCCGAATAGTGATTGTTTACAGACGAATTGTCGCCGTGGTTGATGCCGCCCAGGATGAGAGCTGGCCTTCTGTCGGGGCACAACTGGTCGAGAGCCAGCTTCACACAGTCGACCGGCGTACCACTGCACGACCACACTTGAGCCGTTTCGATATCCTTCCTGCGCTTTAACCGCAAATATTCCACAGCCGAAAAAGCACACGAAAAGCCCGAACGAGCTGCCTCTGGTGCGCAGACCAGCACATCTGCCAAATCGGAAACCATGTCTACCAAGGCATGAATGCCGGGTGAATGATAGCCGTCATCGTTTGAAATCAAAATCAAAGGTCGCTCTGTCTGCATTTCTTTTATCGCTTTTAATCAAGCCGAAAAGCTCAAGGAAAACTTTCTGAAGTGAGAAAGTAAATTTGCTTGATTCGGCTGGTAATATTCCTATTAATTCTCATGCAAAAGTACGAAAAAAAGTTTAAATGGGTACTTTGTCATACAAAATATGTAACTTTGCAACAATTTAATGTCTTTAAAAGGATACTGAAAATGGGAAAAATCATAGCTTTAGCGAATCAAAAAGGTGGTGTAGGCAAGACCACCACCACCATCAATCTGGGCGCATCATTGGCTACGCTCGAGAAATCGGTACTCATCGTCGATGCCGACCCACAGGCCAATGCCTCCAGCGGTTTGGGCGTAGACATCAAGGAGGTGGACTGTTCGCTATACGAATGCATCATCAACAAGGCTGACGTGCGTGATGCCATCTACACCACAGACATTACCGGACTGGACATCATACCGAGCCACATCGACCTGGTGGGCGCAGAGATAGAGATGTTGAACCTGGACAACCGAGAAAAAGTAATCAAGAACATCTTGGATCCCATCCGCGATGACTACGATTACATACTCATTGACTGCAGTCCGTCACTGGGTTTGATCACGGTAAACGCGCTCACGGCATCCGACTCGGTCATCATTCCCGTGCAATGTGAATATTTCGCCCTGGAAGGTATCAGCAAACTGCTCAACACCATCAAAATTATTAAGAGCAAACTGAACCCGAAGTTGGAAATCGAAGGTTTCCTCTTGACGATGTACGACAGTCGTCTGCGACTGGCCAACCAGATATACGACGAGGTGAAGCGGCACTTCCAGGAGCTGGTCTTCAAGACGGTGATTCAGCGAAACGTGAAGCTCAGCGAAAGTCCGAGCCACGGTTTGCCGGTCATCTTGTACGATGCCGACTCGTCGGGGGCCAAGAATCACCTGAACTTGGCCAGGGAAATCATCGGCAAGAACGCTTGAGTAGTAGACACTAAGACAGCGGAATATCAGGATTCTACAGCTCTCTTCGGCCAGCGTTAACACACATTCTCTGTTGTTCCATTCATAACCAAAACCACCATTTTCCATCTTCCCTATAAGTAAAACAGACTCATGGCAGTACGAAAAAAATATAGTCATTCAACAAAGGCTCCGGCATTAGGACGCGGGCTTGACGCTCTCATTTCGACAGACAACATACAAACGCAAGGCAGTTCGACCATCAACGAGGTGCCCATCGAACAAATTGAAGCCAATCCCAACCAGCCTCGTCGCGAATTTGACCAAGAGGCGTTGGAAGAATTGGCATCAAGCATTCGAGAAATTGGCATCATTCAACCCATCACCCTACGCCAAGTGGCTGCCGACAAATATCAAATCGTAGCTGGTGAGCGTCGTTGGCGCGCCTCACAAATCGTTGGTTTAGAGGCTATACCTGCGTATATTCGGACGATAGACGATGAAACCGTCATGGAGATGGCATTGGTTGAGAACATTCAGCGCGAAGACCTCAATGCCATCGAAATTGCACTGGCTTACGAAAAGCTGATGGAAAAGAGTGGCATGACGCAAGAGAAAGTGTCAAAGCACGTGGGAAAGAGCCGCACGGCCATCACCAATTACCTGCGCTTACTGAAGCTGCCGGCTCAAGTACAAATGGCTTTGCAGAAGAAAGAGATTGACATGGGGCACGCGCGGGCTTTGCTGGCCGTAGAAAGCCCGTCGATGCAAATCAAGCTGTTCAAGGAAGTGCAGAAGAATGGCTACCCCGTTAGAAAGGTGGAAGAACTGGCGCAACAGCTCAAGAACGGCGGGGAGCTGCGGAAATCAGAGAAACATAGCTCGGCCAAGAGCGGCTTGCCAGAGGAATTTGACGTACTGAGACTGCGCTTATCAACATTTCTGAAGACAAAAGTTCAAATGACATGTAGCGCCAAGGGAAAAGGAAAAATCAGCATTCCTTTCGCCAATGAACAGGAATTGGAACGTCTGATGAACATCTTTGACAAACTGAAAGACTAAGTTACTTTCGTGAAAACCATGCGTGACAACCTATCATCGTCCCTTCGTATCAGCTTGACGTGCGCCATTCTGCTGTGTGCAGCATGGTGTCAGGCCCAGATTCAAGTGGGCGACAGCATCAAGGACACCGACCCACGCGTCATCATCGGAGAAGAAAACGCCAAGGCCATTCCCGCAGAAAAGGCCGTCAACCCATCAGACACCCTTGTCTTTGCAGAGTCAGAAAAGACTGCGAAGAAGATCAAGCGCGACTGGAACACCTGGCGACCCGATGCCAAACGAGCCATGTGGCTGGCTGTTGTGCTGCCAGGAGCTGGCCAAATCTACAATCGGAAATATTGGAAGCTGCCCATTGTCTATGGTGGTTTTGTGGGCTGCTACTATGCCATGCGCTGGAACAACCAGATGTATCATGACTATTCGCAAGCCTACATCGACCTAATGGACAACGATCCGCAATCGCAGAGCTACAAACAGTTTCTGCATTTAGGCAACCAAATCGACGCATCGAACATTGATAGATACAAGGAACTGTTTAGAAAGCGCAAGGATCGCTACCGTCGTTGGCGCGACTTGAGCTTCTTCACGCTCATCGGGGTCTACGCTTTGTCGGTGATCGATGCCTACGTTGACGCCTCTTTGTCAGAGTTTGACATCTCTGATGACTTGAGTTTGCGTATTGAACCTACGGTTGTCAACACTAATATGAACAGAAATCCCTTGAAATCTGGCGGTCTGGGCATTCATTGTAGCCTCAACTTCTGAAACAAAAGATAGCCAATCAAATTAACAGACAAGAAACCAATCATGAAGAAAATTTATTTATTCATAGTCACCCTGCTTGTTGTATTCTCATCATCGCTGCAAGCGCAGGTCGTTGATGACGATACAGAAATCACCGTGACGAATGAAAAAGGTGAAAACGAAACATTTGACTTACCCGAAGCTATGACGTCTGAGATTGACAGTCTGCTTCACCTTTACAACACAAAAACATACCTGAAACGTGATGCTGATTGCAACTTACCAAATGTAAACAAGACTTACGAGCCAGATGTTTACAAAGATTGCCTGCGTCGTTTGCCCACAATTATGGAGATGCCATACAACAACGTGGTGCAAAAGTTCATCGACCGGTACAGCAACGAGCTGCGCAACGCAGTAGGTATCATGCTCGGTGCCTCCAATTTTTACATGCCCATCTTCGAACAAGCCTTGGAAACGTACAATCTACCACTCGAGTTGAAATACCTTCCGGTGATTGAATCAGGACTCAATCCCAAGGCTGTGTCGCGTGTAGGTGCCACGGGACTGTGGCAATTCATGTTGGCTACCGCCAAGAATTACGGCCTGGAAATCAACTCTTTGCTTGACGAGCGATGCGATCCCATCAAGTCTTCGTACGCCGCAGCCAACTACTTGAGCGACCTATACCGAATCTTTGGCGACTGGAACCTGGTTATCGCAGCCTACAACTGTGGCCCTGACAAACTCACACAGGCCATCCATCGTGCCGGTGGCAGCAAGGATTACTGGAAAATATACCCTTACTTGCCACGCGAAACACGAGGATATGTACCGGCATTCATCGCAGCCAACTACATCATGAATTACTACTGCGAGCACAACATCTGCCCAATGACCACAGACTTGCCAGCCAAGACAGATACCATCCTCGTCAACCGCGACGTTCATTTCAAGCAAATCGCACAAGTGTTGAACGTGGATGAGGAGCTTGTTCGGTCGCTCAACCCACAATATCGCAAGGACATCGTCATCGGATACACCAAGCCATCCACCCTTCGTCTGCCCGTTGACAAAATCAATTCGTTTATCGATCAAGAGGATTCGGTATATGCTTACAACGCCGACGTGCTGCTGACCAAGCGTTCAGAGGTGGAAGTAGCGCAAGAGGTACCCAGCTATTCGAGTGGCAGAACATCGGCATCGAGCTCACGCAAGAGCTACAGCAGGAGCAAAAGCAGGAGCAAAAGCAAACACAGAAGTCGTAAATCGTCACGCAGCAGCCGAAGAAGACGCTCGTCAGGCAAGTCAGTTACCGTTAGAGGAGGAGATACATTATCCGAAATCGCTGCTCGCAACAATACGACCGTAAAGAAGCTCAAGAGGCTCAATGGCCTGAAAGGCAACAACATCAGGAAAGGAAAGAAAATAAGGGTGAGGTAACGCTCAACCATCATGGGGAGAATTGAGTATGGACAATCAAGAGATTCAAGATAAAGAAAGTAAAGACGAACTGGAAGAAAAAACCATCCAAGATGCATTTCAACATCTGCTGGATACCTACTTGGCTTCCCGTCACAGAAAGAAGGTAGACATCATCACCAAGGCCTTCAACTTCGCACGTCAAGCACACAAAGGCGTAAGACGTCTCTCGGGCGAGCCGTACATCATGCACCCCATCGCCGTAGCGCAGATTGCCTGTGAGGAGATGGGACTGGGGTCAACCAGCATCTGCTCGGCACTTCTGCACGATGTGGTGGAAGATACCGACTATACCGTTGAGGACATTGAGAACATATTCGGCCCCAAGATTGCACAAATCGTCGATGGACTCACCAAAATTAGTGGAGGCATCTTCGGCGACAGGGCGTCGGCTCAGGCGGAAAACTTCAAAAAGTTGCTGCTCACGATGAGCGATGACATCCGCGTTATCCTTATTAAAATATGCGACCGCCTGCACAACATGCGCACTTTGCAGTCGCAACCAGCCAACAAACAGTACAAGATAGCCGGCGAAACCTTATATATATATGCGCCATTGGCGAACCGTTTGGGCCTGAATAAGATTAAGACCGAACTGGAAAACCTCAGCTTCCGGTTCGAACATCCCGAAGAATACGCCAACATCACCAACAAGCTTTCCTTCACGAAGGAGCAACGTGACCGCCTCTTCGAGCAGTTCACGGCGCCCATCAAGGAAACCCTTGATGCCATGGGCATTGACTATGAGCTGAAAGCAAGGGTCAAAAGTCCATATTCTATATGGAACAAGATGCAGACGAAGCATGTCACCTTCGACGAAATTTACGACATCTTGGCCGTACGAATCATCTTCACACCAAAGGTAAGGGCCGACGAGATTGACGAATGCTTTAAAATATATGTGGCCATCAGCCGCATCTATAAGTCGCATCCCGACCGACTTCGCGACTGGTTGAGCCACCCAAAGGCCAACGGATACCAAGCTCTCCACGTCACTTTGATGAGCAAACAAGGCCGTTGGATTGAAGTTCAGATACGCAGTGACCGCATGAACGAGGTGGCCGAACAAGGCTTTGCTGCTCACTGGAAATACAAAGACAAAGGTGAATATACCGAGGATGAGAACGAATTGAATGAATGGTTGCGCACCATCAAGGAGATTTTGGACGATCCACAGCCCGATGCCATGGACTTTCTCGATGCCATCAAGCTGAATCTCTTCGCCTCAGAGATATTCGTGTTCACCCCCAAAGGCGAAATCAAGACCATGCCCGCCGGCTGCACCGCGCTCGATTTTGCTTTCCAGATACACACCCTGCTGGGCAGTCATTGTATCGGAGCCAAGGTCAACCATAAGTTGGTTCCGCTGAGTCATAAGCTGCAAAGCGGCGATCAGGTGGAGATATTAACCAGTAAGTCGCAACATGTGCAACCTTCCTGGCTCAACTTTGCCACCACAGCCAAGGCTAAAGCAAAGATACAGGCCATCCTCAGGCGCAACAACAGAGAGATACAAAAGCAAGGCGAAGCCTTTCTCAACGCCTGGTTGGAGCGCAATGACATGGAAATGACCACATCCGTTCTCGACAAGTTATGCGAATTTCATAACTTAAAGAAACACGAAAGTCTGTTCTTGTGCATCGGTAATAAGTCGGTTATCTTGACAGAAAAAGACTTGGACGAGCTGAACAAGAAAAAGAAAAGCTCTTCACCCAGCAATTGGCTCAAGTATGTACCCTTCATTGGGCATGACAAGAAAAACGAACAGGATAAGAAGGCCGAGCCATTCACCGTCGATGATTCACTCAACCGGAAGAAGGCCATCGTCATTAACGACGGCAACATTGACACCAACCTCTTCCCCACCTGCTGCCATCCCATCCCCGGCGACGACATACTGGGCTACATTGACAATCAAAATCACGTGGAAATACACAAGCGCAACTGCCCTGTGGCCAGCAAACTGAAGTCAAGTTATGGCAATCGACTGCTGGATGCCAAGTGGGATATGCGCAACATCCGTCTTTTCAACGCCACCATCGAGCTCAGAGGCATCGACCGTCAAGGCATGTTGCACGATGTCGTGGATGTCATTTCTGATGAGATGAACGTCAACATGCACAATCTTTCGCTAACCAGCAAGGAAGATATTTTCATGGGTAAAATCGAGGTTCTTGTTCATCATCGACAAGATGTAAAAAATATCATCAACAGCTTGAAAAAGGTAAAAGGCTTGCAAGAGATTCAACAAATTATGTAAGTTTATCTTAGTTTACAAGTTCACGAGTTGACGAGTTGACAAGTGTAGTATTTATTAAGTTCTGGATTTGCGAGTTAATAGGCCATTTTGGGGTTTGAGGTGAGGCATTAACGAACGAGAAACCAAACCATACGGTTTCCTTAATCAACTTAAAAAATCGAAAACTTACCAACTCAAAGACTCATCAACTCAAAAACTTATAAACTCAACCCTCACACAATCATATCCAGCTGTTTGCGCAATTCTTGCAACTGATCACGCACAGACAGCAATGTTTCCAGCACTTCCGAACTCTTTTCGGCACCTTTTCTGTTGGCACCCAGCATCTTTCTGGCGGCCGACAGCTTAAAACCGCGCACCCTAACCAAGTTATAAATCACGCGAATCTCCTCAATGTCGGCATCTGTATACTGCCGCACCTTGGTCGAACTCACAGTCTTTGGCTTCAACTGGGGGAACTCGGTTTCCCAGTATCTCAATGTACTTTCATTGATACCAAACTGCTTAGCCACCTCCTTAATGGAGTAGTAAAGCTTCACATTCTTATTGGGATTCAGTGCCATTGTCGTTAATTTTTAAGTCAAAAGCTGGATTTCTATTGCAAATATACTTATTTTTTTTGAAAAGACGCATTTCTCTAAGCCATTCTTTTAAAACAAGTTTTCATAGAACACCTCGCCATGCCATGTATTCAACCATGTCTTTCAAATCAACAAGAAATACTTTCCAATGATTGGAGGGTACAGACTGCTCACGACACAGGGTTACAATGAAGAGGAAATGCCTACCTATGCGAGGTTCTCAAACTTCCCTAACCAACTGAATTTAAGCGATATCTTTGGCGCTTTATCCTTTTTTTTATAATTTTGCCGCTAATTAATTCAGGTGCTATACCAGCACTTTACGAAGAATAAAAACAATCATAAACAAGATAAAAACAGATGATGACAGCAAACGAGATACGCGAATCGTTCAAGAAATTCTTTGAGTCGAAAGGACACACCATCGTGGCTTCGGCACCCATGGTGATCAAAGACGACCCCACCCTGATGTTTACCAATGCAGGCATGAACCAATGGAAGGATATCATCCTGGGCAATAAACAACCGGAACCACGCCGCAGAGCCGACTCGCAGAAATGCCTCCGTGTGAGCGGAAAGCACAACGACCTTGAGGAAGTGGGACGAGACACTTACCACCACACCATGTTCGAGATGCTCGGCAACTGGAGCTTTGGCGACTACTTTAAGGAAGGTGCCATTGACTATGCGTGGGAATATTTGGTGGACGTGCTGCACTTGGATCCAAAAGATTTGTATGTGACGGTGTTTGAAGGCTCACCCGAAGAAAACATCCCACACGACAGCGAGGCAGAGAAGTATTGGCGCAAGCACCTGCCAGCCGACCATATCATCAATGGCAACAAGCACGACAACTTTTGGGAAATGGGTGATACGGGACCTTGCGGCCCTTGTTCGGAGATACATGTAGACTCGCGTTCTGATGAAGAGAAAGCACAACTACCCGGACGGGAATTGGTGAACAAGGATCATCCACAGGTCATCGAGATTTGGAACATCGTATTCATGCAGTTCAATCGCAAGGCCGATGGTTCTTTGGAGCCACTCTCCATGAACGTTATTGATACCGGAATGGGATTCGAGCGACTGGTCAGAATGCTGCAAGGAAAGAATTCCAACTACGACACCGACATCTTTCAACCATTCATCCATGAGATGGAACGCCTGTCGGGCAAGAAATATGGCGAGCAAGAAGATGTGGACGTGGCGATGCGTGTAGTGGCCGACCACCTTAGAGCCGTAGCCTTCTCCATCGCTGACGGACAACTGCCCAGCAATGCCAAGGCGGGTTACGTCATTCGCCGCATCCTCCGTCGCGCCGTTCGCTATGCTTACACGTTCTTGGGGCAGCGCGAAGCCTTTGTGTATAAATTGCTCCCTGTGCTCGTAGACGAAATGGGAGGAGCATATCCTGAACTCGTTGCCCAACGTGAGTTGATTGGCAAGGTGATGAAAGAAGAGGAAGACTCGTTCTTGCGGACACTCGAAAAGGGTATCAACCTATTGAGCAACGCCATGGACGAGCTGAAAAAAGCAGGCAAGACGCAAATCGATGGCGAACAAGCCTTCCGTCTTTTCGATACCTATGGCTTTCCACTCGACCTCACAGAACTGATATGTAGAGAACACGGATTCAGCGTTGACGAGCAACAGTTCCATGCAGAAATGCAGAAACAGAAAGACCGTGCCCGTAATGCCGCACAAGTGGAAAACAGCGACTGGGTAGAAATTAGACAAGGCGAACAGCAGTTTGTGGGCTACGACTATACCGAATACGAATGCCACATCTTGAAGTATCGCAAGGTAACCCAGAAAAAAAACAGTTTTTACGAGGTCATCTTGGACTTCACACCCTTCTATGGAGAAATGGGAGGACAGGTAGGCGACCAAGGAGTATTGGTAAGTGAGCACGAGACGGTGGACGTGATAGACACCAAACGTGAGAACAACCAAAGCATTCACATCATTAAGCAGCTGCCACAACATCCCGAGGCTGACTTCATGGCTTGCGTGGATACTGACAAGCGTGACGCCTGTGCGGCAAACCATACAGCCACTCACCTGCTGGATTATGCACTCAAACAGGTGCTTGGCGACCATGTGGAGCAAAAGGGATCGTATGTATCGCCCGACACGTTGCGCTTCGATTTCTCGCATTTCCAAAAGGTGACCGACGAGGAAATCAGACAGGTAGAACGGTTAGTGAACGACCTTATACGTCAAGACATCCCCTTGGACGAACATCGTGACACACCAATAGAAGAGGCAAAAGAAATGGGAGCCGTTGCATTGTTTGGTGAAAAATATGGCGACAAGGTGCGAGTAGTGCGCTTCGGACCGTCATGTGAGTTCTGTGGAGGCATTCACGCCAAGAGTACGGGACGCATCGGACTGTTCAAAATCCTATCAGAAAGTTCGGTAGCTGCTGGTGTTCGTCGTTTTGAAGCCATTACTGGTCGCAAGTGCGAAGAAGCGATGTATGCCATAGAAGACACGGTGAAGGCCATCCGCAGCTTGTTCAATAATGCCAAGGACTTGAAAGGAGTCATCGAAAAGTACATGGACGAACACGATACCATGCGCAAGGAGATAGAACAGTTCCAAGCACAAGCGGTGCAAAGAACCAAAGACGAACTCATCAGACGTGCAGAGACTATCAATGGCGTTACCGTCATCAAGGCGGTATTACCTATCGATGGCAACGCTGCCAAGGACTTAGTGTTCAAGATTCGTGAGGCCATACCGTCGCATTTGCTTTGCGTCATCGGTTCTACAGCACAGCAGAAGCCACTTCTGAGTGTTATGCTGAGCGAAGACATGGTGAAAGATCATGGCTTGAACGCAGGCCAAATGGTTCGTGAAGCTGCCAAACTCATTCAGGGAGGCGGTGGCGGACAGCCTCATTTTGCATCGGCTGGCGGCAAGAATGTGGATGGTATCAGGGCTGCAGTCGATAAAGTTATCGAGTTGGCCAAATTGTAATTGTTCGTCAACGGTGGCTCTCTGCCAACCATACAAGCATGACCAGAAAATAAAAACATATTTCCCTTTGTGCGGACAAACGCCCTGGAAGCATGTTTAATTGAAGCGAAATTCCACTCCTTTCGAGTGGGATTTCGCTTTATTCTTGAGCAAACAAATACCGTGTAATGATGGGTGCCATGAGGATGGTCAATGGCAGCGTTTTCATAGTCATTTGCACTTGCAAAACAAACTCCATGACTTTGGGTGCCAATCTCCATGCTATTGACCGCCAAACTCAATGACTTTGGGGTCCAATCTCTATGCTATTGGAAACACATCCTAAACACCTCGTTTACAATTGGTTACGAGAACACGACAACAAGTCATTTATCAACATCTCCTTCTTAAATCCCACCCCGTCCGAACACCGTCATTGTATGATATCAACAAATAATTCACAACCACCGTTTTGCTGTTTATACAGAATTCATTATTTTTGCATAGCTGTATAAACAGGCTCATCTGCCAACCCACAGTTTGTTGCATATAGACAACCACACATATCGGTTTCATCATGAGAAACATCGGCTCATTACTTTTCTTGCTCGCCATGCACCTTCCTACGCTGGCGCAACAACTTCCCATGCACCTGTGGTACGACAAGCCTGCGCAGTATTTTGAAGAATCGATACCCATCGGCAACGGGCGGATGGGGGCGTTGGTATATGGCGGTACGCGCGACAACCTGATATACCTCAACGACATCACCCTTTGGACGGGGCAGCCAGTAGACCCGAATCTCGACCAAAACGCACACCAATGGATACCGGCCATCCGCGAGGCCTTGTTCAAAGAAGACTATCGAAAGGCCGACTCGCTGCAGCTTCGCGTGCAAGGTCCCAACTCTCAGTATTACCAACCACTGGCCACGCTGCATCTGTTGGACTCTCGGGGCGGGCAAGCAACCAACTACACCCGCACGCTCAACATCGACAAGGCCTTGCTCACAGACAGCTATAGTCTGAACGGCGTGAAAATCAAGCGAGAATATTTCGCATCACATCCCGACAGCCTCATCGTCATACACATCACAGCCAACAAGCCCAGAAGCATCAACCTGGAAGTCAACCTGTCTGCTCAGATACCGCACACCGTCAAGGCTGCGGGCGACCTCATCACGATGAAGGGACATGCCTTGGGCGACCCAGAGAACAGCATTCATTTCTGTTCTGTGCTGCGGGCAGTAACCAAGCAAGGAAAGATTCAAGCCACCGACTCTACCCTGCTAATCACAGACGCGACCGAAGCAACCCTGTATTTTGTCAACGAAACCAGCTTTAACGGTTTTGACAAGCACCCTGTACGGCAAGCGAGGCCCTGCGAGCAGCTGGCTCTGGCACATCAAAAGGCCTTGGAAAAGAAAGATTACCAAGCTATCAAGAAACAGCATGTGACCGACTATACCCACTTCTACGACCGGATGAAATTGTTTCTGGGCGGTTCGGTGGCCGATTGCAGTCGAACAACCGAGCAACAACTGAAAGACTATACCGACCAAGGCGGACACAACCCCTATCTGGAAACGCTGTACATGCAGTATGGACGCTACCTGTTGATAGCCAGTTCGCGCACCAAAGGCATTCCCGCCAACCTGCAGGGATTGTGGTCGCACTATCTGCGGGCACCGTGGCGATCGAACTACACGGTGAACATCAACCTCGAGGAGAACTACTGGCTGGCCGAGGTGGCCAACCTTGGCGAGATGGCAGAACCGCTGTTCACCTTCATGCAGGCACTGGCCGTGAACAGCAGGCATACCGCCAAAAACTATTATGGCATCAAACGGGGATGGTGCTCGAGCCACAACTCGGACGTGTGGGCCATGACCAACCCCGTAGGCGAGAAGTGCGAGAGTCCCGAATGGAGCAACTGGAACATGGGAGGCGCGTGGCTGACACAGAACTTGTGGGAACATTATCGGTTCAACCCCGATGCCCAATTCCTCAACGACACGGCCCTGCCCCTGTTGGAAGGTGCTTCTGCCTTCATGTTGGATTGGCTCATTGAGAACCCAAAGAACCCCAGTGAACTGATTACCGCACCCAGCACGTCACCCGAGAACGAATACAAGACGCCCGAGGGCTACCATGGCACCACCTGTTATGGCGGAACATCCGACCTGGCCATCATCCGCGAGCTGTTCCTCAACACGGTGGAGGCCATCAACAAGAAGGGGGCGGACTACGCAAGACAGTCACAACTGTTGAAAGACATTGAGGCCTCGCTCAAACGACTGCATCCCTACACCGTAGGACATCAGGGCGATCTCAACGAATGGTACTACGATTGGGACGACTGGGACATCAAGCACCGACACCAATCGCACCTCATCGGACTTTTCCCCGGCCATCACCTCTCCCTGAAACAAACGCCCCAACTGGCCCTGGCTGCTGAAAAAACGCTACAACAGAAAGGCGACCACACCACGGGATGGAGCACGGGATGGCGCATCAACCTGTGGGCCAGACTGAGAAAGGCCAAGGAAGCATACCACATGTACCAGAAATTGCTGACCTACGTGTCGCCTGATCAATATCAAGGTGCCGACAAACGAAGCAGCGGCGGCACCTATCCCAACTTGATGGATGCACATCCACCTTTCCAGATAGATGGGAATTTCGGTGGTACTGCCGGCGTTTGCGAGATGTTGTTGCAAAGCACCGACAACGAATTGTATCTTCTTCCCGCCCTTCCGGATGCGTGGAAAGACGGAGAAGTGCGGGGCATCAAGGCGCGGGGAGGCTACGAGGTGAGCATGAAATGGAAGAACGGAAAAGTGGAATGGGTTCAATTAAAACCATGCACCCAACATCATGTTAAAACCGTAACCGTGTACATGAATGGGAAACAGACAAGAGTTGGGCTGAAACGAGGTAAGACCACCACGATAAAATGAAGACAATAGCAGGCTGAACCTCTTGGATAAGATTGCAAGAGCGCATTGGCCTGAAGCACAATAGACGATTGATTCATGAGAAAAATAAGTATACTTGCGATGACAATGTTGTGTGCACTGATTGCCCATTCACAATCTTTCTACACGCACTGGATTGCCACCCAGCAGGTAGACAGCACTTCTGAGATTTGGTTCAGGCAACAAATACGGTTACAAGAGCTGCCCGTATTTGCCTCTGCGACAATAGCCACCACGGGCAAAGTGGACGTGTACATCAACGAGCGCAATGTATCTACCGCCAATTGGATGCCCGACAGGATGGGCAACGACAATCTTCCAGTGAGCATCAACATGGAAGTGACCAGGTTTCTGCAACCAGGTGTCAACACAATAGCCATCTGGTATTCGCCCACTTTTCCACACACTAACCAGCAACAGATAGCGTTCGCATTGTGCGGAAGGATGAAGAACGGGGAGAAGAGAGCCTTCTGCTCGGACGATGGATGGCTGACGAGGCGAGCAAACGTATCTCTTGCCAGAGAGGACGGTGAGCGCTATGATGCCAACGCCTACATGTTGAAATGGAATTCAGATGATGTTGACTGGGGATTGTGGCAGCCTGCACGCAATACCAACATGCCTGCCATTGCTTCGAGCTATCATCTAACGGGCTACCCCGCAGTAAAAAGAAGCATGACCTATACGCCTCGCTACTTCGACTTGGTAGGTAACGGCGTGTATTATCAATTCGACAAAGCGTTTAAAGGTCAACTGAGAATCACGTTGCGCGATGCCAAACGCGGACAAAAGATATACATCGACGGTTTGGAATACACTTGCACGGGTGAAATGGACGAGCAAGCCTGTCGAAAATTTACCGTGGCTGATCATCGAAGAGTGTTGATTAATGGCGACCAAAACTTCAAAAACGAACAGATTCAATCGGTAGAAGGCATAGAAATTGTTCCATATTTCCATGAAAGCTTGCAATATTAACATCTGTTTTCGTTAGTTGTTGTATTTTTCCCCTATCTTTGCAAGGAGAACATCAAAGCGCATTCTTCTTTTTTGGAAATACCAGATGGAATTCAGAACGTATAAGAATTAAAAAGTAATTGGAATATGCAGGACAAGACAATGAAAGAAGTGACGATTGAACATATCAAGTCTGTCACGGGAGAAAACTGTTACATTGATAACGACCTGATACTGTTTGAACACTTTGAGGATTTGCCCTTACCGCTAGAACCACACAAAATGAGCTGTCTGCTGATTGGGATGTGTATCCAAGGGCGTGCTGAATATCTGGTAGACACCAAGAAATGTACGATTCAGGCGAACGACATGATTGTCCTGAGCGAGGGCCAAGTGATCAGTGATTACATGCTGAGTCGCGACTGTAAAGGCATCGCCCTCCTGGCATCGGAAAACTTTCTGCAAGACACCGCTCGCGGAATCCATGAGATGTCATCGCTCTTTATCTTTACAAAGACGCACCCCGTGTTACATTTAACGAGCAAAGAAGCCAAAGCGTTTGATGAATTTTTCCAGATAACCAAACGGAAAGTTGACGACAAGTCACATCACTTTCGTCGCGAAAGCGCATGTGCCATGCTGGGAACCTTGGTATACGACATGGGTAACCACATCTGGCGCACCCAACAAATAGGAGGTGATGCCCGCCTGAGTCGCGGGGAAAAAATATTCACCGATTTCATTAAACTGGTCGAACAGAACTACCGGGAGATAAGAAAAGTAAGTTGGTATGCCGAGAAGCTGTGCATTACGCCTAAATATCTTTCGGAAACGGTGAAGAAAGTCAGCAAGGAAACTCCAAATAGTTGGATAGACAGCTACGTGACGAAAGAGCTTCGGTTGCTGTTGAAGAATTCTTCCAAAAACATAAAGGAAATAGCTGTAGAGATGAACTTTCCCAACCAGAGCTTCTTAGGAAAGTACTTTAAAGACCGAACAGGTCAGTCACCATCTGATTACAGAAAGTCTTGACGACTCAATTGTTCGGCTACGGCGCACAATTCGTCATACCATTGCTGCCCAAAGCGGCGTATCAAAGGCTCTTTGAGAAATTGGTAAAGCGGCAAATTGAGCTCTTTACCTTTCTCTACTGCACATTGGCAAATCTTCCAACGGTGGTAATTCAATCCAACAAGTCCATTTCCCAACGCCTTTTCCCGAATGGGGTATAACGCACAGGAGATGGGCTTACAAAAATCAATCTCTGCCTTTCGGTAGGCTCTCTCCAACACACAAAGGCAACATCCCTCTTGGTAACAAGTAAAAACACAATCCTTACAACCAACGATGCTGGTTACCATGTCGCCCTCCCTATCAATATAAGCCACGCCTTGCTGATCAATGACCGATTGAGCCGAAGCAGAAAGCTCGTTCCACACAGCATCCACGTTCTCTTCGATACTTGCAATTTCCTCAATAGTGACAGGAGCTCCTGCATCGCCTTCAATGCAACAAGCACCATGACATACCTCTAAATCACAACAAAACTTTTGCGTAAAAACATCTGGAGACACCAAGACGTTGCCTACTTGTATAATGGGAGGATATAAATGGTTCATACATTGAGGAGTTTTTACCATTTCACGGGTTCAATACCCTGCTGTATTAAGTATTCATTACAGCGTGAGAAGTGATGATTACCAAACCAACCGCCTCGATTGGCAGATAGCGGTGAGGGATGTACACTTTCTAAAACACAGTGTTTGTGCTTGTCAATAAGATAGGATTTTGAACGCGCATAACCGCCCCACAACAAGAACACCAAGTGCTCTTTATGGTCGCTCAACACCTTAATGACAGCATCTGTAAACGTTTCCCACCCTCTTCGCTGGTGACTTCCTGCTGCATGCGCGCGTACGGTGAGTGTGGCATTGAGGAGCATCACGCCCTGTTTCGCCCAGCGAGTCAAGTTACCTGTTGTGGGAATGGGCAGTCCCATATCGGCTTGTATCTCCTTAAAGATGTTTTGCAACGAGGGTGGAAACGGTACACCGTCATTAACTGAGAAGCTCAAACCGTGTGCCTGACCCTGTTCATGATAAGGGTCTTGCCCAATAATCACCACTTTCACTTGATTGAACGGACAGAGATTAAAAGCGTTGAAGATGAGTTTTCCGGGAGGATAGCACGCAAATTGGCTGTACTCGGCATGCACAAACTCGGTCAGTTTGGCAAAGTAAGGCTTGTCAAATTCCTGCTGTAAATGAGCTTTCCAACTCTGTTCTATCTGCACTTCCATGAATGATTATCGCACACAAATATCAAACGAAACAATAAAAAGATGGGGTTGATGGATACAAAAGTACAAATAATCTGTCAGAGTGCAAAATGAGCGTCATCCTAACAGAAGCTGAAAACGTAAAAACGACTCATCTTAATCCTTGTCGCAGACTAAACCAAGGGAATTCTTATAAAAAGGAATTCTTTGACAAACATTAACTTTTAGCAAAATCTTTAGCGCAATTATTAATTGTATTTTTGCTAAAACTCAATGAAACAACCATTTAAAACCATTTTATCATGAAAAGATTTACTTCATTATTTACATTGTCTTTCATCGTTGCAATGGGGATGCAAGCACAAAGTAACGCGTACAATTATTTTGAAAATGCCGACGGACAGCATGGATGTATCCTGGTTGGAGATGTTGACAACGACGGTGATTTGGACATACTCATCGGTGGGGAGCAGAGAAAAGACCCTCATCTGCAACGTGGTGGTCTGTATATCAACGACGGTAAAGGTAACTTTACGAAGAAAGACTGTCCTATCATGGGAGGCTACAAGAGCAACATGGATTTTGGTGACATCGACGGTGATGGCGACTTGGACATCATCTTTACGGGACACAAGAACTCCAAAGTACCAGAAGCTAGTGCCCGCGGACTGGCCTTGAACGACGGGAAAGGCAATTTTACGATTGCAGATCCTGCGAAATACCCCACAATAGCACAGCCTTGTTACAATGCTTTGTTTGCCGACCTGAACAATGATGGATTGCTGGATTACATGCTCACCCCACCCGATACCCAGGGACACTTTGACTGGGAGGCTAATAAAAGGATTGAATATAAAGGCAAGTGGACGCTATTCTTCCAACAACCAGATGGCACTTTCAAGATGGATGAAAACCAGTTTTCCAACTATTTCAGGGATGAAGTTTGCTCTTTTGGCGACTTTGACAATGATGGCGACGTAGATATCTTTTTCCAAGGGTACTATCCTCGTGTAGATAAATCCATCACACCTTTTGGACTGGACAAGGCGAACTGGACAGGTTACATCTTCGTAAACGACGGGAAGGGACATTTTAGCCGTCAAGAGTACACAGAATTACCCCCATTGGGACATGGATCTCACGACTGGGCAGACGTTGACGGCAACGGGTTTCTTGATCTTCTCGTCGTAGGCGACGGCCCATTCAATGGCAACAATAATTGGGATGCCGCCACATGGTATCATCGATTATTTACAAACCAAGACATGGTCTTTAAGGAGTCATTTGTATCAGACCGTGCAAGACCATTCTCTACGACAGGCGCCAACCTCCTTCAAGACTTGGACAATGATGGAGATGTCGACATTCTTTGTGGCGGATTCGCAGACAAATTAGGCAAACAAAAAACTTTTGTGTATGCCAATGAGGATGCTGACGGAAACATTACACAAGAAGATTTCGTTGAAAACAAGACGTTGGGTGACAACTATCTCCCTGGCTTTTCGGAACATGATTATAAAGCTGCCGACCTCAACGGCGACAACATCTTGGATTATGTCTATATGGGCTTCAAGGGAGGTAACAAGAACATGCCCCCAACTGATAAATTAGATGTGAACTTTGGCGGCTGGACTCCAGGCCGCAACGATCCAAATTTCGTAAAGCCTTTCGTTAAATTGAACGCACCGAGCAACCTAACAGCCACACAAGTTGCAGATGGTGAACAAATGAAAGTGACGTTTGCTTGGAGTGAACCTGATAACATTGGAACGAAGAAAAGTGTGACTTACAACCTTGCTTTGCGCAACAAGACAACTGGTAAATGGCTGTACAACCCAATGGCCATCATTGGTGGAGAGAAAGACGGCTTCAGACAGGTGGTGAAGATGGGCAACACCTACCTCAACAAATCATGGACATTAACCCTACCCAAAGGCGAATACGAATGGACCGTACAAGCTATTGATCCTGCAAGATTTGGAGGTAGCTTCGCACCAATGCAAACTTTAAGTGTTGCCACCAATGTACAAGATGTTACAGTAGCCCAACCTGTCATCACTACGGGGAAGGGATACATAGGCATCACCAGTCAAACTGCAAACGCCATGCAAGCTAAAGTGTACAGCACAACTGGTGTTGAAGTGGAGAACACTCTATTTGAAAACAGCCTGCGCATCACCGTTCCTACTGGATTGTACATCGTTGAGGTAAAGAACGGTGACCAAGTTCTGCACCAAAAGGTTACAGTAAAATAAGTAAGCTGTCTTTGATAAGCCATATACAGGCAGTTTTCCTCTAATCAAAGTGAACACTATCACTAAACAATCCAGTTGCAGGAAAAGAATTCTTGCAACTGGATTTTTGATAATAGTATAGGTAACAGCCCTTTATCTCCCCCAAAATTTGTTCTCCAGAATCACCAAGTCAATGAAACATCATCCAGCATTTAGACTCCTTGCACTCACCTTGTTCAGTTTATGTTGTTTAGCGTTACATGCACAAAAAACAACTTTTAGCACAGAAATGGCACAATTGAGCCAAATTGACCTGCTGTCGTCCTATCGGTCCCATACGACCGTTGAACAAGTTTCCAGCTATGACAGAACAGGCGGAAACGATGATGGATTCTCTGGAAAGTATTCATATATCAGAAAAGAAGGCGACAAGTTGGTATTGGCCGACTTATCTGGTCCTGGAGTGATCAACCGGATATGGACTGCTACGCCAACCAACGATTCCATTTCATTCTATTTCGACGGCGAAAAGACGCCACGGATCGCTATGAAGTTCTGTGAACTTTTCAATCAAGCTAAAGACCCTTTCATGGCTCCACTGGCCGACCATATTCTTGGAGGACATTTCTCTTACATTCCCATTCCCTATCAGAAGTCCTGCAAAATACTGTTCCATGGGCGAAAGATACAGTTTATTCAGATTCAATACCGCAAGATGCCACAAGCTGATGTGGAGAGTTTCAGGGGCAACTTCTCTATTCAAGACAGACTGACACTTCACCATACCCAAAAAGTATGGACGACTACCCACCCCACTATCGACCTTTTTACCACGGGACGATCGTCCAACCCAAGCATACACACCGAGCGTTTTATTTTGAATGCCGGCCAGGAAAAAGTTTTCTTTGACACAAAGATAGGTGGACGCATCGTTGGATTCGAGATAGATGGTGGCGAATTATTTGAAGGAATTCATAAAGACATCATTCTCTCTGCGCATTGGGACCATGAGAAATTCGCTGCCATCTATGCACCCATCGCTGATTTCATGGGCTATGCTTACGGTAAGAGAAGCATGCAATCCATCGTCCTCGGCACGGTTCAGTCTAAGAATTACTGTTACCTACCCATGCCTTTCGATGAATCTGCACAGCTAAAACTAATTTACAAGAAGCGTGATGATGCCAAACAGCCTCCCCTCTCCATTTCTGTCAAGGTATACTATAATGACGTAGCGCGCATTCAAGAAGAAGAAGGAAAGTTCTATGCAGTATGGAGAAGGGTCATCAATCCACCTTCAGGATGCTACTATGATTTTCTAAAAACCAAAGGAAAAGGCCATTATGTAGGTACCATTTTGTCTGCACAAGGTCTCAGACCCGGCGTCACTCTATTCTTTGAAGGCGACGATATCACGGAAATAGATGGTAAAAGAACCATCAATGGGACTGGAACAGAAGATTATTTCAACGGCGGATGGTACAACCAAAAAGGAAGATGGGACAGAGCATACAGCACACCCATTCACGGTTCGCTGGATTACAATGCCGCCTTGTACAGAACAGGAGGCTACCGTCTGTTCCTCGCTGATAAGATGTCGTTCGAGAAAAGCATTCGACATGCCGTCGAACACGGACCGGTTGGTAACGAATTTCCTGTTGATTACACTTCAGTAGCTCTCTTCTACAACTCTGAACCATTGACAGAACTGATGGAACCAACAGCACTTCTACGAGAAGTATACCTTCCCGACAATCCTTTTTTACGCCCCGACACAAGAGAATTCAACACAACCATGCGACCACAGCATGGGGATATCCTTGTCTTTGACTGTGATGACGACCACGACCTGGACGTATTGCTGGCTGGAGAGCAACGCGATGCTCCCTTTTTATATCAAGGAGGGCTGTTCAAAAACGACGGTAAAGGCCATTTCACACAACACAACTGCCCCATTACTCCTGGTAAGATGGCCACCATGAATGCTGCCGACATTGATGGAGATGGTGACATCGATGTGATTTTCAATGGAGGAACAAACACGGGATGCATGTATTCGAATGGCATAGCGTTGAATAATGGACAGGGAATGTTTACGTTGGGACCTACCCATCAATATCCTATGCCTCCCGCAAAGATTACAAGTAACGGGTTTGCCGACTTCAACAATGACGGAAAGATGGACTATCTTTGTGCCGGCAGCTATCCCGATTCATATATCGCCATTTATGTTCAGCAAGCCAATGGACAGTTCATAGAAGATAAGACTGCATTTTCCAACTATCAATTCATCAACCCACAGGTACAAATCATTGATTATAACAACGATGGAAAGATGGATGTTTTCATCATGGCCTATTCTCCCTCTACACTAGAAGGTACATCTTCCCAACCGTTCACAGGTGTTTTCATGAATGATGGAACAGGCAGATTCACTCTCAACCCCACATTCCACATCAAGCAAAAATGCTTTGGTTCAGCCGATTGGAACGACTTGGATGGCAATGGATGGCTCGACCTTATCATCCATGGTGAAGGAAGAGGCAGCAGCGAACCTAACGACTGGACGACTCGCATCTATCAAAATGACCATGAAAAAATGACCGAAATTTTCAAATACGAACGATGTCGACAATTTTCAATGGGAGGAGCCACCATCTTGCAGGATATCGATAACGATGGAGATGTTGACTTTCTGTTTGGTGGATATTGTGACCGACTGCTACCTTCACGACGACAGAAAACATTTGTATTTGTCAACAACAACCGGGATGGGACGCCAGAATATGAAGACTTTAACGAACAATATTTCTTGAGCAACCAATATCTCCCCGGCATGTCAGAACAAGACTTCGAAATAGCCGACGTAGATGGCGACATGAAACCCGACTTCATCTATCAAGGGTTTGCGGAACGATACAAAGATAATCCTTACCATCCCAACCGAGTCATTGCCGGATGGTCACCCAGTCCCATTCATCAGTCGTTCAAAGCCCATGTATTTGTTCCATTGGAAGCGCCTCAAAACCTGAACGCCACCACATCTTTGCAAGGCCAAACCTACCAAGTAACCTTCAGTTGGGACGCCCCTAACAACATCAGGCACCAGCAAGGAATCACCTACAATTTAGCTCTCAAAGATGTCAACACAGGCAAATGGCTGTATAACCCTATGGCCGTGATAGGCGGCGAACATGACGGATGGCGGAAAATCAACCAACTGGGCAACATGTTTCTAAACAAACAAATTACACTTTCACTGCCTCTTGGAACCTATGAGTGGACCGTACAGGCCATTGATGCGGCACGCTTTGGCGGCAAATTCGCGCCCATCAGAAGACTACAAGTTAGCACAGGCATCAAAAACCATACATACGAAGCTGCTCAAATTACTACATCAGGTCAAACGTTGCACATCCGTATGGCTAGTCCCAATCGCACAAAGGTCAGCATCTATCATGTCATGGGACAAAAAGTCGTTGAGCGTATGTTTTCCAAAAGCTTCCAACAACGGCTCATACCCGGACTGTATGTGGTGGAAATCACCTCGGATAAGCAAACCACTCACTCAAAAATCATCATCAAACGTAATTAACTTCTTACGGATGTCAAAACAGCAATGACCCTCGACCGCTGCATATCAGCTTTCGAGGGTCATCGCTGTCTTGTTTACTTCTCTCTAAAATTCGAGAAGATAGGGCAATTGCACAACCCGATTTAATCCACTATCAGATTTTCACCTGTCATGGCTTCCGGTTGTTCCAAGCCCATGATGTGCAATATAGATGGTGCCACGTCAGCCAATCTGCCGTCCTTCACGGTGGCACTGTTGTTGTTTGTCACATAAATAAATGGTACAGGATTGAGCGAGTGTGCCGTATTGGGCGTACCATCCTCATTGATTGCGTTGTCGGCATTACCATGGTCGGCAATGATAATGGCCTCATAATCGTTGGCTTTGGCTGCCTCTATCACCTCTTTCACACAATGGTCGATGGCCCAAACCGCTTTGGCAATGGCGTTATACACACCCGTATGTCCTACCATATCACCGTTGGCAAAGTTCACCACAATGAAATCGTACTGCCGTGTACCAATGGCATCCACCAGTTTGTCTTTCACTTCGTAGGCACTCATCTCGGGCTTTAGGTCGTAAGTCGCTACCTTGGGCGAATTAACCAAGATACGATCCTCCCCCTTGTAAGGCTCCTCACGTCCTCCATTGAAGAAGAATGTAACGTGTGCATACTTCTCCGTTTCCGCTGTATGCAATTGTTCTTTACCCAGACTACTAAGATATTCGCCCAATGTCGTCTCTACATTTTCCTTCGGGAACAGCACATGCACATTCTTAAAGTTAGCATCGTAGGGCGTCATCGTGTAATATAGCAAGTCCTTAATGGTGTGCATTCCCTCATCGGGCATATCGGTTTGGGTCAGCACCTGCGTGAGTTCCTTGGCACGGTCGTTACGGAAGTTGAAGAAAATCACCACATCGCCCTCTTCTATCTGTCCTTGAACAGTAGCATTGGTAATGGGTTTGATAAATTCGTCGGTCACATCTTCGGCATAACTCTCATGCATCGCCTGCACCATGTCCGTTGCTTTCTTACCCACACCACTTACCAACAAGTCGTAAGCCTCTTTCACTCGATTCCATCGCTTGTCACGATCCATGGCATAAAAGCGCCCTATAATGCTGGCAATGTGTGCATCGTTCGTCTCACAAACATGCTGCAAAGCCTCAATAAAGCCAACTCCACTCTTCGGGTCTGTGTCACGTCCGTCCATGAAACAATGCACATACGTATTTTTAAGACCGTATTTTTTAGAGATGATCAACAACTGATATAGATGGTCCAAAGAAGAGTGAACACCACCATCGCTGGTCAATCCCATTAAATGAAGCTTCTTTCCCGTTTTCTGTGCATACGTATAGGCAGAAACGATTTCAGGATTTTGCAGAATTGACCCATCTTTACAGGCTCTGTTAATCTTCACCAAATCCTGATATACCACGCGTCCTGCACCAATATTCAAGTGTCCTACCTCCGAGTTACCCATCTGTCCATCGGGCAATCCTACATTCTCACCCGAAGCCTGCAACTGCGAATGCGAACATGTAGCATTCAGATAATCCAAATAAGGTGTCGGTGTATTGTTAATCACATCACCCTTACCCTTGTTTCCTATTCCCCATCCATCGAGGATCATCAATAAAGCTTTCTTTGCCATAATTATTGTTACCTGTCTTATATATAAGAATCTTTTTTGCAAAGATAGTGCAAGCCGAAGCCAAAAGAAGTTTACTCGTTTTGGTAAGGCGCAGCCTATCTTATGCAAAGGTACTGCAATTTTCTGACTTACGCATCATCTACACCTTATAAATACAAGAATCCTTCATAATTTTCATCCATGCAAAAGCCCCACAATCCGTTAGGATTGCAGGGCTGCGGTTATATAGACACCTAAGAGATTGATTACTCTACGGTGATTTGCTTACCTAATGTCTGTACGATTTCCTCACGTTTCGGCAAGGTAACGGTCAAGACACCATCTGACATTTTTGCGCAAATTTTCTCTTTGTCTACGTCATCTGGCAATATCAGGGTCTGCTCAAAGCTCGAGTAACTAAACTCTCTACGCAAGTAGTGAGCCTTCTTGTCCTCTTCCTTGTTTTCCACTTTCTTTTCCATTTTGATGGTCAGGTTGCCGTCGTTATCGATATTCACGACAAAATCGTCCTTCTTCAAGCCGGGTGCAGCCAACTCTACTACATAATCACCATCATGAGCAATCACGTTGATGGCAGGTGCTGT
>CABTXD010000005.1:0-65746 GCA_902488665.1 uncultured Prevotella sp. | reverse complement strand
CCTGTGAAATAAGTCTGGTCATTGTAATTGTCATGGAAGAAACAGTTAACGACAGCAAAGCGACCTTTGGTATTGCAGAAATGGAAGGCAGGAACCCCGCCATCAATAGTAGTCTTGAACAATTTGTTTTGAAAAGAAAGGGAACTTTCCGTGGGAGTTGCACCAGCATGAGCTATCTCTGTATGGCTTAACACCACCTCTTCACAGTCGTATCCACAGATGATACCACCCCAGTCGTTGGGCTTGCCCGTATCCGAGTTGATGACTACCGGCTTCTCTTTCGTGCCCATAGCGTAAAGGTTTCCTAATGCCACGATCTCTATAGGATGATCTTCCAAGGGCTTCGAGCTGACTGTGACCTTCACGCCAGGCTCGATATAGAGGGAAGCACCAGCAGGAATCTTGAACGAAGAGGTGAGTGTAGTGTCATGTGACCAAACGATAGAGCCTGTGGGATAAGAGGCTATGTTCGTCTTCACTGTATTTGCGTCACCTGTATTGATGGTAATGGTATCGGTTTTGGCAGCGTAATCGTATGGATTGATGTTTTCATTTTCACACGAACTCATGCCTCCCATAAGGGTTACAGCTAATATGCTTACAAACAAATTAAATCTCTTCATATTGAATTTTACAAAAATTGATGATTACAAATTTACTCTCACTCCAACCAGAAATGTGCGTCCATACTTGTAGGTTCCTACAATGGTACGGTCGTTGGGTTGTCCTGGTATCTTGGTATTAAACTCATTAACGGTTTTTAGGTATCGTTCGCGCTTGGTGTTGAGCAGGTTATTGGCTTTAATGAATAAGGATATGCCATTGTTGAAACGCTTCTCGCCACTCAGGTCAAGGGAAAAGAGGTGCTTCTCCCACTCATCAGAATCAAAATATGGGGATACCAATACGAGTTGTGTTCCAGTATAAGCTGCAGCCAATTGTCCATTCCACCCATGTTGCGTATCTTTATAAAGCAAAGATAAATTAGCGGTATGCGGTGCCTGATTGATAAGTGGCCTCGTTTGGTCAACATTCTCCACTTGATTCTTTGCAGTATAGCGTTTCTTGGTCGTGGTGATGGCCGAATGCGTATAAGTATAGTTGGCCTTCAATCCAAAGTGACGAATATACTTCACCACATCAAGCTCAATACCATAATTTCTGGCATTACCAAGGTTTTGAGGCATATAGTAGCTGGCGTTACCCTGACGCTGGTCTACATCGAAAGTTGTCTCAATCGGGTCTTTGAGATACTTATAAAAGACACCTAAAAGCACCTGTTCATCTTGCGATGGTAACCACTCCCAACGCAAGTCGAGGTTGTCAATGCGAGCACACTTCAGTAACGGATTACCCTTCTCGGTGTAGTCCTCCCCATCTACCTGATAAGGCACAAGCTCATAGAATCCTGGACGATTGATGCTCTTGTAATAACTGAAACGAAGATTCATCTTGTCCTTAAATGTCCAGCGAAATGAAACAGACGGCAGATAATCCCAATACGACTGTTCACCAAGAGAACCCGTTGTCTCAAAACGTTGCAGCATTGTGTATAGTTGGTTGGTATGCTCGGCACGAAATCCAGCTACCAGTTCATAGATTGGCGAAGTAAGTGTTACTATACCGTAGATAGCACCTATTCGCTCTTTAGAGTCGTAATTGAGTTGTGAGGCTTGCGAACGAGGCGTTTTGAGTGTCCAGTCAATTCCATGAAACGCATCGATGTCATTAGAAGACAGCAGGATACCATTATCTGAGGGTACAGATATGTAAGAGTAATATCGATTGTTACGCTTCTTGTTGCGATACATAGCACCTGTTTTCCACACCGCTTTCAGTCCTTCACTGAAAGGAGTCGCCCACGAAAGATTGACAGAGCCCGTCCAGTCCTTATCGTCGTTATGCTGGAAACGACGCTCCTGTGATGCTGGGAATATCTTAGTGACCTTGCCTCCTGTCACCGTGTTCTTGATAGTGGTATAAATACGGTCAGGATCTTTCTCTCTGGCATCGGCGAAAAGTCCTGCCCAATCTACCGTAAGGTTACGCGTGAAATGATGCGTTCCCTTGATATTTGATGCAAAGATATTCTGTGTTTGTGTCATGGTACGCATCTCATCCGCACGTGTCCAGTTGCCATTTGCAAGGTCAAAGTCGTAGTCAGTCGTGATATCCATGCTGTAGCGTGTATTGTCCGCTTGACGACGCACGTACATATTATACCACTCTATCTTGTGATTGTCAAGTGTGAAGTCAATCTTTCCATGCACGCCCAGGTTGAGATCGTGGATGGAATAGAGCCTCTTCTTGATGGAACTGATATAAGCAGCTTCCTCACCGTTAGCCATTACCTCCTTATTAAGCTCGCGTTCGGTGCCACGATACGTATTCTGCAGGTTGGTAGCGAATATCACGCCAAGCTTTTTATCCCAAAAACGATTGCCTATAGAGATGCCTGCATGGATGTTGGGCATTGGTACTTTACGGCGTGAAAGTTGAGTTCCACCATTCTTAAAGTCGGCATTGGTCGCATCGTAGGTACTTCCATAACGCTCGTAGGGCGCCGTAGAGGTGGTACTTCCGCGCTTCGCACTTAAAAAATCGTAACTGATTTGTCCGAATGGAGATTGTGTTTTATCGCCTTGCCAAAAGAAATCGCTTGCCCCTGTTGCTACATTCGCTTGAAGTCTGAAACTGCCTGGCGCATCTTTCATATTCATATCTACCACACCACCCGCAGCATCGCCTTCCATATCGGCAGTGAGCGACTTAGAAACAATAATCCTGTCCATCAAATCTGAAGGGAAGATATTCAAGGGAATATAGCGATTTTTGTCATCAGGACTGGGTATTTTCACGCCGTTAACCAAGGTATAATTGTACCTTTTGTCCATACCTCTTAGAATGGCATACGAGGCTTCACCCGACGCATCGTGCTGCATTGTTACGCCAGAGACACGTTGCAGCACTGTTGCCACATTGACATCGGGTGACACCTGAATGGCTTGTGCACTCATCACATTGAGTACTTGCGACGAATTCTTCACCATCGCATAAGCGCTTACATCAGTGTCTTTTGCACGAAATCCCTTGACAACCACCTCTTTTAGTTCTTGTAGTTCTGGTTCCAGCTCCAGATTGACAAACTTTCCTGCGGACATATCCACCTGAACCTCCTTGGATTGATAACCAATATAGCTGACTATCAACGTGATGGTGCCTTGATTGGGCAGATCTTTCAACACAAAAGAACCGTCCAAGCCTGTAGAGGTGGCATGATGTTTCTCACCTTTCACTTGAACTACGGTACCAATGAGCGTCTCACCCGTCGACTTATCTTTCACTACACCCGTCAAAGAATCAGCAAGACAGATGGGAATCATCCCTAAAATCAGTACTGTCGTTAAAACAATCTTCTTCATATCGTTAGCTTGTTCACTATTACGAGTGCAAAATTAGGACATAGATGTTACAATCATGTAAAAGAAATATTTCATCACCATGAAAAAGAAAAGCGGGATAGCTACATCTATCTCGCTTAAAAAAGAAGCAATATCGTCCAACGATATTTACAGCGGATCCACGTCATAATACACTTGCAGGGCGGCATAACGCTTGTCCTGTAACAGTTGTTGCTGCACGGTACGCAAGTAATGGCGCACGGCCTTTTGGTCAATACCGTTCTCCAACTTGATGACAATTTTGCGGATGTGCAGGTTTTTAACGCGTGCTATCGATGGTTTGTCAGGACCTAAAATACGCTCACCCAACCCTTGTCGTAGCCTGCTGCCCATCTCTATGCCGGCCGTTTCTACCACATCATCGTGCCGATGACGCAAAAAAACGTATACCAACCGATGGAAGGGCGGATAAGAAAACATTCTCCGTTCTTCCAACAGTGCTTCATAAAATCCCTGATAGTCATTCTCTACCACCTGTCTGATGATGGGTAGCTCCTTGTTTTTGGTCTGCAAGAACACCTTTCCCCGCCGCCCTTTGCGCCCAGCCCTGCCGCTTACCTGCGCCATCATCATGAAGGCGTGTTCGTAAGCGCGGAAGTCTGGATAGTTCAGCATGGCGTCGGCGTTGAGTATTCCCACCACACTTACCCGGTCGAAGTCGAGCCCTTTGCTCACCATTTGCGTACCGATGAGCAGATTGGTGCGACCAGAAGAGAAGTCATCGATAATCCTTCCGTAGGCATTGCGGGTACGCGTGGTGTCCAAGTCCATGCGGGCGACGCGCGCATCGGGGAACAATTGCCCCACATACTCCTCCACTTTCTCCGTTCCAAAGCCACGACCACGCAGGTCGGTGCCGCCACATGCGGGACAAACCGTGGGTATGCGATAGGTATAACCGCAATAATGACAGGTCAACAAGTTCATGCTTTTGTGCATGGTGAGCGACACATCACAGTTGGTACACTTTGGAACCCAACCGCAAGTGCGGCACTCTATCATCGGTGCGAAGCCGCGTCGGTTCTGAAACAGTATCACTTGCTGCCCATTCTTCAACGCATCGTTGACGGCAGCGATGAGCGGTGGCGAGAAAGGTCCCGTCATCATCTTGCGCCGTTGCAGATCCTTCGTGTCCACTACCCTAATCTCCGGCAGTTGAATGTCCTTGTACCGCGAGGTCAAGGTCACCAGTCCATACTTGCCCTGACAGGCGTTATAATAGCTTTCCACCGACGGTGTGGCCGTCCCTAACAAGGTCTTTGCGCCATACATCCTCGCCAATACGATGGCTACCGACCGTGCATGATAGCGCGGCGAAGGGTCTTGTTGCTTGAAAGAGGTTTCGTGTTCTTCATCAATGATGACCAGTCCGAGCCGCTGAAAAGGCAGAAACACGGCACTGCGCGCGCCCAATACCACCTCGTATGGATGGGGCGAAAGCTGTTTTTTCCATATTTCAACACGTTCGGCATCGCTATATTTAGAATGGTAGATGCCCAGTTTGTTGCCAAACACGTGTCTTAACCTACTGGTAATTTGCACCGTGAGGGCTATCTCTGGCAACAGATACAGCACCTGCTTCTTCTCCTCGAGTGCCTTTTTAATAAGGTGTATGTAGATTTCGGTTTTGCCACTGGAGGTGACGCCATGCAGCAAAACCACGTTTTTCTTGAAAAATTGAAAAACAATTTGGTTGTACGCTTCTTGTTGAGCCTCATTCAAACGTTTTACATTTTCAAGATGTTCCTCCCCATGGTCATTGAGCCGTCCCACCTCCCGTTCGTAGGTGAACAGTATTTTACGCTCTACCAGACTCTTGATAACGGCATACGAACAGCGCGACACGTTCATCAACTCCTCCCGGGTGATGTCCACCACCGGCTCCGCAGTCTGTGTTCCTTCTATCGTTTCCCAGTGTGAGATGCGCAAGAAGTGCATGAACGCCTCTCGCTGGTTGCGCGCTCGCTTCAATAGTTCAAGGGCCACGTTCAGCGATTGCTCGTTGCGCAGCGGCTCACACAGGTCGATGTACGTCTCCGTACGAGGCTTATAATTCTCCTCCACCTTTAGCCCGGCGGGCAAAGCGGCATTGTACACGTCACCGAGCGGAGCCATGTAGTACGCCGACAGCCACTGCCACAGCTGGTATTGCTGCTCCAAAAGCATGGGTTGGTCATCAATCACGTCAACGATGTCTTTGACGTTGAAGGCGGGTTTGTCCTGATGCACCCTCACCACAATGGCGGTATGCACCTTCGAGGCGCCAAACGTCACGGCCACGCGCACGCCAAACCGCACCTGTTCGGCCAAGTTGTGAGGAACCGAATAGGTGAACGTGCCTTCCAAAGGCAGCGGAACAATGACATCTACATACTTCATGAGCATGCCACAAAGTTAAGACAAACGAGAGAAAGAACAAAAAAATAGCTGCCCAAACTCACCGTAACGGGTTATAAAAAGACCTAAAAAAGGTGTTTTCAAAACTTGTTTTCCACCTATTTTTCGATAGAATACAAGTTTTAAAAACACCCAATATCTTGACACTTTTCAGATGTTATTTCACCACTTTAAAGGTCTTTGTTTGTGTGCCACAAACCACTTTTACCAAGTATAGTCCAGGGGCTACGCCTGTAAAGTCAACCTGATTGTTACCTTTCTTTGCACGTTGTTGAGCCATCAGCAACCCTTGTGAATCAAATACCTGAATGCGTCCTTCGGCTGGAAGGTCCACATGGAGGTAGTCGATAACAGGATTTGGATAAACTTTGACAGCCAGATGAGGTGTCTGAATAGCCTTCACACCAGTTGCTACGACATCTGAATAGAACAGTTGGAACTCTGAAATCTGGCACAGTTCACTGCCTTTATTCTCATCGAGTTGCAGACGATAATACTCGTATGGTTCTGAATTGTCGAAAGAATAGAACTGTGTGATGTGCCGATCGTAGAACAACTCATCGTTGCGCTCATCCAGTACCACCCAATGGTTGCCGTCATGAGAGCCTAACACCTTCCAAGATTGCGGGTCACGATCAGCATTGTCGTTGGCTGAGGTAAGGCTATACAGATTGGCTTTCATGCCTTCTGCTGCTTGGTAGTCAACCCACGATTCGCCATAGAAGCTGAAGCAATACTTGCTGGATGCCGCCTTGTCAAACAACTTATCAACGGCTTCACCGCCATTCACACCAGGAACATAGCAGGATGTGGTTCCTTCCTGACTGGTTAAATCTTGATTTGACACACACAGCCCATGGAGTTGAAGTTCACCCAGCATGACAGAAGTGGCACTTGCACTCGCTGTTTTCTTCACCAGCAAACGATAGTAAACATACAAGTCGTTATTGGTTATTTTGAAAGTACGCAAGGTTCCCTTTTCCTTGACATTGCTCGCACTGCCTTGATGCAATACACGCCAGTTAGTTCCATCGTTAGATGCTTGCAATTGCCATGTCCTCGGATCTTTGTCTGCATCATAACCCATGCAAATAGAATAAGCCGTAACCTTGGCTGGCTCGGGAGTTTGGTATTGTACCCATGCCTCGTCCTTGAACGGAAGCTCAGCATAGGTGCGGGCATTGTTATCGGTCAACACCTGCAAATCGGCATGATTGGCCCCATTGGATGCCGTGAGCTTACCGCCATTCTTGGTGATGTCGTTATATAGCGGAGCGCTTGATATGAGTTTTCCAATAAGTTGCCACTCATGTAGCGCCGTATGGGTGGCGCCATGGTTGCCGGTAATTACCAGTCTAAAACTCTTGTAAGCTTCTTGAGAGGCAACGGTGTAGAATTGTGTGCTTTGATGGACAGGGAACGTTTCATGTCGCTTGCGGTCAAGCTCCGTCCAGTTTCGGCCATCACTGGATCCGTAGAGCACCCAACCAGCTGGATTTTCAGCAGCCTTTGAATCACCGTTAGTCAAACTATAGGAGGTTAGCACATAGCTTCCGGCAGCCTTATATTCAATCACAACATCCTGATTTGCGTCAAAAGATGCCATGGTAGAAGCGTTTTTGTCAATCAACGAAGAACCTTCTTGGTGCATCATACTGCCGCCATCGGCTGTGATATCATCGCTCAAGAGGCAGGTTCCCAGGAGTTGCCACTCACCTATATGCAACGCTTTGCCGCCATTTGTAGCGGTAACGAGCAAGCGATAATCCGTAAAAGTCTTGCTGGTATTCACGCTGAAGTGCTTGTTTTGGCAACGCGTGGAAAACGCTTGCGCTTCTTGTGTATCAAGCGTTGTCCAGGTCTGACCGTCATTCGACCCCTGCAACGTCCAACTTTTGGCATCAAACGATGCGTCACCGGTGCCACTGCCTATCGCATATCCCTTCAAAAGAGCGGGTGCCACCGAGCGATAATGGAACATGGCTTGCCCTTTGAAAGCAGACACCGTGACCGAAGTCGTCAATCGATTATCGGTCAAACAGCCCAAGTCGTCTACCTGTTGATCGGTCATCAGCTGTCCACCATTATCTGTGATGTCGCCAGGCAATGCTTCCCGATTGGTACCAAACTGCATTTCTGCCAACCTGAAGTTATCCACTGCCGCAACATTCTCCTTGTTCACGAATTTCAGATACACCTGATGCATACCATCTGTTGGTGCAACCGGTGCGGTAACGGTCTTCCAGCCGGGTGTGTTGGGAATGGCAGCAGTGCCGATGCAGGGACCATCTATGCTGTCAAGATGAACCTCAATGGCACATTGATAACTGGCATTGCCCAACTCGGAGACATAGAATGACACCGAAGTTGCGGGCTGGCTTCCAAAGTCAACCCAGTTATATCCCACGTAATAATCATTTTTGATATTTGAAATCTCAAAGGGAGATTTCCCCGAATTGCTATCCTTCAAATAGACACCTTGTATCGCATTAAATTCATCTGCGCGAATAGGCTGAAACGCATCCTTGACAATACGACTGTCGTTCAGCGGCGCATTGAACGCTACTGATACGGCTGTGGAACATCCAAAGGGCTGATTGTCAAATTTCTTTTCACCAAACATAAAGTCTTCACTCGACTTCGTCAGCCATGCAGAGTGAATCACGCCACGAGAATTCATGTTGCTGTAAGCCTGCATGGCGTTCTTTTGCATCCATTCTACATACTCGGGCTTATTCAAATCGATGATGAACTTTCGCACATAGCGCATCAAAATGCCTTTAAAGCCTGACAAATCGCCGTCCACCACTTGACAAACTTGGATGATACCGTCTTGGTTACAGAGATGTTTCACGGTGTATTCCATGATTCGCTCTGCATCTTGCTTGTACTGTTCGTCGCCATAATGGTTGTAAAGCATGACGGCTGCGCCCAACATGGTGCCTTGGTTGTAGGTAGAGGCCCACCGATTGTACTTGGAAGGCAGGTTGGTTGTCGCGTCCCAGATAAACGAATCATACACTTGCCCTGTAGACGCATTGAACAAATACCGGCGTTGTTTGGCATAAAGGTCGCGGGCTTTGGCATAATAGGTTTCATCACCTGTAGCCATGGCAATGTAACAAGCGGCTACTTCAGCGGGACCGTTGACACACGAGTTGGTGCCGTTGCGGTCGCCCGAGCTTTCTGCCCACCGCAGCATGCCCCATGGGTTGTACGCCCGTTGATAGATGGCGTCAAAATTATCTTTGGCCAATTGGGTGTAGGTGGTTGAGCCAGTGAGAAGTCCGGCACGCGCAGAAGCGATGATCATCCACATCACGTCGTCGTTGTAGTCTTGCCCATTCCATCTATACCCAAACCAATAGTGTCGCAACCAATTGTCTTTCACCTTAGACTTAAAATAGTTAAAGCCTTTTTTAAATAGGTCTAAATATGCTTCTTGACCGGACGTTTCGTACGCGTCCAACATCGTTTCCAGCATTTCGGCATCGCCCCATCCGCCGCCAATGCCAAACGAAACGTTGGCACCACGGGCACGCACAAACTGTTTGGTCCATCCGTTCATCACCTCATCTCTCAATGCAGGGGTGACTTGGTTGATGGGTTCAACCTCCACCAACTGCCATATTTGAGAAGGATCGGCCCCACCTGTTTGATTTTTTTGAACCACATCTACGGCCAATGCCGCACCATCATTCGTGCTGCCGGTGGTGATACAATACGATTGTCCGCCGTCCTGTTGTACCAGTTGATATTGATCAGCCTGACCCGCCACAGCTTCTACCTTCCATTTGGAGGAAGAAAAGGTGCTGAAAGTGGTTTGGTACAATTGTGAAGTCTTGCCCAACATCCCTCTTCGGGTCAAAAACTTACCACTATACACATTCTTGAATGCAAAAGAACCATCGTTATTTCGCACCGCCTCCCATTGTTGCGAAGGCACATTCATGTCGGTCCACAGCAAGATGTTGGCATTGCTCTGCAAAGAAGAGTTTTCAATAAAAAGCGACTTGTCTTTCGCCCCAACAGAAACAAGGCGGTAAGTCTTGCCCTCAACCACAGCTCCCCAGGCCAGCTGCATGAGGAAACAGAACACGCTTAGCAGTAAAATTTTCTTCTTTGTCGGTATCATAGATTGATAATATTGTTAAGTCATAGTGTAGCCGCAAAGATACAACAACCAACTGACAAATAGGAGAAAAACGTTATTTTCTTGCAGAATTTAACAGCCCATCCTACCGATGTCAGCACCGTAGGGGCGTGATTCATCACGTTCCGTCAACGCAAGCAAACACCGTAGGGGCATGATTCATCACGTTCCGTCAACGCAAGCAAACATCGTAGGGGCGTGATTCATCACGTTCCGACAACGCAAGCAAACACCGTAGGGGCGTGATTCATCACGTTCCGTCAACGCAAACAAACACCGTAGGGGCGTGATTCATCACGTTCCGTCAACGCAAACAAACACAGTAGGGGCATGATTCATCACGTTCCGTCAACGCAAACAAACACAGTAGGGGCATGATTCATCACGTTCCGACACTGGTAAACGGGATAAACGTGTGCGACGTGATGCAACACGACGCACACCGCCCTGCACAAAGGCGGAGCGTGATGAATCACGCCCCTACATTACCTACTAATCGGATGACGCAACCACGAAGTGTCCGTCGCTGTGGATATACCCTTGTTCGCCCCCTCGGGTAGCCTCAAAGTAGGGATATTCCTCGCGCAACGAGATGTCATCAAACTCAAAAGGTGCCACGATGGTGTCTTTCCCATCGGGAAGTATCAGCCCCATCTTACCCTCTTTCTGCACGATGACGGGCATGGTCACCAGGTCATCTACATAAATGTAACACGTTCGAACGAAATCATACACGGGGTGAACCAAGATGTTGCCGCGATGATCACACAGGCCAAACTTGCCACCCTGCTCAATCACGGAATGGTATTGAATGTATTTTGATTTGATGCGGTTGAGGTAGAACACCCACTTGCGCTTGTCGTTCACCAGCTCAAGCATGTAACTGAACGTGTCGCAATAGTTGGCGATGGCTCGTGTCAGCACGATTTTCAAGTCCAACCCACTCAACACCTTGCGGTTCAGGTCGATATACCGGGCGATGGCCTCCTCCTTCTGCGGTACGCTCAGGGTGGACAACTGCGCCTCAAACTTCTCCATCATGGCTTTTGTGCCCGACATTCCCTTGATGTAGCGGTGTATCTGGCGCGACATCTCGTCACAGACAAACTTGTCTATCTGCCGCTGTTCAATAGGGTCAACATATTTTTCCTCAAAATTGTCTAGCGTGATTTTCTCCATGGTAGTGTCCTCCTTTTGGGCCAAAGGTAAGCATTTTTTTTAAATCAGCGGAAGAACAGTAAGACATTTTTCCATCCTTACAATTTTAGACGCACGGCTCTTTCGTTTAAAGGCGATGTTGCAGAACAACAAATGTAACAAATTTAACGAATGAGGTAAACAAGACAATGAACGCAAGCGTTCTGCGAATGAAACCAATCTGCCGAGATCTACATGCTGTGCATCTTTGCAAAATTCGTTTCATTCGGTGAACGCTTGCGTTCATTGATTCCAAACAGTCGGATTCGTTTCATTTGTTTCATTCGTTGTTGAATAAACGTTTCATTCGTTGTTGGAAACACATCCCGCGCTCTGCTTCATTGGCCGTCCATCCAAACTCATTGACTTTGCGGCCCAAACCCATTGACTTTAACCCCCAAACCCATTGACTTTGGCATCCAAAGTCAATGCAATTAAAAAGCAAGGGAAAAACTACAGCTCTTTTTCTCGCAACTGTATGGGTGTCAACCCGCTGCGCGTTTTGCAGAAAGCCCGCATGTTCTGCACCGTAGAGAACTTCAGCTCGTCGGCAATCTCCTGGTCGGTGTACGCCGTGTTATGCAGCAAATCCCGCAGTCGTTTCATGCGATTCTTCGACAACCACTCTTGTGGCGTGTCTTTAAAAACCTTGCGGAAAGTTCTGATAAACGTGGGATAACTCATGTTCAGCTGCGAGGCCATCTCTTTCACCGGCAGATATTTATCAGCCAACCTCATCACATCGTTGTAGAAACGCGCGTTGGGATCGTAGATGGGGGCGATAAAGGGCAGCAAATCTGCTGGTCGATAATAAGCTTGCAGCACCGCCGCCAGCTCTTGTTGCTTCATGGCATGCACCTCGCAACACATCAGTCCGTCGGTGATGTAGCCCGTCATTTGCCGCACAATGGCTTGAATCTCGGGGTTCATGGGCAGCACCCTACCCTCCTCTCCGGTTGGTTCACCATCGTTCGTCAACGCCCCTGTGTTCACAATGCGGTGACAGAAATCCAGTCCATCACCCTGAACGTACAGTCGCATGCACACGCTATCTTCCATGAACGTAACATACGACTGCTCTGTGAACACGGCCGTTGCCATTTCACCGACATTAACCACTGTTTCAACGTTCTTTTGATGACATAGCATCAGTTTGCCACTCATCACGAATATCATCAGGGGGATGGGCAGAATGTCGTCCACACGCTCTCCACGTTTGCCAGAGAGCAAGGCAAAACCCATGGCCTTAGACCCAATGTAATTGGGACATTGGCGGTGTTTGTTTAAATTGTAAAATTTCATGCACCAAGAGTTTGTAAATCTGTAGCAAAACTGCAAACAGACTTTATTTTTGTAAATATATAATAATTACAACATGTTTATACGAAAAATAAACACAAATTAATATCTCTTCCGTTAGTTTAATAATTATTAACAATAGGGGGGGGGTAAAGATAGACATATTGACCGTTTTGATATTTTATCATGCGTTTACGCCATTTGTAATGGTTAATTTTGTATTGTATCAAAATACGAGCTTTTTGTATCTATCAGGTGATGAGACGCTCACGTCATTCCACCTTATTATATATATAATGCACAAAGCATAGAAATGGAACACCCATGACACCTATATGCAAAATAGGATGACGGTAATGCTGAATAGACAACCCAATATGCGACAGATACTTTGGGCGATTGTTCGGCTCTAACCATTCGTAAAAGATGAAGAATGTGCCAGCTATATTTGGCAACAAAACATAGAAAACTTATTTATTTATTAAAACAAAAATTTGAATATGGCAAAAAAAACGTATGTAAGTCCGGGAATTTTGCTACTGCAAGTAGGAGGAGATACCGGAACAGGACCTATCTTCAAAGCGTCAGATCATAAAGACGAGTTGGCAAAGCCAGGTCAGTTCGACGATTTTGACGATTTCGACGACGACGAGTTCACCATGCATTGGTAAATCTTAAGGTCGAGATGCCTCTCCATGCCCAATACAGGGCGCAGGTGGCAAACGGCAAGCAAGTAGAAAACAAAAAAAAAAAGAAAACTAAAATTAAACAAAAACATGAAACATTTATTACCAACCAGGTATCTGCTGACGATGCTGCTCGCGTGCTTCATGGCACTTGGGGCACAGGCAGATCCGATTAAGTTCTATGTGTCGCAGAAGCGAGGCAACGACTCCCGCAATGGTACGTCGTGGAACGCTGCCTTCAAGACACTTGATGCGGCACTTAGGGCGGTGAACAGCAACGCCAATCTGGATGCCGTGATCTATATGGCGGAAGGTAAGTACAACGTAGATGAAAATCCCGTAAAGAGTAAGGACAAACAGGCCGGCTACTATACGCTTACCCGCAAAGGCCAGAGCCTGCGCATCTACGGTGGATTCCCCACACCGGGTTCACAAACGCTGCCACAAGACACTTGTAGCAACAACCCCAAGCGTAATGTAACAGAGTTGGTTGCCACCAAGAAGATTACTCAATCGGTGTTCCGAACCAACAATGCCAATCAAACACTTGCGTTGCAGGGTGTGAGCTTCAACTCGACAAACTTCGTGGGCGATGCCAACAATGGCTCGCTCATCACGCTCGACAACAACAACTTTGACAACGTGACTTTCTCTTTGGAAGACTGTCGCATATCGTATTACCGTTCATCAGGTGCGGGTGCTATCTTCGTATATGGAAACATCAAGAATCCAAAGATTCGCATGCACCGTGTGGAGGTGATGCGAGGTGAGAGCTTCGGTGGACATGGTGGTGGATTTCTTACAGCGTCTACCACAGGTAACAAGGTAAACTCGCAGATTGACATCAGCTATATCACGCTTCACGATATCCAACATGTGGGTGTGACACAAGAGGGTGCAGTCATCGGATGGACCAACGCCGGTACATGGGATGAGAACCCCAAAGCCTTTGTCAAGATAGACCACATGCAGGTGAACCGTGCCAGTGGAGGTACTGCCACTTCGCAGCAGGGTACTTTCTTCTTCGAGGGATTTAAGGATATTCGTGTGACCAACTCCAACTTCCACAACTCTGAAGGTGGAGATGGCGGATTGTTCCGTATAGCAAGTTTCGTGAACTTCTATTCTGAGAACAATAGCTTTTACAAAAACTTCGGTGGTGATGTTGGCGGTGCAATCTATATCTACGATGGTTCGCAAGCTGCATCTAAAATAGACCTGACAAACCCAAGCAAGAAGCGCAGCATCGTGTTCAAGAACGATGAGTTCTACGGTAATGGTGCAGGAAAGACAACGGCAAAAGGCGATGGTGGTGCCGTGAGCATCAAGGCTGCAAACGATAAAATCCCTTGTGATGTGACCATAGAGAACTGTAACTTTAAGAACAACTATACAAAAGCACTTGAAGGTGGTGCGCTTTGGCTTGGAGTTGCTGGTGAAGTAAAAATCAAGAACTCCATTTTCTGTAACAACTCAGCTAACACCAAAGGCGGCAGTGGTACAGGTGCTGGTGGTGCCATCTGTTTGGCTGATGCTTCCAAATTCACCGTAGAAGGCAGCTATTTTGGAGAAAATAGCAATAAGAAAGATGGCGGTGCTATCGAGATAAGATCAAAAAAAGAGTTTGAGTTCCGCAATTGTGTCTTTAAGGATAATCAATGCGACTGTCCGCAAGCAATCACTAATGCTGGCGGTGGTGCAGTTGCCATCTTTAAAGGCTATGGAAAGTTTGTCAATTGTAAGTTCTTTGGCAACAAGACAGGTTCTATCGGTGGTGCTGTAAGTATGTATCACAATGGTGGTAACGCAGACAAGACAATCGACTTTGACAACTGTCTATTTGAGGATAACACATCGAAAATGAACGGTGGTGTCATCGGAATGGATACCAACGACTGTTTGGTACGTATCAGCAACAGCATTTTCAAGAACAATTCTTGTGAAGGTTATAAGACTGGTGGTAACGGTGGTGGAGTAATTTCCATGAACATTGGCTGCGCTGGTGTAGAACTTAGGAACAATACCATTATTAACAATACCTCTTTTGGAGGTGGTGGCGTAGTTTGGTATCACTCTGGTTATGTTCATTCAGAGAACAACCGTTACTACAATAACAAAGCCGAAGTTGGAGGTGTGTTCCAAGTACAAGATGTAACAAATATTGCAGAATCTGCGCGTAGAGGTCTTGTTTCATACAACGATATTTTCTATGGTAACGAGGCAAAGAACACAACAGGTAAAGGTTCAGCACAGGGAGGTGTGGCTGACATCTTTACCAACCAGCATCAAAACGTGACTTTCAAGAATGGCTCGTTTGTTAATAACATTTCAAATGCGAAAAAGGCTGGTGGTTGTATCTATGCGGGATCGTCAACACCATACATAACAGGCGATTACTTTCTTGTAGACTCTATCTATAATTGTACATTCTACAACAACCAATGTTTGGATAATGCTGGCAAGCTTTCAACAACCACACAGGGTGCAGATATAGGTGCTCTCGATAATGCTTATAGCATTATGCGCGCTCAAAAAAGCAAACTTCAATGTGCCGAGAGTGTTTATATAGGAATAGCTGGTAAAGCCAGATGGAAAGCAGAACCAGACGTACAGTATTCCTCAACTTACAATCCTAACGTTCCCACCACACCTGAACCCATAGCAGGACAGGGCTACACAGCCCCTACTGATGCAGAGCTGGGTACAGAAGAGAACCCCGGGATGAAGGTGGACTGTGAGGAGATTAACGAGCGACAGGATATTGACGTGACCAAACCGCATGCCGACATCGCTACCAACAAGGTTCGTCCAACTACCTTTGCTACTTATTGTACCAAGGTGAAGGATGAAACAGACCAAGAGAAGCAGATATGGGCAGAGTTCCAAAGTATCGGTGGTGAAGGTCCATACCAATTTACTTATGATATATGGAAGCAGAAAGGTCGTGACATCACGAGAATCGTAAAAGATGCTACAATAGAGACGTCAAAAAATAAGTACAAGACACCAGACTACGTTCTGCCAATCTACGACTACGATCAACCCATCATCGAGAATGGTGACACCATTGGATATGTGAAGACAGGTGAGAAGAAGATTAAGGGTACATGGGAATATCCCGACAGCGTTATTCTTAGAGGTCCAAAGCTCATTGAAAGCAAATACATTGAGGAGGGAGCTACCTTCACCATCATCGTGAAGAAACTCACCGACCACTTTGGCAAGGAATATTACTACGACTGCAATGGTCTCTACAACGAGCAGCGTGAGTTCTCACAGAACTTGGGTGCGCAGATATTCTTCGAGGGATGCGATGCACCGGGTGATGACCTCGACTGGGATAAGGATGGTATCTTGAACACCACAGAGTGTAACGATTTGGCTCCTAACAACCTCACGGCACTTACTGATAACAAGCTAAACCCAACCAATGGCAAGTGGGTGCGTTATCGTGACAACGTGAAGACGCAGAAGTTGTTTGCAACAATCGTGAACGACCCCAACTACCTCAACGACAAACCTGAGACCAATCGCCGTGTACTCACACTGTTGCCTTCTGTGCTGGGCGTGACTACAGGCTTTACAGGAGAAAAGACGTTTGATATCTCAGACAAGTTCGGATATGCTGCCAACTCAGGTGCTGTCGTAGTGAAGATAGCTGACTGCTTGGTAGACGAGGACAGATTCATGACGGCACCAAAACAAAAGAGGCTCACCAGCTATTGGGAGATTGGTGGTACAATGAAGCCATACGTGCTGATGCAAAGTACACCAACAGCAACATTCCATGCCGACAATTACTTTGCTATCAATGTTCTGACCAACTCAGGCACACAGTCGCAGACAGAACTGTACACCGACCTCACAGATGGTCGCTATACGGTATTCGAGAAAGAAGGAACGAAGAAGGTAATCTTCAACAACGAAGATGCCAACCTGACGAATACAGTAGGACTTTCTCACCTTAATGCAGAGCCTAACACCAAGTACTTTAACTTTACGCAAAGTCCTGACAAAAGTGGTATGGTGAGCACACTCGTTACCATTATGTTGCCTTGCGACGATGACATGGATGGTATTCCTAACTTCTTTGATGCCGACAGTGACGGTGACGGATGTGTGGATGCCATTGAAGGTGGCGACAACGTAACTGAGGATATGGTTGACGAGCAAGGACGCATCAAGGGCGAAGTAGACGGAAACGGTGTACCTGTAGCTGTGAATGCTGGTGGTAAAGCCGACAAGGATGGTGCGCAAGGACAGGGTGCTGGTTCTGCTTACGATCCTGAAGAGAATGCCTGCGGCAACAACTATTGGACAGGTGACGTAGACAACGACTTCAACAAGAAAGAGAACTGGACTAACGACGTTCCTAAGGACGGCCAGAACATCATCTTTGCTAACAACCAACCTGATGCCAAGGGTAAGGTAGCTGTACGCGACCTGCACTTGCCAGCTGGTAAGTTTATCTCTGCAAACAAGTTGGAGAACAACGCTCCAAACGAGAAGTTCGAGAAGGATCCTACTACCAAGACACCTGGTCACCCAGCTGTGGTAGTTCCTGCTGACGGTGGCTTGACCGTGAAGAGCGTGGAAGGTTTCGACAAGGATGCTGATAAGGACAAACTTGTGATGAAGACATCCGACAACGGCACAACCGTGGGTACGTTCATCTTGAACAACTCCGACCCATGCGCTTCTACTGTATTTGCTACTGTTGAGTTCAAGCCGCTGGGTGATTATGTCGCTGGACGTACAACAACTGATAACAAGGACAACACCTCTCCTGACTTTGGCAATGAAGTTTCTGCCGAGTTTGATTGGCAGTATATTGGTTTGCCAGTAGTAGAGACTACCAAGAATCCAACATTCGAAGGAATGTGGGTTCGAGCATACGATGAGAAGCTGAACGATAAAGACCACTACTACAGGAAGTGGACAGCAGTGAAGAACACTGACAAGATGAAAGCTTTCATGGGCTACGAAGTAGCTCCGGTAAAAGATGGCAGTAAGGGTGTTCACAAGATTCAAGGTAAACTGAATCTTTGCGAGCAAACCATTGAATTGACACGTCAGGCATCTGTCGTTACTAAAGCCGATGCTGCAAATGATAATGCCAAGCGTTACGGATTGGGTTACAACATTGTTGGTAACTCGTTCATGGCTGGTGTGGACATCAAGAACATCAAGTTAGAATCCGGCGAGACTGGTGTGGACATGGACAACACGGTTTACATCTTCACCACTGGTAGCTGGGATGACTGGAAGAACCAGAATGGACAGTCTGTAAAAGTAAAGGGTGGCTATGAAGCTGTGAACATTGGCAAGGCTGGTGAGAGTGGAATTACCAGTACATTGTCACCTATGCAAGGCTTTATGGTGAAATACAACAAGCCTGTGTACAGCACGACACCTGGTAAACTCACCATTCCTTACAAGGGATTGAAGTCTGAGGCTGAACCATTGCGCGCCAAGTCATTTGTTATGGACGGTGACTTTAACCGCGGTAGTGTTATGGTGGCAATGGATAACGGTAAGGTGGTAGATAAGTTCTGGACGTACCAAGAAGAGGACGCCACACCAGCTTACGACTCTCAATTAGAGGGTGAGAAGCTGAACATGGGCGAACCTTCAGTATTTGCCACAACCTCTGACGGTAAGAATGTACAGATATCCAGTTTGCCTTCGTTGATAGGAAGTACGTTTAGCGTTGAGACCGCTAAGGATGAAACCTACAACATGGAGCTGAACACATGGAGCCTGAACTATCAGAACTTGAAGTTGGTTGACTTGAAGACGAGAACTGTGATTCCGTTCGACAACGGTAAGGCACGTTACTTCTTCACAGCAACGGTTGACGGCATCGAGCATAACCGCTTTATGTTCGCCGACACGCCAGAGACTGACTTTGAGAAGGTGATGGGTGCTGTGACAGGTATTGATAACGTTTCGATTACCTTGACCAAGGGTGAGGCAGAACTCTTCAACCTCTCTGGTGCTAAGATAGGTACCTTCAGCTTGCCTCTCGATGCGAAGAAGCTGAAAGGACAAGTTCCTTCAGGTGTTTATCTCATCAAGGCTACCGACGGTACGAATGTACAGACCTCAAAGATTGTCATTGAGTAAGCTCAATTGAACAAACATATATTACTTTGCTCCCGCAGACTTCACATGAAGTTCTGCGGGAGCAGTGTTTTTGTATAGTTGACGAGTTGACAAGTTTACGAGTTCACAAGTTATTAGTTTGCAAGTTCACGAGGTGATTGCTAAGTTTTTAAGTTGGTGAGTTTTTAAGTTTGTAAGTTTTTAGTTGACGAGTTCACGAGTTGACAAGTTCACAAGCTGATAGTTTGAAGTTTTTGAGTTGATAGTTTAAGTTTTTGAGTTGATGAGTTGATGAGTTTTTAAGTTGACAGCTCAAAGTTCAAAGCTCAAAGCTCAATGTTCAAAGCTCAAAGTTCAATGTTCAAAGCTCAAAGTTCAAAGTTCAATGTTCAAAGCTCAAAGTTCAAAGCTCAAAGTTCAATGTTCAAAGTTCAAAGCTCAAAGTTCAAAGTTCAAAGTTCAAAGTAATTCATTTCACATTATTTCATATCTCTGTATTGGTGAATTCCTTAATTATCGCTATCTTTGCAATGAATTCAGAGATATTATTCATTCAAAATAAATAATTAATTATGGTAATTGAAAAAGTTCACGCAAGAGAGATTATTGACTCTCGTGGTAATCCTACAGTAGAGGTTGAGGTAACATTGGAAAATGGTGTGATGGGTCGTGCCAGCGTACCATCTGGTGCATCTACGGGTGAAAACGAAGCCTTGGAGTTGCGCGATGGCGACAAAGCTCGCTATGGTGGCAAAGGTGTATTAAAGGCCGTAGAGAATGTGAACAACATCATTGCTCCAGCATTGAAAGGATGCTGCGTGTTAGAACAACGCAAGATAGATTATAAGATGCTTGACTTGGACGGTACGCCTACCAAGAGCAAGTTGGGTGCTAACGCTATCTTGGGTGTTAGCTTGGCAGTTGCACACACAGCAGCCAAAGCTCTTCACATGCCACTATATCGTTATATCGGTGGTGTTAACACTTATACGTTGCCCGTTCCCATGATGAACATCATCAACGGTGGCGCACACTCTGATGCTCCTATTGCTTTCCAAGAGTTTATGATTCGTCCTGTGGGTGCTCCTTCTATCAAAGAAGGCATTCGTATGGGTGCAGAAGTATTCCACGCTTTGGCAAAGCTGTTGAAGAAGCGCGGCTTGTCTACAGCTGTAGGTGATGAAGGTGGTTTCGCTCCTAAGTTCGATGGTATTGAGGATGCCTTAGATTCTATCATTCAGGCTATCAAGGATGCAGGTTATGAGCCAGGCAAGGATGTGAAGATTGCCATGGACTGCGCTGCTTCTGAGTTTGCTGTTCAGGAGAACGGTGAGTGGTTCTATGACTATCGTCAGTTGAAGAGTGGCATGCCAAAGGATCCTAACGGTAAGAAGCTGACCGCTGATGAGCAGATTGCTTACTTGGAAGAACTGATTACAAAATATCCTATCGACTCTATTGAGGACGGTTTGGATGAGAACGACTGGGACAACTGGGTGAAGCTGACCGAGAAGATTGGCGACCGTTGCCAGTTGGTTGGTGACGACTTGTTTGTAACCAACACGAAGTTCTTGGAGAAGGGTATCAAGATGGGTGCAGCTAACTCTATCTTGATCAAGGTAAACCAGATTGGTTCGTTGACCGAAACATTGGAGGCTATTGAAATGGCTCACCGTGCTGGTTACACCACAGTTACTTCTCACCGCTCAGGAGAGACCGAGGACACGACGATTGCTGACATTGCCGTTGCTACTAACTCAGGTCAGATTAAGACAGGTTCTATGAGCCGTACCGACCGTATTGCGAAGTACAACCAGCTCATCCGCATCGAGGAAGAGCTTTGCTGCTCGGCTAAATATGGCTACTGCAAATTGAAGTAAATCTTATAAACTACTTATATCATCATAAGATGGGATGCGCTGAATAGTGCATCCCATTTTTTTGTTTGTGCATACCGAGCTAAAGACCGTTCTATTCATCGACAGATAACCAAACATAGGGGCGTGATTTATCACGTTCCGTCACCGTGAGCACTATATCCCGCTTGAGGCGTGATAAATCACAGCATAACACCATCTAACTTTCTGTTGTAAACGGAACGTGATGAATCACGCCCCTACAACATGCAAAGGTGAAACATGATGAATAACGTGCATACAAAATGCGGAAACGAAACGTGATAAATCACGCCCGTACGTATGCAAAACGAGAGATACTCATTTTGGGTATCTCTCGTTGAAGTTGAGCTTATGTCTGTCGACTTACAGATTGTCTGGTTCAATCTGGAAGTAGCTCTGTGGATGGTCGCAAACTGGACATACAGCAGGAGCCTTCTTACCTATAACAATGTGTCCGCAGTTACGGCACTGCCATACGCAGCTACCATCGCGTGAGAAGACAATCTTATCTTCGATGTTCTTCAACATCTTGCGGTAACGCTCTTCGTGGTGCTTCTCAACGGCACCAACAGCACGGAACTTCACGGCAATCTCTGGGAAGCCCTCTTCCTCTGCTACCTTCGCCATGTTGACATACATGTCTGTCCACTCAAAGTTTTCACCGTCAGCAGCTTCGTTAATGTTATCTGTTGTGGTTGGGATATCACCTCCACGCAAGAACTTGAACCACAATTTAGCGTGTTCTTTCTCGTTGTGAGCCGTTTCTTCAAAGATGGCAGCCAACTGCTCATAGCCTTCTTTCTTGGCCTTAGAAGCGAAATACAGGTACTTGGTATGCGCCTGGCTTTCGCCTGCGAATGCAGCCATGAGGTTCTCTTCGGTCTTTGTTCCTTTAATTGCTTTCGGGTCAAAAGCCTTAAACTTCTCTGCTTTAGCGTGACATACCGGGCACTCTTTTGGTGCTTCTTCTCCTTCGTATGCGTAGCCACATACGGTACAAATAAATTTCTTCTTCATAATGTTTTTGATAATAATGTTTATATGAGCTTTTCTACTTACAAAGATACAACTTTATTTGTTGAAGTCAAATTTATTTGTATCTTTTTCAGTTTTTAGCATATCGAAGAATGTGATGCATCACATCCAGACGACATTCATCGCGATGCAGCGGTTGAACATGTTAGATTTCACTACACGAATTGTTCGTTATTTTTACCAAATAATGGCCTAAAAACGGTCCTTGAAAACTTTCAATGTAGAAAAAATCAATAGGCAGGCAGGATGCAAACCAGAGATAAATGGATGAGTATTATCAACGTTGGGCGTAAAAGTTATGTAATTGGTACGTTAAAGGCATCACTTTGGCGAAGAATTGGCATGCTCTTGCACGGCTAAAGCATGCAAATAACACTCCTAAAGCAATGCTTTTAAGCCGAAATAAAGGAAAAAGAACGGCTTGAGAACAACCCCTTCAGCACAACAATCTATAACACAACACATTACAAACTATGCTCATATTTGGCGTATTTGCAAGCAGCAGCAAGGTTGGTTGATTACAAGCCAAGGATAAGAGCGATGCCTGTCATGAAAATTCAGCATGATGACGGTCTGGCAGACACCGCAGAAAGAGCAGAGATTAGTCGCCCCTAAGGATTTGAATTGCCTTGTTTCTTTTGAGATAATTTGTTCTGAGAGCTTTTCTTTTGTCTCACCTTAAACCGATCGAAGCCCTCGCCGTAAACGCCAATCACAGCACTCTGGGACACAAAGGCAGCAGGATCAATCTCGTTAATCAAATCAAAAATCCTGCCCGACTCATTCTTTTTGGCCAGCACGAACAACATCTTCATCTCACGACCCGAATAAAATCCAGATGCATTGATGACCGTACAGCCTCGATGGGGATTCTCATTGATTTGTCGACCTATCTCTTCGTATTTGTCAGAGATAATGAAGAACTGCACTGAGCGACGCATGGAATTGACCACCTGATCGACACAAAACGAAGTGATGAACAACACCACATAACCATAAATCACCTTCTCCCAATCGTGCAATGCCAGGTAACTGGACGAAATAATCACCAAATCACAAATTAAGATAACCCTTCCCAGCGAAATGTCACGATACTTGTTGACGATGGCGGCCACGATATCCGTACCGCCCGTACTACCATTGGCCGACAAACCCAGTCCGACACCCGTTCCACAGAAGGCCGCACCGATGACACTCGCCATGAAAGGCTGGTCGCTCAACAGTCTGACATCCAGCATATAGGTTTGTGCCAGCGACGTCAACGTGGTTAGAATGATGATGCCAAAGATGGTTTTGATGCAGAAACGAAGCCCCAACAAGCGCAACGCAAACGCTATCAACACAGCGTTGATGAAGAAGTAAGAATACTGAACAGGAATGCCCAGTCCCCAATACAACACCGACGAAATGCCCGGAACGCCACCCGTGGTGATGTTATTGGGCAACAGAAAGACCGTCCAACCAATGCAATAAAAAAGCATGGCGATGGTGATAAAAAAATAGTCTTTCAGCTCTTTGGCACTGAAAGCGTTCTCTAAGCCTTTGATTTTCATATCAATGTATTCATCTAAAGTTTATTGTCGGCAGCCGTCTTGCCTGATGGGACAACCATTCATCCATGACCTGTCCCCGGCAAAACCACTGATATGCACTTGCTTTTGCAAAGATAGAAGAAGAAAACAGAATGACAAAGCATTCGTTGAATAAAAATGAGGAAATTGATAAAGACCATGAGGAGATCATGAAAAATCAAGAAAATTCTATAATTATTGTGAGATTAGGCCTATAGACATCAAACAAAAGTTGCATATTCCAATTAAAATGCTTATATTTGGAGTGTTATACTTAAACTTATTTTTTATGAAAAGAAAATTTTTTAATGCGAAGATTTATCGCAACTGTTCAGCAACTGAAATGATAGTGGAGAATGGCAAGATTGCTCAAATTGGCAATAATCTGCCTAAATGTGACGAGGAGATTGACTTGAAAGGTAAGTTTGTACTTCCTCCTTACGTAGATCCGCACTTGCACTTAGACTATGTTTACACGCTGGCCGAGATGGAAGGCATTGGCGCTGCATCGGGTACGCTTTACGAGGCTATCGAGAACTGGCCCAAGTATAAGGCAACCATGACCATCGAGGGTGTGAAGAAGCTGGCACGCAAGGGTATCGAGGACGAAGTTTCTCAAGGCGTTCAGTTTATCCGCGCACAGACCGACGTAACCGATCCTAAGTTTATCGGCTTCAAGGCTCTCATGGAACTGAAAGAAGAGATGAAGGACATTGTGGACATCCAGGTAGTAGCTTTCCCACAAAACGGTATGTACACCTACAAGGGTGGTAAAGAATTGGTGGAAGAAGCGCTGAAGATGGGTGCTGACGTGATTGGTGGTATTCCACACTACGAGCCGGCAAGAGAGTTTGGCGAGAGGTCTATCCACGACATTGTTGAGCTGGCCATGAAATACAACGTACTGATTGACGTTCACTGCGACGAGACAGATGACACCATGGCAAGATTCGTTGAGATATTGAACGCCTTGGTATATCTGGAGGATTATGGTACAAAGACCACCGCCAGCCACACTTGTTCGTTTGGTTCGGCAGACAACTCGTATGCATACCGCATGTTCGACATGTTCAAGAGAAGCAAGATGAACTTCATCTCCTGCCCCACAGAGAATGCATATCTGCAAGGTCGTCAGGACACTTATCCAAAGCGTCGCGGCTTGACACGCATCAAGGAGTTCATGCACATGGGTATCAATGTCGCACTGGCTCAGGACTCTATCAACGACCCATGGTATCCATTGGGAAGCGGTAACATGATGAATATCCTGGATAATGCCATCCACCTGTCACATTATGCAAGCCCAGAGGAAGTAGAAAACGCTTTCGACATGATTACTTACAATGGTGCTAAGTGTATGAACATCCATGACGCATACGGACTGGAAGAAGGCAAGGATGCCAACTTTATCGTTCTTGATGGCGACAGCTCATGGGATTGCATCCGCAGACGTGTTGGTGTACTGGCTTCTGTTAGAAAGGGTGAATTCTTGTTTAAGAAGAAACCTACAGAATATGAAATTCCTTTCAAGATGTAAGGTCATTCTATTAAAAAAAGCTGCACATTACAATGTGCAGCTTTTTTTTATGCGTGTATATGAACTTGTTCTTTATCCTATGCGTCGCAATGTATGCTTGGCGAATATAGAAATAATCATTCCTGGCACGGCTAACAATACGGCATACCATATTAAGCTCGTCGGACCGAAGCTTATCAGCAACAAACCTGCAATCCATGTCGTAATCATGATAGAAAGATTAAACATGCACGACTGCACCGACATGGCCACATCTTTTCCACTTTCCACTTGGTTTCCCACCGCAGCCTGGAACAATGTAACCAACGGACCGAACGACAATCCCCACAAGAAGAAACCAAATTGCGAAATTCCCATGGCTCCCTTGAAGAAGTAGAACAGGAGCATGGCTACAGCTAAGAAGGCAAACATGGCGATAGTAAGCTCACGAAGATACAGATCAATGTACTTCGTTGCGATGATGATGGATATTAATGAACCGATACCAAATACCATCAGAGCCATCTCAATGCCTCCTGCTACGTTAATTTCGGCAACCAATCGGGTGATGTAGGTATAAACTCCGTAATGTCCACAAACACCTAACAAGGTGAGAAGAATAATCAATAAAATGGATTTGTTTTTCAACATGGCAAAAGGTGATGTGCTCTTGGTGAGCTTTTCACCAGGTGTAGACGGCAGCATGAATAGCGAAAGCACGGCAATCAGCGCAACAAGCAGTCCTAATGCGATAAATTCAATACGCCAACCAAACTTATCTCCGATTGATGTCATCAGCGGCATACCCAGACTGATACCCAAAGTGTTACCTGCCATGATTACGGCTACAGCCCTACCTTGATGACTGGGATGTACCAAACGCATGCCAAAGGCCGCAATCATAGGCCACATAACACCCGCACTGATACCGCCGAGGAAACGCAACGCCAACACTATGTAGTAGTTGTGTACAAGACCTGACAACACGTTGCAAAGCGCAAATCCCACCAATAGCCACAACAGCACTTTCTTTCGGTTGTACTGCATCGTCGCCGAGATGAGTGGAATGCCGAATATGGCCGATGCAAGAGCATACAAACCCACCAGCCTTCCGCCTTGAACTTCGTTAACACCAAGGTCTGACATGATTTGCGGTAACACGCCCGAAGGCACCAATTCTGATAAAATTCCCACAAATGTTACTGATGACATCAAAATCATCAATACCCAAGGGAATAAATCTGTAGATTTTTTTTCTTGAACCATAGCTAATAGTTTATAAATTAATGTGTTTTCAAAGATAGATATTTAAAATCTATATAACAAATATTTTTGACACATTTTCACAAGGTTTGGCAACGATTTTTATATCTATGGTGTGGAAAGCAGGACAACGTGTACTATAAAGAAGTGAGCGCAAGTCTGTACAAACCTACGCTCACTTCACATTATTTTCTATTGAAAAGCCTGCATCTGCCGTTTGCTGAAACGGCACAGGTGCAGCTAATACCTGAACGAACTGCCGCCTAAGAACTCGCGGACGAGGCTGGTTGGCGGCAAGGCGCGGCTGGGTATGGGGGTGATGTAGCTCAAGAACTTACGCAAGCGATAAGCTTCCGAATACTCCACGCAGTTTTCTGGCACCTGTTCGAGCAAAGGAGCAGCCTGTTCCTGGATGACGGCCAACTCGTAAAGCATGGCGGTATTAAACATAACATCGGCGTTTTCTTGGTAAGGAAACACCCATTTTGTCTCGCCGGCTCGTACACTCGGCCAGCGTCTGATGGTTTCCTGCGCACTCACCCCACGATATTTATGGTCGCGAATGATGCGCCTCAGCAGTCGGTTGTCGGTGGTTGGTATGTAGTTGTGGTCATCCAATAGGATGCTGGTGAGTGCCGATATATATACATGAAACTTCTGTTTTTTGGGGATTTGGGCCGTCAATTCGGGGTTCAGAGCATGAATACCTTCCACCAGCAGCACCTGCCGGTCGGCCAGGCGCAGTCGTTTACCACTCATTCCGCTTCTACCTGACAGGAAATCATACTTGGGTAGTTCAACCTCTTCACCTCTGAACAATGCGCTGAGCTGTAAATTAATCAGGTTGATGTCTAAGGCGTGGATGCTTTCATAGTCCCAATCGCCCGAAGCGTCTTTTGGCGTTTTTTCGCGATCTACAAAGTAATCGTCCAACGATATCTGCACGGGACGAATGCCGTTGGCCAGCAATTGGATGCTCAGTCGTTTGCAGAAAGTGGTCTTACCCGATGAAGAAGGCCCAGCTATGAGCACCACTCTCACATCTGGGTGCGTGGTTACTTGGTCGGCAATCTGCGATATTTTCTTCTCTTGCAGGGCTTCACTCACATTGATGAGATTGGTAGCATGGCCCGCTTTCACAGCCTCGTTGAAGTCACCTATGGTACTCATGCCCAGAATGTGCTGCAAACGATGCTGCTCCAGAAACACCTCGAACATCTTGTCTTGCTTGACGAGCGCGCCAAGTTGTGAGGGGTCGTGCTTCGAAGGAATGCGCAGCAGCAAGCCTTCAAAGTACCTTTCCAGTCCGAACAGGTAAATGTCCGACGTGTTGGTGAGCAACGCACCGTAGTAATAATCCACATAATCGTCGATGCGATGGTACACCGTGTACAGCGAACCAATGCTCTTGAGCAGCTTCACCTTGGCCTCATCACCCTTCTGCTCAAACATGCGGATGGCCTCTTCGGTACGCACTTCGAAACGTTCGATGGGAATTTTCTCGTCAATGATTTGTTGCATGCGTTCGCGAATGCGCGTCGCATCCTCATCAGTCACCTCGCGTCCGATGTGCAGATTGATGTAATAGCCTTTGGAAACGGGAATATCAATCACCACTCTCGACCCCGGATAGAGGTCATGAACAGCCTTGCACAGAATGAAGAACAGCGTTCGGGTGTAGTTTCTTGATGCCGAAGCATCGTGCATGTCCAAGAACTCTACGTCTTTGTTGTGGTACAGGTGATAGTTCATCCCCACGACCTTGTTATTCACTCGCGCACAGATGGGCCCATAAGGCATTTTCAAATTAAATTGCTTGAATACGTCAGAAAGTGTGCTTCCGATAGCTACATCTTGAGTTTTTTTGTTATTTTTGCAACATATTTGCAATACTTGTTTCATCAGCCTCGTTCGTTTTGGTTATTAAAATGTTACGGAGCGTAAAGATAACGAATTTTTACTGAAGCGCAAAACTTATATCGCATAACAATTCAATTATTATGACAACGAGTGATTATTTAGCGATTTTTTTCAAGATCATCGGCTCATTGGCTCTGCTGATTTATGGTATGAAAGTAATGAGCGAAGCTCTTCAAAAGATGGCAGGCTCACAGTTACGCCACATTTTGAGTGCAATGACCACCAATCGTTTCACCGGTATGCTCACCGGTACGTTCATCACCTGTGCCGTACAGTCATCTTCAGCCACCACGGTGATGACCGTGTCGTTTGTTAACGCAGGACTGTTGACCCTCGCTCAGGCCATATCGGTGATTATGGGTGCGAACATTGGAACCACCCTGACGGCGTGGATCATGTCGTTAGGCTATTCGGTCGACCTGACCAGCTTTGTCTTTCCGGCATTCCTGGTGGGTATCATACTCATCTACAGTCGCAAGATGCGATACATAGGCGATTTTCTCTTTGGCATCTCTTTCATGTTCTTCAGTTTGGTTTTGCTCAACACGTCGGGCAAAGAGCTGCAACTGGAGAGCAATCCACAGATCATTGATTTTTTCAAATCGTTCGACGTTGACAGCTATCTCACCATTCTCTCCTTCCTACTCATAGGCACCATCATCACTTGTATCGTTCAGTCATCGGCTGCTGTGATGGCCATCACCATCCTGTTATGCTCGTCTGGCGTGCTTCCCATCTATCTGGGTATCGCGCTTGTGATGGGTGAGAACATCGGAACCACAGCCACAGCCAACCTTGCAGCCTTAGGTGCCAATACGCAAGCGCGACGAACCGCATTGGCCCATCTGGTGTTTAACGTCATCGGAGTGATATGGGTATTGTGCGTGTTCTATCCGTTTGTTAATGCCGTGTGCGGCTTAGTGCACTACGACCCCATGGGACACAACCTGACACAGGAGCAACTGGCCGTAAAACTACCAATCGTCTTGGCGGCCTTCCACTCGTCTTTCAACATTATGAATACTGCTGTTTTGATATGGTTTATCCCTCAAATAGAGCGGTTGGTATGCATGCTCATCAAGCCAAGGCACAGTGATGACGAAGAAGACTTCCGTCTGCAATTCATCCAAGCGGGCATCATGAAGACGCCAGAGCTTTCGGTTTTGGAGGCACATAAGGAGATACGGTCGTTCGCCGGACGCATGCAACGCATGTTTGGGATGGTGAGAGACCTGCTTAACGAAAAGGATGAAAGCAAGTTTATTAAAATATTCGATCGGATAGAGAAATACGAAGGCATCAGCGACAATATGGAAATAGAGATTGCCAACTATCTGGATCAGGTGGGAACGGCGCACCTTAGCGACGACACCAAGATGAAGATACGATCGATGTTGCGAGAGATTACCGAGATAGAGAGCATCGGAGACAGTTGTTACAACATTGCCCGTGCCTTGAAACGCAAGCGCACTGGCAAGGAAGAGTTCCCTGAGAAGCTGTACGAACAGCTGCATCAGATGTTCGAACTCACCGACGATGCCCTCACACAGATGAACGTCATCCTCTCTGGTCGTAAGGCTAATCTGGATGCCAGTCTATCTTTTAACATCGAGAACGAAATCAACAGCTATCGAAACCAACTCAAGACAACCAACATCACCGATATCAATGCGCATCTATATACCTATGCCATTGGTACCATCTACATGGATATCATTCAAGAATGTGAAAAACTGGGTGACTATGTGGTGAATGTTGTTGAGGCTCGTATGGGTGTTCGACAGCACAATGGGTGATCAGCTTATGGAGATTCTGCATGCCTCACCCAATAAGGTTTTACCTAACATGCAGGTCTCCCTTTAACTGTTTAGCGCTTACCTCACACAGATAGCACGCCCTGAGGGCCATACCGTGCACGACAAACGATGCACATGGCCATCAGGTTAGCTACGGGATTGTTGTATAGGGATGGCATCAATCTTCGATTTCGCCCATCTGCTTCCATATTTCCAAGAAGCGTTGGTGGTTTACTTTCTTTTCGTAATCCACCTTTATGCCAGCGTCTTTGAGCCTATGATGCGCCTCTTCGCTAATCACATCAGCGTAGACTTCGGTCACACCGCCATCTACCATGGCCTTAGCGGCAGTCTTACCCACTGCCTTGACGGCTACTTTCGATTTAAAAAGTGATTCGGGTTCATCGTTCAGCAGATTGTAGAGCATTCGCACTCCCCTACCTTCAAACGTGCGAATGTTTCCTTCGTGCAGCAGCACCAATGAGCATTGCTCTATGTGCAGCTTATCAATTAGTTCGTTCATCATAAGCATTCCTCCATAGATTGATTGGTTTTATTGATGTACAAGCTTACAGTTACGTACAAATATCATCGCGGGTTGACAGAGCAACGGCCCTCTTTATTGGTTGGTGTCCAAGACTTTCATGAGTTCTTTCATACCCTCACTGGCACCTTTCTGTATGTGCTTGAGATGACGAATGCCACTGGTATGCACCGATTCTGGGTCAATGAGATAAATGGGGCAATCGGGTTTGGTATATTGAACCAATCCCGCAGCGGGATAAACATTGAGCGACGTCCCGATGATGACAAAGATATCAGCTTCACGAGCGTATTCGGCTGCGACGGAAATCATGGGTACACTCTCGCCAAAGAATACGATAAACGGGCGCAAAAGCGACCCATCATCAGCCTTGGTTCCAGGCTCTACGGTACAATTATCTTGGGACAATTCGCGGATGTAGGCCTCATTGTAAGGATCACGACTGGAACATACCTTGGCCAGTTCGCCATGTAGATGGATTACTCTCGACGAACCAGCCCGCTCATGCAGATTGTCAACATTCTGAGTGATGACGGTTACGTCGTACGACTGTTCGAGTTGCTGAATCAATCGATGCCCTTCATTGGGCTTTGCCGCATATAGTTTCTTTCGAAGCATGTTATAAAAGTTGGTCACAAGCGTTGGATCGGCTTCCCAACCCTCATGCGTCGCCACCTGCTCTACTGGATAGTTTTCCCACAATCCGTCACTTCCTCTAAAGGTTTTGAATCCACTTTCTACCGACATACCGGCACCTGTCAGAAATACAATCTTCTTCATGATCTTATCATTTCATAATCCCATGCCTATCAATGGATAGACTTCGCTTTTACACTAATATTCTACAAAAATAGTATTTTTTTGAGAAATAACTCGAAGCTATGATAGTTTTTTGCTATCTTTGCCCTTGTTAAAAAGCAAAACTTATCAATATAGATTATTTAAAATGGACAAAGTAAGCTACGCTTTGGGGCTTGGCATTGGTCAACAATTGTCTGATATGGGCGCCCAGAGTTTGAATATCGATGATTTTTCACAAGCAATCAAAGACGTAATCGCTGGCGCAAAGCCAAAAATAGACAATCAAGAAGCGCAGACATTGGTGCAGAATTTCTTCCAAGAACAAGAGAAGAAACAACGCGCAGCTGCCGAAGAGAAAGGCAAAGTGGTCAAGAAGGCCGGCGAAACCTACCTGGCTGAGAATGCAAAAAAGGATGGTGTGGTGACGCTTCCCAGCGGTTTACAATACGTAGTGCTGAAAGAAGGCAACGGCAAGAAGCCGACAGCAACCGATCAGGTGACATGCCATTACGAAGGAATGCTGCATGATGGTACGCTCTTTGACAGCAGTATTCAACGCGGCGAGCCTGCAACATTCGCCTTAAACCAAGTCATCGCCGGTTGGACAGAAGGCCTTCAACTGATGCAGGAAGGTGCCAAGTATCGCTTCTTCATCCCTTATCACCTCGGATATGGTGAGCGGGGAGCAGGCAATGCCATACCCCCATACTCGGCATTGGTATTCGATGTAGAGCTTATAAAAGTAATTTAATAACAACAAATAACAATGAAAAAACTTACATTCGTAGCCGCAATGGCTATCGCTGCTGCAACATTTACTGGTTGCGGCAACTCAACACCTAAGGCAAACCTCAAGACTGACGTGGATACATTGAGCTATGCCATCGGATTGGCACAGACTCAAGGACTCAAAGAGTATCTCATTGGCCGCATGAACATCGACACAACCTACATGGATCAGTTCATCAAGGGACTGAACGAAGGTGCTAATGCCGGAGATGACAAAGGCCGTGCTGCTTACTATGCAGGTATCCAGATTGGTCAACAAATCAGCAATCAGATGATTACCGGCATCAACCAAGAGGTATTTGGCAGCGATTCAACCAAGACCATCTCACTGAAGAACTTCATGGCAGGCTTCATCACTGGTACAACGGGCAAGAAAGGCCTCATGACCATCGAAGAGGCTGGACAGGTAGCACAAACCAAGATGAGCGAAATCAGAGCCAAAGTCATGGAAAAGGAATATGGCCCTAACAAGGCAGCTGGTGAGAAATTCCTCGCTGAGAACAAGAAGAAAGATGGCGTGAAGACATTGCCAAGCGGTGTACAATACAAGGTTATCAAGGTTGGTAACGGTGCCATGCCGGCAGATACATCCATGGTGAAGGTTCATTATGAAGGCAAGACCCTTGATGGTAAGGTGTTTGACAGCTCTTATAAGAATGGACAGCCTGTTTCCTTGCGTGCCAATCAGGTCATCAAGGGATGGACAGAAGCTCTCGTTCACATGCCTGTAGGCTCTGTATGGGAAGTGTATATTCCACAAGAGTTGGCCTACGGCGAGCGTGAACAAGGTCAGATTAAGCCTTTCTCCGCCTTGATTTTCAAGATTGAATTAATCAGCATCGAGAAGTAAACTGCTGACTACCATATATAATAAACATACGAAGACTTGCCTTGTATTTGATTGTTTTTGTGGCATTGCACCGCAAGAACCAACCATACAAGGTAAGTTTTTCTTTTGAATAAGATGTTGATGATGAAAAAGATTTTGTTACTTTCAGTGTTGTTCTTATCGGTTGCATCGGTCAGCATGGCCGCATTAGGCAAAGAGAAGGACAAGAAGCAGAAGACTCAGACAACCGTGAAGCCACTGCTTACACCGCAAGATTCGCTCAGTTACGCAGCAGGATTGGCCGCAACCAATGGCTTGATGCCTTTCTTGCAACAGGAATACGAGATGGATCCGGCGCAAATTGCCGAATTTGTCGCAGGCTTTCAGGAGGCATTAAAGCAGATTGATTCGCCTCAATTCAAGGCTCGTCATGCGGGTGCTGCCATCGCCAGGATGGTAAAAAACCGTATTTTGCCGCAGACCACCAACGACTTCAAGGGAACACCCAACGCTATTGATGCCGAAATCTTCAACCAGGGCTTCCTCGCTGGCGTACAGAATGACACAACTGTTTACACTGTTGAAAAGGCGAGTGAACTGTTTCAAGAGCGCAGAACCCAAGTGAAGAAAGAGAAAGAGTCGGCATACATCGCAGCCAACACAGCCTGGTTGAAGCAAAATGCCACACAGCCAGGTGTGAAAACAACTGCCAGCGGTCTGCAATACAAGGTGATTACCGAAGGAAAGGGCGAGATTCCACAAAAGGATGACAAGGTAACTGTGAAATATGAGGGCAAAACCATCGACGGAAACGTGTTCGACAGTTCGTACAAGCGCAATCCACAAACCACCTCATTCCGCTGCAATCAGGTCATTAAGGGATGGACAGAAGCCCTCACCATGATGCCGGTAGGTAGCAAATGGGAAATCTACATCCCGCAAGAACTGGCCTACGGAGAGCGTCAGGCCGGACAGATTCAACCCTACTCTACCCTGATTTTCACCGTTGAACTAATCAGTATCGAGAAAGCACCAGCTGCCTCGAAGAAATAAATACAAAGGGAAGGCACACTGTCATCGACCTTAAACCTTGGCCATTTGCCCATCGATACAGCGCCATCCTTACACACATCAATCATCACTGTATAGACCTGACAGGACGAGAGCACACCTCTTTCTCTGTCAGGTCTATCTTGTATTGGGGCAAACAGAGACAAGATACCACCGACAAAATATCTATCAAATAGGTACGATTTATCGCATTTTTATTCACATCTTGTTGCTTATTTCATTAATATTACCTAATTTTGCTATCAAAATAACAATATAACACAGAAATCTATGGCAAAAGACACGGACAAGATTGACAAGTTGGACAGGAAAATCTTAAGTATTTTATCAACTAACGCACGCATTCCTTTCAAGGATGTAGCCACACAATGCGGCGTATCGCGTGCTGCCATCCATCAACGCGTACAGCATCTGGTGGAAAAAGGTATCATCACCGGCAGCGGATTCTATGTCAATCCGAAAAGCCTGGGTTATTCTACCTGCACTTACGTAGGTCTAAACCTCGAACGCGGCAGCATGTACAAGAAGGTTGTCGCCGAACTTCAGGAGATTCCCGAAATCATTGAGTGCCATTTCACCACTGGTCCTTACACCATGATGATCAAACTCTACGCACGCGACAACGAACAACTCATGGACTTGCTCAACAACCGTATGCAAACCATTCCAGGCGTTGTCAGCACCGAAACCTTGATTTCGCTTGAGCAGAGCATCAAACGTGAAATACCTGCAAATGTAGACGAGGAATGAAACAGTTTGACCTCAACACCCACCTCAACCAAATTCACTCCTCCTACCCTGCCGCCCATCACCGTCCCTTGATAGGCATTACCACCAATTATGTAGATGGCGACGCCACGTTGCGCGATCGTTACTACAAGCAAGTGGTCGATGCCGGAGGCACACCCATGCTCATACCTCCCGTCAGCGACCCCGAGGTAATCATCAACACCCTGGAAAACATTGACGGACTGCTGCTCACCGGCGGTGGCGACCACAATCCCTTGTGGGCTGGAGAGGAACCCCAAAAAGAGCTGCATGGCATCAATGCCACGCGCGACTTGCCCGAACTGCTCATCACACGTCTGGCTTTTAACCGGCAAATACCCATGTTTGGCATTTGCAGGGGCATGCAGACACTGGCCTTCGCCTTAGGCGGAAGGGTCGCACAAGACATCAACGCCACCCTTAAGCATTCGCAAGAAGCTGACAAAAGTGAACCTACACACAGCGTCATCCTCTCACCCGAGAGTATGATACGCGACATTTACGGCACCCAACAAATATTCGTCAACTCGTTCCACCATCAAGCTGTCAGCGACACCGGCCCGCACTTCCAGGCAACAGCCAGCTCGCCGGATGGCATCATCGAGGCCATGGAGAGCACGGAACACAAGTCAATCTTAGGCGTGCAGTGGCATCCAGAGTGGTTAGGTGATGAGGGACAAAAGCTATTTCAATGGCTTGTCAACCGCGCCAGCGAGTATTCAATGGCCAAATCGCTACACCGTCGTCAACTTATCCTTGACACCCATTGCGACACACCGATGTTCTTTCCGCAAGGAATTCATTTCGAACAGCGCGATAGTCGCATCCTCGTTGACCTGCACAAGATGACCGAAGGGCGACAAGACGCCGTCATCATGGTGGCTTACCTCCCCCAAAACAAACCCGACGAAGCGTTTACAGACATCGCACCCTTCCCCGTTGAAGGACCAAAAGCCTACGCCGACCTTATTTTCGACAAGATAGAAGACATCGTGCAGGCCAACCATTCCTACCTTGCCTTGGCACGCAATCCCGAACAATTGTATCAGAACAAGCAGCAAGGCAAAAAGTGTATCGTACTTGGCATTGAGAACGGATTGGCCCTTGAGGACGACATTCGTAACGTGCAGCATTTCGCCAACCGCGGCGTTACCTACATCACGCTCTGCCACAACGGTGATAACGCCATCTGCGACAGTGCGCGCAGAAGCCAGAACACCCATCACGGCGTGTCCGATTTTGGCGAGAAGGTCATCAAAGAGATGAACGATTGCGGCGTGATGGTGGACCTCTCGCACGGGGGCGAACAAAGTTTTTACGACGCATTGGACATCAGTAGGGTTCCCATTGTATGCAGCCACAGCAACTGCAAGGCGCTCTGCAACGTGCCGCGCAACCTCACCGATGACCAACTTCGCGCCTTAGCCAAGGCGGGAGGCGTGGCTCACACCACTTTCTACCATGGTTTTTTACGGGCTGACGGTGCAAAAGCCAGCATCATCGACGGCATCAACCACCTCGAACACGCCATCCAAATCATGGGCATCGACCATGTTGGCATTGGAACCGACTTTGATGGCGACGGCGGTGTGCCAGGCATGGCAAATTCGTCCGAGCTCATCAACTTCACCATCCAGCTGCTCCGCCGCCGATACAGCGAAAAAGACATCGCCAAGATATGGGGCGGCAACTGGCTCAGGGTGATGCGTCAGGCACAAGATGCCAAGATGAAATAACAAACTACACATACACGTTCATATTGACAAGCTAACAAACCAATGAAGAAAAAACAAATCATCATGGTGACAATAATGGGTATCGTTCTCGCCGCAGCCGTGGCTTTGGGCTGGCAAGCCACGAAAGGATCCTCGGCAGAGACGGACAACGAGGGCGAAACGGCTTTGACACAACAACCTGTGGGACCGGCTTTCAACGCCGACTCGGCTTACGCTTACATCCAAGCACAATGCGACTTTGGCCCGCGTACCATGAACAGTGAGGCGCACGAGCAATGTGCCAATTGGATTATCCGCAAATTCCAGCAGTTTGGATGCGATGTCACCACACAAAAAACGGACGTGAAAGGCTATGACGGCACCACGCTGCATGCCACCAACATCATGGCCAAATACAAACCAGAAGCAACCAAACGCATCTTGCTCTGCGCCCACTGGGACAGTCGTCCGTGGGCAGACAACGACCCAGACAGTGCCAATTGGCGCAAACCGGTGATGGCTGCCAACGATGGTGCCAGTGGAATTGCCGTGATGTTGGAGCTGGCTCGGCTGCTTCAAAACGACACCACCCTGACCTATGGCATCGACTTCGTATGCTTTGATGCCGAAGATTGGGGTACCCCACAATGGGAAAAACAGTCAGGTGGCGAAGACTCTTGGGCGTTGGGCGCACAATATTGGGCGAAAAACGCATCACACAACAATCGACCCGAATATGGCATCTTGTTGGATATGGTAGGCGGACAAGGGGCTAAATTCTATCAAGAGTTGGCCTCTAAGCAATATGCACCCAACATTTTGGAGAAGGTTTGGGCAGCAGCCGAAGCGGCTGGCTATGGCAGTTACTTCCCCAGACAGGACGGAGGTTACATCACCGACGACCACATCCCCGTGAACGAACACGCCAAGATACCAACCATCGACGTCATTCCCTTCTACCCCGACTGCCCTCAAAGCAGCTTTGGCCCCACCTGGCACACCATTCACGACACGATGGAGCATATCGACAAAAATACACTTAAGGCCGTTGGACAAACCATGGTACAGGTGCTATTTAGCGAAGAATGAGGGTAGACAAATTCCACAACATTCTTGTGCTTGATTAAAAGCATTGAGTTTGCCTACCAAAAGCATTGAGTTTGATGAGGAAAAGCATTGACTTTGGGCACCAAACTCAATGACTTTGAAAACGAAGTAGTAAGGCATTGGATTTCAGTTGCTTACCTTCATCCACACAGGAAACATCAGAGTTGTCCGGCTTCTACCTGCAACACTACGCGTTCGGTGAGCCGGTCAACACCCTCGGCATCATATTTTTTCATCAAACTGGCACCGAAGGCCCAAGCAAAAGCCTGCCAAAATCCGGCTCGTATAGGCCCCATGAAGGCCTGTATGAGCTGATATGAGGACGAATCGCACTCGCGATACACCAGTTTGATAAGCAACTTTCCTTGCTGGTAATTCAGCTTTTTCATACGAGGCGTGTACTCATCGCGTATGCCTTTCTCCACCAATTTCATGTGTTCGTCACGCGCTTGCTTGTTGGGCAGCGTCTGTAAGTAGTCGCCAGTCTCAATGATAATGCGGTTCACCTCTTTGGCGATGGGCAACACCAGCTTCACGTTGCGCACCAATCGGTTGTAAACCGCACGCTGACGGGCATCCTTGAACACTGGCTCGGGGTAAACGTATACGTTGTTAAACTCCATGTAAGGAATGGAATCTTTGCCATGCAGCACCTTTCCCACTTTCACCATTGGTTCGAAAGTGGGACTGTCCATGTCAACCTGTCGCTCTTCCGGCGGGGTTGGCTGGGTGCGATTGTTGTTCTGCGCATGCGCTTGCAAACCCGCAAACAGCATAAAAGGCAGAACAATATAGACCAATTTTCTCATCATCTTCTGGACAAAAGTAGCGATAATTTCGCAGGGTGGAAAGAAACTCTTGCAATTATTTTGTTGTGTCGATAATATTTATCACCTTTGCATACTGACTAATCTAAACAAAATAAAATGGAATCAGAAGGTTTACGGGTTAAAGAACTCGAACATGTAGTCATTCGGTTTTCCGGTGATTCGGGAGACGGAATGCAGCTTGCAGGGAACATCTTCTCTACTATTTCAGCCACGGTAGGTAATGACATATCTACCTTTCCTGATTATCCGGCAGACATTCGCGCTCCGCAAGGTTCGCTGACAGGCGTCAGTGGTTATCAAGTACACATTGGTGAATCGCGCGTTTATACGCCTGGTGACCAGTGTGACGTGTTGGTTGCCATGAATGCGGCAGCCTTGAAAACGCAGCTAAAGTTTGCCAAGCCTACGGCGACCATCATCGTCGACACTGACAATTGCAAGGCAGCTGATTTGCAGAAGGCCGAGATTGAAAGTGAGGATTACTTGGGTGAGCTGGGTATTGATCCCGACCGTGTGGTAGAATGTCCTATTACGACATTGGTAAAAGAGTGTCTGAAGGACTCGGGCATGGACAATAAGTCTATCTTGAAGTGTCGCAACATGTTTGCATTGGGCATGGTTTGCTGGCTGTTCAATCGTGACTTGTCGTTGGTAGACAAGTTCTTGGAAAAGAAGTTCAGTAAGAAACCCGAGATATATCAAGCCAATAAGAAAGTTGTTGAGGCGGGTTACAATTATGGAGAGAACACCCAATCCAGCGTACCATCGACTTATCGCATTGAAACACGTCATAAAGTACCTGGCAGATACATGGATATCACGGGTAACAAGGCAACGGCCTACGGACTGATGGCGGCCGCTGAGAAGGCCGGTGTAAAGCTGTTCCTTGGCTCATATCCCATCACACCTGCTTCAGACATCCTGCATGAACTGGCCAAACACAAATCAATGGGCGTAATTACCATGCAGTGTGAAGACGAGATTTCGGGTTGCGCCACAGCTATTGGTGCTGCTTTCGCAGGCGCACTGGGCGTAACATCTACCTCGGGACCTGGCGTTTGTTTAAAGTCTGAGGGCATGAATCTGGCCGTGATGGACGAATTACCCTTGGTGTTGATTGACGTTCAGCGTGGTGGTCCATCAACCGGACTTCCCACAAAGACTGAACAGGGCGATCTCTTGCAGGTTCTTTACGGCCGTAACGGCGAGTCACCCATGCCGGTGATTGCACCAACCAGCCCTGTAAACTGCTTCGACGCAGCCTACATGGCTTGCAAAATCGCCATGGAACACATGACGCCCGTCGTTGTCTTGAGCGATGCTTACATTGCCAATGGGTCGGGAGCATGGCCCATACCAGAAGTAAAAGATCTGCCAAGCATCACACCACACCGTGTTACGGAAGAGATGAAAGATAAATACACGCCATATATGCGCGATGAAAAGACGATGGCTCGCTATTGGGCTGTACCGGGTCAAGAGGGTTATGCCCACATCATAGGCGGACTGGAGAAAGACTCGGCCACTGGACAAATATCCAATGATCCCGACAACCACCATCAGATGGTGCGCAATAGGGCTGAGAAAGTGGCTCGCATTCCTGTTCCCGACCTGCATGTTTCGGGCGATGTGGATGGCGCCGAGTTGCTGATTGTGGGCTTCGGTGGTACCTATGGACACCTGTATACGGCGATGGAAGAGCTCTTGGAGCAAGGTAAGAAAGTGGCTTTGGCTCACTTTGAGTTCATCAATCCGCTGCCGGCCAACGCCATTGAGGTACTGAAACGCTATCCTAAAGTGGTGGTAGCCGAACAAAACATGGGACAGTTTGCCACCTATCTCCGCTCGAAAGTCGACGGATTTGTTCCATATCAGTATAACGAAGTAAAGGGACAGCCATTCGTAGTGGCTAAGTTGGTAGATGCATTTACAAAAATATTGGAGGATAGAAAATGACACAAGTCACAGCAAATCAATATAAAAAAGGCCTGGCACGCTGGTGTCCGGGTTGTGGAGATCATTTCTTCTTGGCCAATTTGCACAAGGCGATGGCCGAAATGGGCGTTCCGCCACATGAAATAGCAGTGATTTCGGGTATCGGATGCTCGAGTCGACTGCCTTATTACATGAGTACGTATGCCATGCAGACCATCCATGGACGGGCTGCTGCCATCGCTTCTGGAGCCAAAATCGTGAATCCAAACCTCACGGTGTGGCAGATTAGTGGTGACGGAGATGGACTCGCCATCGGCGGAAACCATTTTATTCACGCCATTAGGCGCAATGTCAACCTGAACATGGTCTTGCTCAACAACCGCATTTATGGCTTGACAAAGGGACAATATTCACCCACTTCACCCCGAGGATTCGTGTCTAAATCGTCCCCCTACGGTACGGTGGAAGATCCATTCCAGCCAGCAGAGCTATGCTTTGGCGCCCGCGGAAGGTTCTTCGCGCGTGCGGTTGCCAACGATACGCCGCATACTGTTGAGATTCTTCAGGCTGCTTACAAGCACAAAGGTGCGTCGCTATGCGAGATTTTGCAAAACTGCGTGATCTTCAATAACGGTGCTTACGAGCCAATATACACCAAAGACGGGCGGAAACAGCATGCCATCTATGTAGAGCATGGCAAGCCATTATTGTTTGGAGAGAATAATGAATATGGCCTCGTGCAAGATGGTTTCGGCCTGAAAGTGGTGAAGTTGGGCGAGAATGGCGTGACTGAGAAGGACATCTTGGTACACGATGCGCATGCGCAAGACGACACTTTACACCTCAAACTAGCCATGATGGACAACGAACATGGTTTTCCCGTGGCTCTCGGTGTCATCCGTGATGTGGAAGCACCAACGTATGATGAGATGGTGAACAAGCAGATTGAGGAAGTAACAGCAAAGAAACACTATCATAACTTTGCCGAATTATTGGAGACAAATGATATCTGGGAAGTGAAATAAGCTTTCTGCTTTCCATATAACGGAATATCAAAAAAGCCCGAAGCCAATTGTATGCCACAAAGGATGCGATTGACTTTGGGCTTTATTGTTCACTCAAACTGGGCACTGCCACCTATTATGATATGTTATTATAAATACATCATGGCAGGCAGTTTAATGTTGTGACGAATCAAAGACATGATTGATTGGCGCCATGTCGAGAAGGAAACCAGATGAAATCCCGCCAACGGACCAACAGTAAGCGCCTCTGCCCACCCGAAATATGCTGTCTTCATGGCAAGTGCCATGCGTACGATGCGGTTATCACTTACTCATGAGGCATCACTCATCATAAACTAACAATCTATTCATCTTAATATTTCCCCAGAAACAATGAAGAAAATTCATATCACTATCCTGGCACTGGCTTGTGCTGCTGGCAGCATACAGGCCCAAGTAACCTATCCCTTTCAAGATGCTCGCCTATCGTTTGAACAGCGAGCCGACGACCTTTGTAAACGCCTCACGCTGGAGGAAAAAGCGGGATTGATGCAAAACAACTCGAAACCTGTGCCGCGTTTGGGCATCAAGCAATTCCAATGGTGGGGCGAAGCACTGCATGGTTCGGCTCGAACAGGGTTGGCAACAGTCTTTCCTCAGACCATTGGTATGGCGGCATCGTTCGACGATGAACTGCTTTTACAAGTGTTCAACATCGCCAGTACCGAAGCACGTGCCAAATACAATGTAGCTGCCAAGAAGGGATATTTTGACACTTCTTGGAGCGTTTCGTTGTGGACACCCAATGTAAATATCTTCCGTGACCCTCGATGGGGACGAGGTCAGGAAACTTATGGAGAAGATCCTTACCTGACATCGCGCATGGGCTGTGCCGTGGTTGAAGGCTTGCAAGGTGGCAAGGGGCCACACAAATATTACAAGGCTTTTGCCTGTGCCAAGCATTTTGCCGTGCATAGTGGGCCAGAATGGAACCGCCACTCAATCAGCATTGACGATGTTTCACCTCGTGACTTTCATGAAACTTACCTTCCTGCCTTTAAACATTTGGTGCAAGTGGGCGGTGTGAAAGAAGTAATGTGTGCCTACAACAGCATTGATGGCGAACCCTGTTGCAGCGACCAGCGGCTTCTGGAACAACTCTTGAGAGACGAATGGGGATTCAAAGGTATTGTGGTGAGCGACTGTGGTGCTATCGATGACATCTGGCGTAAGGGCTTTCATGAAGTAGAACCCGATGCTGCACATGCTTCAGCGCGTGCAGTCAAAGGTGGTACCGACATGAGCTGCGGCCAAACTTACGGTTCGTTGCCAGAGGCAGTGAGGCTGGGAAAGGTGACGGAAGAGCGCATCGACAAAAGCTTGAAGCGCCTGATTATAGGACGAATGCAGCTGGGTGAGTTTGATCCTGATTCAATTACACGCTGGAATGCCATCTCAATGAAGGACGTCAGTACACCGGCAAGCCGAGAGGTGGCATTGAAAATGGCACGCGAAACCATGACGCTATTACACAATCCCAGGCATGCATTGCCCTTGTCCAAGCAGCTGAAGCAAGTGGTAGTCATGGGTCCAAACGCCAATGATTCGGTCATGATGTGGGGAAACTACAATGGGACGCCGCGCCACACCGTAACGATACTCGACGGAATACGTCGCAAGATAGGTGCACAGCGTGTGAAATTTATTGAAGGTTGTGGCCTGGTTCAACCGCATCGGCGACATAATCAAGTACTGACCACGCAGCAGTTGGTCGAAGAGGTGGGAGACGTAAAGACGGTGATCTTCGTTGGAGGTATCTCTCCTCAGTTGGAAGGCGAGCAGCTGGAGGTCGAGGCAAAAGGCTTCAAAGGCGGCGATAGGGTGACCATTGAGTTGCCCCAAGTGCAGCGGGAGATGATTGCAGCCCTGCATGCCGCAGGCAAACAGGTCATCATGGTCAACTGTAGTGGCAGCGCCATTGGGCTGGTTCCGGAGGTAACACATACCGATGCTATCTTACAAGCATGGTATCCGGGTGAACGTGGCGGTGAGGCTGTGGCCGATGTGTTGTTCGGTGATTACAATCCGGCAGGAAAATTGCCCGTTACGTTCTATCGGGATGACTCGCAACTACCCGACTATCAGGATTACAACATGCGTGACAGAACCTATCGATACTTCAAAGGAAAACCTCTTTTCCCGTTTGGACATGGCCTGAGTTATACGTCCTTCAAGATAGGAAAGGCGAAAGTGAAGAACGGAAAACTCGCAGTAAGCGTGAAAAACACGGGCAAACGTGCTGGCGAGGAGGTGGTTCAAATGTATATCAGTTGCCTCGATGACCCCAACGGCCCTATCAAGTCGCTCAGGGGTTTCAAACGCATAGCGCTGCAAGCTGGCGAGGAACGCACGGTAACCTTGAATCTTCCACGCAAATCTTTCGAGCGTTTTGACGAAGAAACCAACACCATCCGTGTGGTTCCAGGCAAATACAGAGTGTATTATGGCACCAGTTCTGACGAGGCAGACTTACAATCTTTCATCTATCATTTGCAGTAAGAGGAAATAAATTTATTTTTATTTGCTTTTTCAAGGATTTCACATTATTTTTGTGAATCCACACTTGTTGACTACCTGATGCGGTTGATGCTGGGAAAACACCACCGCATCTATTCTTAACAATACATGAAAAAGACCTTCTTGTGCATGTTTCTTCTGCTGTTTGGCGGCTTCACATTGGCGCAGAACAAGCTGTCTTGGGAGACCTATTATGAGCAGTTGACCGACATCGACGGCATAGAATCGGGTTCCTGGGAGACCGCTTATGAGGTGTTGAGCGAGCTGGCCGAACACCCTTTGAACCTAAATGAGGCCAAAAGGGAGGATCTGGAACAGCTGCCTTTCTTGACACCACAGCAGATAGAAGAGCTGGTGGAATATCTGGATCGCTATGCACCGATACGCAGTTGGGGCGAATTGGCGATGATTGAGTCGCTCGACGCAACGCGTAGGAAGCTGCTATCCTTCTTCGTCACCCTTGGAACAGAGCAGCCAAAGGCTTTCCCTGCCACAGCCGACATCATGAAATATGGTCGTCATGAAGCGCTGTTCACGGGAAAAGTGCCGTTCTACAAACGTCAAGGTGACGAGAAAGGCTACCTGGGTTATCCCTACAAACATTGGTGGCGGTACAACTTTAAGTACGGACAGTACGTCAATGCGGGTCTCGTGGGGTCGCAAGATGCGGGCGAACCGTGGTTTGCGGGTCGCAACAAGTGGGGTTACGACTACTATTCCTACTATCTCCAGCTGAAAAACTGGGGACGGCTGAAGTCGATGGTGATTGGGCGTTATCGACTGAAGTTCGGTCTGGGGGCTAGCATGAACCGTGACTTTGGATTCGGAAAGTTGGCGACATTATCTGCCTTGGGCAACAACACCAACACCATTCGAGCGCAGTCGTCACGTTCGGAAGCCAACTACATGCAGGGAGTTGCAGCCACGGTGAACGTCGTGCGCGGCCTGGACTTGACAGGATTCGCATCGTATCGCAAGATTGACGTCACGTTGAGAAACGACGACAGCGCGGCCATTGCCACAATTGTGAAAACGGGTTACCATCGCACGGAACACGAAATGGCTCGCAAACACAACACGGCCGAGCTGGTGGTCGGTGGCCATGCGCAGTATTTCAGAAATGGTTTTCATGTGGGAATGACGGCCTTCCATACGGCACTCGATCGCCCTTTGCGACCGAAAACAGAACAGTTGTATCGCCAATACAACGCCTCGGGCAAGTCGTTTTGGAATGCCAGCGTGGATTATGGTTACGTCAGCCGTAAATTATCCATACAAGGTGAGACCGCCACAGGCGATTGTCGAGCCTTGGCCACGGTACATTACTTGAGTTATCAGTGTACGTCAACGTGGTCGGTGATGGCCGTACAGCGCTTCTACTCCTACAAATATCACTCGCTGTTCAGCCAAAGTTTCAGCGAAGGAGGGAAAGCACAGAACGAAAGTGGCATCTACCTGGGCACCAACTGGCATGCGTCTCGCCATCTATCGTTGATGGCTTACGTTGATTATGCCTACTTTCCATGGGCCAGATACCAAGTGAGCAGGGCCAGTTCGGCATGGGACTGTCTGCTGATGGGCAACTACCAGCGACGCAAATGGCAGCTGCAAGGGCGCTACCGACTGCGGCTTAGGGAGAAAGATAATGCGGAGAAATCGGCCTTGTTGCCCGAACGCATCCACCTGGGGCGCCTGTCAGTGGCGTTTGACGACGAACATTGGCTGTTCAAGACGCAAGGCGACCTGTCCTATCACGACTTGTCAACCACGAGCTTTGGTTACATGATTGCCGAAACCATGGGCTATCGGCGAGGACGTTTGCGCGCGTTTGCCAATATAGGGTATTTCAATACCGACGATTTTAACAGTCGCATTTACTGTTACGAACGCGGTTTGCTCTACACGTTCGCCTTCCCCGTATTCTCTGGAGAGGGCATGCGTTACGCCATCAACGTGCGTTGGAATGCCAACAGCAAGCTTATGTTCATGGCAAAGCTGGGCACCACGCACTACTTTGACCGTGACAAGATTGGCAGTTCATACCAACAAATCAACCAAAGTTCGCAAACCGACCTTGAGATGCAATTGAGATGGCGATTCTGACGTGAAAATATTTTTGTACTTTTGCCACAACAAACCAAAAGCAACATAGGGTTGATATTATTAAGATTCAGTAGGTATTGCTTATCAGCATAGGCGCAACAAACATAACTTATAATTGCTGAAAAGTAATACATATAATGGTTTTATATGATATTACTAAAAAAAACATACCTTTGCAAACAGATACATCATATTCTCATCATGCAGGCAGCAAATCAATTCATCCAACCACAAGACACAAGAAGAAGTAAAAGAATATGGAATGGGATTGTAAATTTCATACAACAACATTTTCGCTTCATCATGTTAATGTTGTTTATCAATATTCCATACCTATTTAAGATGTCATCGTTTGGTCGTGGAGTACATCATTTTTTATATATGTGCTTTGCCATTGTTTGCTTAACTCTCATAATATCACTTATTCCATATAAAAGAGTTATGCGTATAACCAAAAGCATCATTGAACTATTATCGGTTTTGTTGCTATTTCTCTCTTTGTATTTCCTATATTTTTATCGCAGCCTACCAGATAGTGCGATTTTCGAAATCCTTTTAGCTACCAATCATAATGAGGCGATTGAATATCTGCAAGCCAACGTATTAAACATACGGGTGTATGGAAGCATTTGTGCGGTCATCTTTGTTTTATCGGCATATAGCCTGTTAATACTAAAATTAGAATATAAGCGTTCAGCTATTTTATGCGCATCAGCATGGCTTACTTTTGCATCATTTTTTACAGTAGTCAACCTTGTGAAAGATGTTATAAAACAGAAAACAACTACACAAGATAGGTTATTACGTCAATGCTGTTCTGTCGTTTCTACCGTTTATCTTACACATGACGCTATAAACGACATGCAACAGTTAAAGCAAATGAGGCAGAAGGGGAATACGCGCCCTAAGCTGTTAAAGAACAATAGTACTATACCGTATGTTGTCTATATATTAGGTGAATCAACTACAAGGAATCATATGGGAATATATGGATATCATCTCCAGACAACACCTTATTTAAGTAACCTTGAAAAAACTGGCGATTTAGTCAAATTTACCGACGTAATCAGTCCAAATGGACACACGATGGAAGTATTGGAAAAATTATTCACATTTTACAGACAAGGCGCAAAAGGGAACTGGTATGAATATACCGACCTATTCAGTATTTTAAATCAAGCAGGCTATTATACCACTTGGTTATCAAATCAAGAATCTTCAGGCATATACGGTAATAACGGAAGGTTCTATGCAGAGCGATGCAAGTCAAATTCTTTTGTGTGCGTTAGAGATTCAAAAAGTAACTTTACAGAGCCTTATGATGAGCATTTGCTACCTTTATTAGACCAAACCTTAAGAGAAACAAAACCCAAAAGATTTATTGTACTACACCTTATGGGTACACACGGGGAATACAAAAACCGCTATCCTAAAACATTTAAGGCTTTTAGTACAAACGTAGAACAAGGTGAAAATAACAAAATAAAAGAGACAAAAGCAACTTATGATACGGCTGTACGCTACAATGACAGCATCGTCAACGCCATTATCAACCGTTTTAAAGACAAAGACGCATTGATTATCTACACCTCTGACCACGGTGAAGATGTGATGGAAATCAACAAAAGGATTGCTGGTCACGGTGACATTGACATCAATAATCAGAAAGTAGAAATCCCCATGTTGGTGTATATGTCTAAGACTTTCCAGAAAAACTATCCAGATATCACAAATAGAATTCGCCTGTCTGCACACCGTCCATTCATGACAGATGATATGATACACAGCATTCTTGATCTTATGGAGATACAAACCAAAGAATATCGTCCATCACTAAGCGTTTTTAACAAACAATTTAACGATAAGAGAAAACGTATTTGTGCAGAAAAACCTTACCCCATCAAGTAGATTTATGATTCACAGTAATTTGGAAAAGAATATTTCTGTTGCCATCAACTCCTATCATGCCGAGAAACATTTGCCGCAAGTTGAAGACTCAATGAAGCACTTTGACGAGATTATTGTGTGCGACATGGAGACATCTACCATGTCATACACCGTGCAGCTTTGACCGTGACAAGATTGGCAGTTCGTACCAACAAATCAACCAAAGTTCGCATACCGACCTGGAGATACAGCTGAGATGGCGATTCTGAAAAAAACAGATAAGAATACACTTCATTACAAATGATTGTATTATCTTTGCCGCACGAATATATCATCCTACTGAATCGCATTTAATCTACATTACGTCAGCTCACCTGAAACATCGCAGGTTAAACGGATTTTGCAGCAAGAACAGATCGCAAGAGCCACAAGATGAGTAGCTGAAAGAGTAACAAACAAGAATGTAACATGCTGAAAGTATCAATTTTGGTGCCTGTCTATGGCGTTGGTCCGTATATCGAACAGTGTGCCAAAAGCCTTTTCTTACAAACTTATCCCACCGTAGAATTTATCTTTGTAGACGACTGTACGCAGGACGACAGCATAGAAAAGCTAAAAGCCTGCATGGCTCGGTTCCCGCAACAGGCTGCAAAAGTAAAAATCATCCATCATCACGAGAACCATGGTTTGGGTGCTTCTCGGCAGACAGCTTTAGAAGCTGCCACGGGTGATGCGGTGACAATCGTGGACAGTGACGACTTTTTGGAGCCCAATGCCATCGCCCTGCTGGTAGAAAAGATGGTCGCTTCGGGTGCTGACATCGTGGAAGGGGCTTACTATAGAATGGGGTGTAAACACGAAAAGATTGTACTACCGGCACATACCTCAAAGAGAAGACGCATCAAAACTCTGCTTTGGCACAAAGGAAATGGGTTTATTTGGGGAAAACTTTATAGCAGAGACTTGTTCACCCAACATGACATCAACTTTACAGAGGGGGTAGATTACGGCGAAGATTATTCGGTTTTACCCCGTCTACTGCTGGTAGGAAGCCGTACATGGATAGACGATGTGGTGTACACTTACCGAACCAACCGCCTCGACTCATACTCCACGACACAATCTTTGAAGTCGATGATTTCATTGGCAAAGGCCATTAAAATCGTTGAGGCATTCTTCTTGCAGAAAGATTCACAAGGAATATACCGTCAAGCCCTTCATCTTGGCACACTGAGTATGTATGCGCATGCCATCAAATTTCACATCAATCGGGAAGATTTATCGCAGATAGACCAAATTATCAATTATCAACCCAACGGCATGCTCAGCAGATTTCTCTTTTGGTTGTTTCATGTTACCTATCCATCTAAAGTGACCAGAAGGTTCTTTTGCGCCGTTCGCCGCTACTATTTGTACGTTCATTGTTGGTAAACGACAACGCTCTCAGCCGTTGGATTGTGCGGGGTTGGTGAAGTCAAAATATTTCTTCAGCACCAACAGTGATATCAATCGTTCGCGTCGTTGATTCCTAAACTGGTCGACATACGCATGAGCATGTGCGATAATCGCTTCCGCCTGCTCCGGATGCGCTATGTAATAAGTCACACGTTCCTCCAGGTCAGAGAAATCAGGCTTAATCTCTATGTAGTGATAGTTGGGCTTCAGGCATCCCTCCATGAACCAAGTTTCGCAGGTGGGACGTGGCATCACGGCAACAGAGTTGGATGACATGACCCATTTCAGGTTGCTGGCGACATCGTTTCCCTCTAATGCCATGATGAATTTATAGTCAAGATGTTCTTCTATGGTGAGCTTTTCGGTTCGCCATTGAGGGTATTGTGGGTCGATAACACCGATGTTACAGAGCGGATGTCCATAGTAACGTTTCACGAAATCGTATCGGTTTTTCTTCAAATCGGCACCGCCATCCTGCCCAATCAGACCACGAAAAATAACCAGGTTTTGCTTATCTCTAAACGGCTTGCGGTCGTTTACAAAGAGGAAATGGCGCACTTTGTCGAGTTTCATCAACACCGAATTGGCATTATTTTCCGTCAACGGACGACTTTTTGTGATGGATGGAACTGCCGGAACGTGAACGATATCGCCGGGAAGCAGCACCCATCGCAGCGACAACGGGAAGTATCGGGCATAACGATACGCATCAAGATAATACACTTTTTGACCGGTCATGGGTTGGTCTTGCACGCACACCGATTCTTGAAGGAACGCCTTGCGATCAATAGGTGTAGCTGGCGAGAGCCGATTATAATAGTTCACACGCTGCATGATATACGCCTGATCATCCCGATGTCGAAAGGCTTTCATTTCCCTTTGGCAGATCTTTCTCAGCCAAGCGTGTGGCAGATGGATGGCTATGTATGAAGTGAGGTAATACCATAGCTTCGAATTCTTGCCGCTATGCAAGGTATAATAGAGCTTACGAGGGAGCAATGAACGTATTTTCATGTTGTTTGATGGTTTCTACGGTTAACCGTTAAGCGCCGGAATAAATTGTTTCCAGAAGGAAACGCGCACGGGTTTATTGAATCCATGGCAAGCCATGGGCAACCGATTGCCATTGAGCTGATAGCACAACTCGGGCTTGAGATCGAACGAGAAGGTCAAGGCTTCCTTGACAGAAGGTACTTTCAAGGGTGGAACTAACGCCCAAAACAAATCCTCATTGTGCAAAACGTCGGACTGACTGTTGTAATATGCTATCTCATCGGCATACTGCACACAAGCCTCCTGAAACGTCTTTACCTTGCGAAGACACAATCCGCCGTTGCCAATGCGACCAAACATCTGACTGTGTATAATCTTATTCTTCGGTTTCAGCAATAACTTCAACTTCAAATACTGTTTCAACGGGAACCGCGTATACCGCGGACGAGTAGGCCAAGGCGCAGCCACAAGGTCATAATCCCTATCACACCACGACACCAACTCATTCTTAAACAGCCAAGCATCGACATGACAAATAAAAATATAGGTATAATCTTGAAAGAGCTTGTAAAACGATTCGGACATCATCATGCGGTTATAACTCTGAATACCATAAGCCGTTCCCAACCAATCGCCACTCACTTCAATCACACCCACATTGGGATACTGCGCATTGAGCGGCGACATATCCACGTTATTGGGTTGCAGAAAAACCACAGGAAGCCCTTTCAACAAGGACAAATTATGGTCAAGTGCCGCTTTCTCATACGCTTTCAGCACCGGATGATAAACGGGTATGACGACAAGTAACTTATTTTTTTCCATATCATTGCGCTCCATATAACAAGTTGCAGCTTCAAACAGGAGGGGATTTTCCTTCGTTACAAAAGGTAAAACTCAACGTTTTCCCAACCGTTCATTGATACCATCGTAATACGCCCGATGCAACATCATCAGGTCTTTGGGTCGCCATGCCTTACTGAAGGGCATCGACAACAGAGCCGGGATGACGTATCCCATGCCACTGATCCAACTTCTTAAGTAGCGCACGCCCCAATTCTTGCCATAATGATGGTTTAGGTAAGCCGAATTACGAACCTGGTAATACCGCTTCCACTTCTTCTTTTGGTTGCGCACCGCCCATGAGTCTTCCGAGAAAAACGCATGCTTGTCCATCACGGCCGACGGCACATAGAGCAGACGAAAGCCAGCCAAATGCGCTCTGAGGCAATATTCCGTATCATCATAGAAGATGAACAACTCTCGGTTGGGCAACCCAATCTTCTCGACAACAGACCGACTGATGAACGGTCCTTCAAAGTCACAGCCTACAATTTCAGTAGGCGTTGTCTCCTCACCACTCAGCTTTTCAGCGTGCAAACTGCCCAGTGGATTGGTTAGGTTGTATCGCCGAAACTCGTGCGTGAACGTTTTTCCGTTCATCACTCGCCGTGGAGCCAGGATACCCAGTGGTTTCTTGTGGTCCAATTGGGTTTCCTCAAGAGCCACAAGGCATAGCAGTTCGTCCAGACACCCATCCTTTGGAAACACATCATCGTCCATACACCATATCCAATCGGCGCCTTCATCATAAGCAACCTTGATGCCTGTATAGAATCCTCCACTGCCCCCAACGTTTTCTTGATGAATCACATGCAGGTCTTGTTGCCCATCCAGCCACTCTCTTGTGCCGTCATTGCTGCCATTATTCACCACGATAATCTGGTTAAGGCGCTGCTGACGGCGCAACGCTCCGATGCTTTTTTTCAGCAGTTCCAGCCGGTTGTAAGTCACAACGATTGCATATATCTTCATGATTTTCAGTGCTTAGTCGTTCTTTTTTCTCAATACTTTCCCATCAACCACTTCCCAGTCGCGTTCAAATTCCTCGCGGGTACGCTTCCATCGGTTATGACTCCAGAGGTAACATGCGGGTTGTTGGCGTATCGTTTCTTCCAACATACGGAAGTACATGTCCGTCAGTTCCCATTTTTCACATTGCTTTGGGTTAGACGCCATGAGCTTCATTTCGCACTCGTAATAACCTCTTTTCACACGTTTCACGTCACCATAGAAACAAACTTGCCCGGTGTGCTTGATGATGCGTTCGGCCCCAGTGAGCACGGGCGTATCATGATGCAGAAAATCCAGCCAGTGGTGAATGTTCCACCACAACGGTACTTGGTCGGCAATGTAACCCACAGCAATCGCCTGGTTGTTGCGTTTAAACTCCAATATCTTGCGAAGCGAGTTGTGCATGGGTATACATAAGGCTTTATGTCGTTCTCGAACCCTCTTAAACAACCGGTCAAAGCGCTTGTTCTCCAATGGATGATACAGCTGACAACACTGCACCTGACATGGTAACCAATTGGGCAAGGAGGTAATCCACTCCCAATTGCCATAATGACCGAGATAGATAGCGCACGACTGACCACTGCTCAGCGCTTTATTAAACTGCTCCAATCCAGTGAACTTCATGCGCCTTTGCATTTCAGAAGCACTGATGGTCATCAGTTTGATGGTTTCAACAAGGTAGTCGCAGAACCAATGATAGAAGTCTTTCTCTATCTTCACCAGTTCCTCGTGGCTCTTTTCAGGGAAGCTGCTGGACAGGTTTTTCCAGATTACGCGATGCCTGTATCTCAAAATGTAAGCCATGATGAGATACAACAGGTCGGACAATACGTAGAGCAAACGCATGGGCAGCAGTGACAACAGATACCAGATGCCGTAAACCAAAACATATCCTACCTCGTTCAGTACTTTCTTCATTCGAACAGCGTTCAATTCATAGAATGCCACAAAGTTATAAAAAATCTTTGTATTGTCATCCCTGCACCGATGGCATTTTACCACACTACAAGACTTTGAGCACGCTAACTGGCAACGATTGGCCGTCAAATGACACTTTCTCCCCCTTGTCATTGCGCTTGAAAAAACTGAAAATCAAAGATACATTTGCACAAAACATTGACAAATCGTATCTTTGCATACAACGATTGGGAACAACATTGCGTTCCCTTAACAACAACATTTAGATGAAAACAAGAAAACTCCTCTTAACCCTTAGTTTATTGATTGCAGCGACTTATGCGAGCGCTCAGCAGGTATTCGACGTGAATTTATGGAATGGCCGAGCCCCACATCCCACCGGTGTTACTACAGACACGGCGAAGGTGCGCGTGTTTCTGCCCGCTGCCAAACGCGCCACAGGACGGGCTGTGGTTATCTGTCCGGGCGGCGGATATGCTCATTTGGCTTGGGAAAACGAAGGAACCAACTGGGCATCGTTCTTCAATGACATGGGCATTGCTGCCATCGTACTGAAATATCGCATGCCCCATGGCGTGAAAGAAGCTCCGCTGAGCGATGCAGAACAGGCGATGAAACTGGTTCGAAAGAACGCACAGGCATGGCACATCAACCGCAATGACATCGGTATCATGGGCTTCTCAGCCGGTGGACACCTTGCCTCAACCGTGGCTACCAAAAGCAAAGGCGACGCAAAGGCCAATTTCCAAATACTATTTTATCCCGTGATTACCATGATGCCGGGCTATACACACAAGGGTTCGCACGACAACTTGCTGGGCAAGAATCCAAGTAAGAGCACAGAACGCGAGTACAGTACCGACCTGCAGGTGAGCCGTGTGTCGCCCAGAGCCTTCATCCTCTTGTCTGATGACGATACCGTGGTGCTGCCTGCCAATGGCGTTAACTATTACTTGGAGTTGTATCGGCACGACGTACCGGCATCGTTACACGTCTATCCTTCAGGCGATCATGGCTTTGGATACAACAGTTCATTCCGCTATCACGTGGAGATGCGGCTTGAATTGCAGGCATGGTTGCGCAGTTTCTAACACAGAAACCGTCCCGCTACGCACCGGTTTGGCGGTTTACACCAGCAACATCTTCACGAAAAGAGGGTGATGGAATTCATTAATCCGTCACCCTCTTTTCGTCTTTTAGAGCCAAGACCGTATCTCAGCATCTAAATCTTTGATTTGCACATCTCGCTTCTGCAAAGTATTGTTCTTGTCAATGATGAAATAAGTGGGAATGTTCTGCACGTTATAGTTGACAAGAATGGCATTCTGCTCATCAGCGTTGGCATGGACATTTATCCAAGGCAACGCCTCTGTCTTTGTCTTCCAAAAGTGCTCATCGGGGTCCAACGACACTTGATAAATCTCAAATCCACGGTCGTGATACTTGTTGTACAGTTCGCGAAGAGCCATGATGCGCTCGGTTGATTGCTTGGAAGCGAAGATATGAAAATCGAGCATCACCACCTTTCCCTTCAAGTCGGTCAGCTTGCGAAGCACCCCACGGTGATCCGTCAGCGCGATATCAATGAGTCCGGACGTTGCCACCTCAGTGGCTTGCAGCATCTTACGCTGGTTGTTCTGGATGATTCTCACATCCTTCATGCCCTCGATGGCAATGTTATGCAGGTTGGCTCCTCGCTCAGCCTTTGGGTAGTAAGTGTCCCAACTGGTGGCCACGGCGGCGTAAACCTTCACGTCTTCGGCACTCGCGCGTGGATTAAAAATCAGCAAACTGCCGTTCCCAACGTTGATAGTCTGGAAAAGAGCGAAATAAGAAGATGCCTTCATCGGCTCCTTGTAGATGTAGTTCATCTTCACCTTGTCCTTATAAGCCTCAACCACCTTCTGCAAGCTGTCGTTGATGGTTTGCGAATTTAAGTTCAAATTCTGGGCAACATCCTGAATCTGCTGCTGCAATGTCATCTGCATCAGCGTGAGTTCCTTAATTTTCGAGCAGTTCTCCGACCCCGTCACCTCGTATTGTGAAGCCATATTAGGGTATTGAGCCTTGACGTTGACCGTCTCGGTAGAGTCGATTGACACGTTGATGATTTGCCCTGCCACGCGTAGGCGGTAAAACTCTGGAGCCTCGGTTGCTTTCTCGCTGAATGAGAACGAGCCGTCTTCACCCAACCGAACAGAGTCGAGCACCTCCGGTCCGTTCAGTCCCATGTTCTCGAAATACAAGGTGGAATCCTTGGCATTCGCAATGGTACCGTTAACATTGAATTTCTTCTGCGTACACGAAACAGCACACAAAGCACCGCAGGTGATGGCTGTCATGAAAAGAATATGATGGAAAGTCTTTTTCATATTTTTCAAAATAATGGTCTTTCAATGCTGCAAAGATATAGCAAATAATTGAGATTGTCAGTCTACCCAGATAGTTTTTTGCTAGAGCATGCTTGGGCAGACTATCCATCATGCCCACCCTTGTGAGTGAATTTTCTTGACAAGAGGCCTCATCATGCTGGGCGTATTTGCAAACCATCACCTGCCTGCGTGCAAATACGCCAAGCATGGGCGTAGTTCCTCAACTAATTGTTACACAGCCTATTGCTCTTTTATCTCACCATTTTAACTCCACCTTTTACGCCTTCACTCAGCAAAAGCATTGCTTTTGGTGGTCAATAGACATGCTTTTGCGGTGCTACACCATGCCTATTGACCATCAAAGTGATGCTTGTTTCCAACAAATCTCATTGTTTTTATAGCGAAAAAGGCTTTTCATCCTATCAAAATAAGTCGTTTCTGCATCCTCCAAGCCTATTGATTTTTTCTAGAATCAAAGTTTTGAAGGGCCGTTTTTGAGCCCTTTTTCGGTAAAAATAACCTACATTTTACTGAGCGGAACATGATGAATCACGCCCCTACCATCGATGATTTCGCTGGCTTAAATTTCACAAATTCATCTTAAAAACCTTAAAAACGAAACAAAATTCCCTATATATAAAAGGTATGCAGAAACTTTTGTTTACTTTTGCCGCAAATTATAAGATTCACAAAGTAACAATGCAGAAAAATTTAGTTATCGTAGAGAGCCCCGCAAAGGCGAAGACTATCGAGAAATTTCTTGGCGAAGACTATAAGGTCATGTCATCATACGGACACATCAGAGACCTGAAGAAAAAAGAGTTGAGCATTGATCCAGATACACTTGAACCCAATTACGAGATTCCGGAAGAGAAGAAAAAGCTTGTCAACGAATTGAAGAAGCAGGCCAAAGAGGCCAAGAAGGTGTGGCTGGCTTCCGATGAAGACCGCGAGGGAGAGGCTATATCGTGGCACTTGTGCGAGGTGCTTGGTTTGGACGAGGAGAAGACCAACCGCATTGTCTTTCACGAGATTACCAAGCCAGCGATTCTCGAAGCCATCGAGAACCCGCGTCATTTGAACATGGATTTGGTCAATGCACAACAGGCACGTCGCGTGCTCGACCGCCTGGTGGGTTTCCGCTTGTCGCCCGTGTTGTGGCGAAAGGTGAAGCCAGCCCTGTCTGCCGGACGCGTGCAAAGCGTGGCCGTGCGCCTCATCGTGGAGCGCGAACGCGAGATACAAGCCTTTGAAAGCGAGCCTTACTATCGCATCAACGCCATCTTCGTCATCACCAACGAAGACGGATCGGCATCGGAAGTGAAGGCCGAACTGGACAAACGGTTCAACAAGCACGAAGAAGCCCTGGCCTTTCTGGAGCAATGTAAGGATGCCAAGTTCACCGTGGACAGCATCACCCGCAAACCCCTGAAACGCACGCCAGCACCACCTTTCACCACTTCAACCCTGCAACAGGAAGCAGCCCGCAAGTTGGGATTTACGGTTGGACAGACCATGATGGTGGCTCAGCATCTGTATGAGAACGGACAAATCACTTACATGCGTACCGACAGCGTGAATCTCTCACAACTGGCAGTGAACACCTGTAAGGATGAAATCGTGAAGGCATACGGTGCAGAATACAGCAAACCACGCAAGTATCACACGCACTCGAAAGGCGCACAAGAGGCTCACGAGGCCATTCGCCCAACGTACATGAGCAAGCATGAGATAGAGGGTACGTCGCAAGAACGCCGACTGTACGACCTGATATGGAAACGCACGCTAGCCAGTCAGATGGCTGACGCACAGTTGGAGAAGACAACCGTGACCATTGACGTAAGCGGTGTGAAAGAACAGTTTACGGCCAATGTCGAAATCATCACGTTCGAAGGTTTTATCAAGGCTTATCACGAGTCGAACGACGAGGATGAGAACAACCAGGATGACTATACCCACTCGCTGCCAGCCTTGAAGGAAGGCGACCTGTTGGAACGTCGTGAGATCACCTCAACCGAACGCTATTCACAAAGTCCGATACGCTACACGGAAGCCAGTTTGGTGAAGAAACTGGAAGAATTGGGCATCGGTCGACCCTCTACCTACGCGCCCACCATCAGCACCATACAGCAAAGAGAATATGTGCAGAAGGGCGATAAGAAGGGTACTGATAGGGCATACACCATCGATTCGCTGAAGGGCGGCAAGATAACGTCCAAGACTAAGAAAGAAGTGGTGGGCAACGAAAAAGGAAAACTGTTGCCTACGGACATCGGAATGGTGGTGAACGACTTCCTGATGGAGAACTTCCCCAGCATCATGGACTACAACTTCACTGCGAATGTGGAAGAGAAATTCGACAGCATTGCTGAGGGAAACACCGAGTGGAACAAGATGATGAAGAGCTTTGACAAGAGCTTCAAGCCCACCGTAGAAAAGGTGATGAACGCACGAAGCGAGCACAAGGCTGGCGAACGTGAGCTGGGTATTGATCCCAAGAGTGGCAAACCGGTGTTCGTAAAGATAGGCAGATACGGACCAGTGGTACAAATCGGTACAGCCGATGATGACGAGAAGCCCCGATTCTCACAACTCCCTGCAGACAAGAGCATGGAGGAGATGACTTTGGAAGACGCGCTCGAATTGTTCAAACTGCCTCGCACCGTGGGTCAGTTTGAAGGCACTGATGTGGTGATTGGGGCTGGACGCTTCGGACCCTACGTGCTTCATCAGAAGAAATATGTGTCACTGCCCAAAGAAGAAAACCCGCTAAAGGTGACTTTGGAAACTGCCATCCAACTAATAGAACAGAAGCGGAAGCAGGAGAAAGAAAGGCACATCAAGTCGTTTGAACAAGACGCAAAGCTGGAAGTGCTGAACGGTCGTTACGGCCCTTACATCGCCTATGACGGCAAGAACTATCGCTTGCCCAAGGCCATGCATAGCAAGGCAGCCGACTTGACATACGAGGAGTGCATGGACATCGTGCATGCGGCACCTGCAAAGAAGACGGCTAAGAGCAGGAAATAATCAACCCACCGCTAGCATGGACCGCATCATCATCATGGGATACATGGGTTCGGGCAAGACAACGCTTGGAAAAGCCTTGTCAAAAGACCTCGACATGCCGTTTTATGATCTTGACTGGTACATCGAAAGCCGGATGAGAAAAACCATCAAACAACTCTTTGAAGAGCGAGGGGAAGAGGGGTTCAGGCAGATAGAATGCCGCATGCTGCACGAAGTCGCAGAGTTCGAACACGTCATTCTGAGTTGCGGAGGTGGCACGCCGTGCTTCTTTGACAACATCAAGTATATGAACCAGCAGGGCGAAACCGTGTTTCTGAAAGCTTCACCCGAGGTGCTTTACGGCCATTTGAAGATGGGCAGGACGGTAAGACCCTTGCTGCTGGACAAGACACCGGATGAAGTGAAAGCCTTTATACGCACACAACTCAAAGAGCGCGAGCCCTTTTATACGCAGGCAAAGCATACGCTGGACGTCAGTCTGATGGACTCTTACGGCAAGATACAAGCAACCGTAGACCAATTAAAAGTATTATTAAATCTATAAAAAACAGTTTCGTAAAACAACAATGAAGAAGTGGACGATTGAAGATTCAAAAGAGTTGTACAACATCAATGGATGGGGTGTTTCTTATTTTGGCATCAACGAAAAGGGCAATGCCTATGTGACGCCGTGTAAGGACAATACCGAAATAGACCTGCGAGACGTGATGGACGAGCTGGCTTTGCGCGACGTGAGTTCGCCTGTACTATTGCGTTTCCCCGACATTCTTGACAACCGTATTGAGAAAACGGCCAGCTGCTTTGCGCAAGCTGCAAAAGAATACGATTACAAAGCCGAGAACTTCATCATCTACCCTATCAAGGTGAACCAAATGCAGCCCGTAGTGGAAGAGATTATCTCACACGGACAGAAGTTCAACTTGGGTTTGGAGGCGGGCAGCAAGCCTGAACTTCATGCGGTGATTGCCGTGCAATGCCAGAGCGACTCGCTCATCATTTGCAACGGATACAAAGACCAGAGCTACATAGAGCTGGCACTTTTGGCGCAAAAGATGGGCAAACGCATCTTCATTGTCATTGAGAAACTGAACGAACTGGACATCATCGCCAAGGCTGCGAAGAAGATTGGCGTACGGCCGAACATTGGTATTCGAATCAAGTTGGCATCATCCGGCTCAGGTAAATGGGCAGACAGCGGCGGAGACGCCTCGAAGTTTGGCCTGAATTCCTCTGAACTTCTGCTGGCCTTGAAGATGCTGGAGGAGAAAGGACTCAAAGACTGTCTGCATCTCATTCACTTCCATATCGGTTCTCAAATCACCAAAATTCGCCGCATACAGACGGCGTTGCGCGAGGCCGCGCAATACTACATCAACCTACATAAGATGGGGTACAACGTTGATTTCGTGGACTGTGGGGGCGGACTGGGCGTAGATTATGACGGAACGCGTTCGTCGAGCAGCGAAAGTTCGGTGAATTACTCCATCCAAGAGTATGTCAACGACTGTATTTACACCTTCATTGATGCGGCCAACAAGAATGGCGTGCCACACCCAAACCTCATCACAGAGAGCGGCCGGTCATTGACAGCGCACCACTCGGTGTTGGTCATTGACGTGCTGGAAACAGCCAGTCTACCATCCATGCCTGATGAATTTGAGCCAACCGAAGAAGAACACCAGCTGGTAAAAGATCTGTATGAGATATGGGATAACCTCAATCCGCGCTCGATGTTGGAAGACTGGCACGACGCAGAGCAAATACGTGAAGAGTCACTCGACTTGTTCGCTCTGGGCATTGTCGACCTACAAACGCGCGCAGAGATAGAAAGCATGTACTGGAGTGTGTGTCGGGAAATCAACATGTTGTCCAAATCAATGAAGCATGTCCCTGATGAGTTGAGGAATCTTGACAAGCTGTTGGCCGATAAATACTTCTGCAATTTCTCCCTCTTCCAGTCACTTCCCGACAGTTGGGCTATCGATCAGCTCTTCCCTATCCTACCGATTCAGCGGCTGGACGAACGTCCCACACGCAATGCCACACTGCAAGACATCACCTGCGACAGCGATGGAAAGATAGCAAACTTCGTAACTAACCGCAATATTTCACACGTGTTGCCTCTGCACCCATTGAAGAAAGGCGAGCCTTACTATCTCGGCGTGTTCCTTGTTGGAGCCTACCAGGAAATCTTAGGCGACCTGCACAATCTCTTTGGCGACACCAATGCCGTGCACATCTCCGTAAAAAACGGCAAATACAGCATCGACCAAGTAATTGATGGAGAGACCGTAGACGAGGTACTTGACTATGTTCAATACAGTCCGAAGAAGTTGGTTAGACAACTGGAAACATGGGTAACGAAGAGTGTTAAGCTGGGAAAAATATCCTTGGAAGAAGGTAAAGAGTTTTTGAACAACTACCGTTCAGGGCTTTACGGGTACACTTACCTGGAATAATCCGTGGTGGCGGCACACTTTTTTATACCTGCTGCACACAATTCCACCAACGTCTACTTCTTGTAAAGAAGGCTTCACCAATAGCAAAAAAGGCAAGATTCATCCTACTGATTAACCTAAAAAAATAGTTAAATCTGCAGGTGTATGTAACTTATCCCTATCTCAATCGTCATTTAATTAGAGGCAAAGATGAAGAATATCAGTTTTCGTAACGATGTCTTACCACTCAAAGATGCGCTCTACAGGTTAGCTTTGCGCATCACCCTCAGTCATGAGGAGGCCCAAGACATCGTACAAGACACACTGATAAAGGTTTGGGACAAGCGTGAAAGCTGGAATGAAATAGAATCGATAGAAGCCTTCAGCATCACTATCTGCCGCAACTTAGCGCTCGACAGAATCAAGAAGCACGACAATCTCAATGATTCGCTCGAAGAAAGACAGACAGAAAGCCCAGACACCTCCTCGACACCATTCGAGGATACCCTACAACAAGACAGAATAGAGCTTGTGAGAAACCTCGTGAATGCGCTTCCAGAAAAACAAAGAAGCTGCATGCAACTCAGAGATTTCGAGGGAAAGCCTTACAAAGAAATTGCCAAAATACTGGGCATCAGTGAAGAGCAAGTGAAAGTAAACATCTTCAGAGCCCGGCAAACGGTAAAAGAAAGATTTCAAAAATACGACAATTATGGATTATAAATATATCGAACAACTATTGGAACGCTATTGGGCATGCGAGACAACGCTTCAAGAAGAAGAGATTCTCCGCACGTTCTTCAGTCAGGAAGACGTTCCTGCGGACTTGCAAAAGTATCGCGCATTGTTCGTATACGCTCAACAAGAAGCAACCCAAAAGGTACTGGGAGACGACTTCGATGAGAGGATTCTGTCCATGATCGATGAGCCAACACCGGTCAAAGCGCGCACCATCAAGATGAGACAACGGCTGATGCCGCTCTTCAAAGCTGCCGCCGTGGTAGCCATCATCCTGACATTGAGCAACGCATTGCAGGTTCCGTTCATGCAAAATAACGACAACATAGGTGCATCCTATGATGGAACAGAACAACTACAGCAAGGTACTTCAGTGGCCATTGGCGACTCTGCGACGATAGACAGCATGCAACAAAGCAACATAACACCCGCAGATGTGCAGCCAGCTACCATCATCAAATAAGATAATTTCTATGCTTTCTCAATTATAAAACATGTTTAGTAAAACAAAAACGAAGCTGTGAAGCTTCACTTTTCTCTCAAATTTTTCATAACATACTAACGTACTTAAGAAACGCCACCAAAGGGGTGGCGTTTCGCTATTTTAGACTTTTCATGTTCATGTCTACCCACCAACAACCCAACCGCTATGCTACTGGTTCGGCTTTCTTCAGTCTTCGGGACAACTGGAACAAGGCTGGAAGCATGATGCATAGTGAGAAGAAAAGACTCATCCACACGGCTTGCTGACTACCTCCAAAGATGTCAACAAGATTACCATTAGCTGAGCTGGGAATGAGATTATACACCATGAATATTGTAGAGTTGTTTACCCAATGCAAAACAATGCCAGGTACAATACTGTTGGTACGCACATACATCCATCCCAACAACAAACCCATGAGAAAAGCATGCGGCAATTGAGCCATATTGAAATGCGCAAGACCAAAAATCAACGCCGAAAGGATGATGGACAGCCAAGCTGTACGGCCCCGGAAGAGTTGGAGCAAGGTGCGAAGAATGGCACCTCTGAAGACTGTTTCTTCGGCAATTGGCACCAAAATGCCAACGGATAGATATCCCCACCGATTGCCCATCAAGGCATTGAGCATTCGTTCTAAGCCAGAAGGCACCTCTACTTCCATCTGCTCAAGCAGCCATGCAGAGGGGATGATGGTGCCCAATGATAGTAAAACCACCCAAAACAATGCCGCCCAAGGCTTACTGCGCACATACGAACGTGCCACGGGTGTCCATTTAAGTGACATGAATAAGACGATTGTCAGCACACTGGAAACGGCGGAAGTGGCGATGACCGTCGTCGAACTGAACACGCGATGCGACTGAAGATAGTGCAATGCGGTCCCGAAGTCCATGCCATTGTGCAGCAAAGACAAGATGCTGACCAGATAAGTGACCAACACTTGAAGCATGATAAACACCACTAAATACCATGCAATATCTAATATTCCTTTGATTGATTTACGCATCATTTCTCTATTGTGTTAAAATAATAATTTACTTCCCGTGCATCTTCCGTTATTTTAGCATGTAACAACGCCAAGCTGTCAAACCGCTTTTCAGCGCGAAGGCGTTTGAAAAAGGCCACGGAAAGTTGCTTATCATAGATATTTTCATGAAATCCTTCGAGGATATGAGTTTCGACTGTCAGGTTTGTTCCATTGTAGGTGGGCCGCATACCGATGCTGCTCATCGCCCGATACCAAGGTCCTGCCCCCTCAACCTGTGCTTTCACAGCATAAACACCCATGGCAGGAAGCAGCTGTGTGATTTCGTTTAAATTGAGATTGGCAGTAGGAAATCCAAGTTTCCTACCCTCTTTGCACCCATCAACAACATGAGCCGTGAGCACATAGGGACGTCCCAGACAGCGATTGGCCTGCTCCATTGAACCCTCATGGATGTATTTTCGAATGGCAGAAGAACTCACATGCACGGCATCTTTGCCCAAAGAAAACTCCTCACTGCGTATCACCTCGATACCTAATGCCCGTCCATAGCGCACATAATCGTCAAATCCTTCTTCCCGATTGTGTCCAAACCGATTATCATAACCAATCACCAACTTGCGTACATGTAACCGACGATGGAGCACATCGGCCATGAATTGTTGGGCTGTCATACTCGCCATCTCTTGCGTAAAGGGCAATACCACGACCTGATCAACAGCAGTTGCAGAGAGTAGTTGCAGCTTTTGCTCGGTCGTGGTCAACAGTTCGAGAACATAATGACTGTGTAACACTTGGCGAGGATGCTTGTCAAACGTGATGACCATGGATGACAATCCCGCGTCACGAGCTGTCTTCACAACCTGATGTATCAAGAATTGATGCCCCAAATGCACCCCATCGAAGAATCCAATGGTTGCCACACAGGGACTTGTTAGAATCGTTTTTTCATCCAGTATCATGGTTTTCATATCCTTACCACGCATTTAACCAATCGTTACCTGTGGTCTCGTGCATCACCTGGATGCCAAGTTGTGCGGCCGATTCACAGTTTTCTTGCACGTCATCAATAAAGAGTGTCTCTGCTGCTTGCAGCTGTGAGTGCCTCAATACGGCCTCAAAAATCTGGCGATCGGGTTTCGTAAGCTGCAACTCGTATGACAGATAGATGTCTTCGAAATAATCGTTTACCCCCAGATTGTGGTAGGGAAAGAAATCTTTCACGCATTTCTGCCAGTGCATGTCATTGGTGTTGCTCAACAAGAAAAGTCGATATTCCTTCTTCAAGTCAACCAAACGTTGCTTTTTCTCATCAGGAATACCCAACAAAAGTTGGTTCCATGCCCAGACAATATCCTTATCCTCAGCCTTGCATCGGCTCATTCTGCGAACCTCATCACAAAACTCTTCCGTCGCCATTTGACCTGTTTCAATGTCAAAAAACAAATCAGCCGTGCGATGATCCCGAACATAAGCGGCAACGTCTCCTGCCCCTATCTGCTCAAAAGCACGCACGCAACGCTGTTTATCAAGCCCTACAAGCACGCAACCCAGGTCAAATATAATGTTCTTGACGCTCTGTTTCATGACTTTCTTGCCCTTAATCGTTTCGTCCATCGCCATAGTTCACCCACCCAAAGCACAACAGAAGTAAAGATAATGATGCCCAACCAGTCGCTAAGCGACAGCGGTACGGTGCGGAACATCTTACCTCCGAAGGTCACGATGAGCCACTGTCCCAAGATAACCAACAGCAACACGAGCAGCAGTCCCTTGTCTTTCCAAAGATAACGGAATGCCGAATGATTGGAACCGAGCGTCTTTGCGTTGAACAGGTTCCACAACTGAATCATCACAAAGGTTGTGAAGAAGATGGTCAACTCACGCATACTGATGCCTTGTGACACATTACGTTCGCAATAAATGAGCATGGCAAACAGGAAAATAAAGAAGGTCACGCCGCAGAACAGAATGCCTTGGCGCATCTCTTTATTAAGGATGAACTCATTTTCCTTACGCGGTTTGTCTTTCATCACCTCGCGTGAAGGAGGCAAAGAGGCCAATGCCATGGCTGCAAAGGTATCCATCAAGAGGTTCACCCACAATATTTGTGTCACCGTGAGCGGCATCTCCACACCGATGAAAGCCCCTCCCAGGACAAGAAGTAGCGCAGTGATGTTGACAATAAGCTGGAAAAAGATCGGAAGAGCACACGTCTG